>NC_016641.1:1054500-1406000 GCF_000235585.1 Paenibacillus terrae HPL-003
GATCCAGATAGGTAGCCTTCGGCGTCATGTCCAGTTTGACAAAAGGTGACTTTTTTAAAGCTTCCAAAGTCACACCGTTGAGATAAGGATTTGTCGGGTTATCAAGTGCACCCGCGATCATATCCTCTTCACTTTCCGTGAAAGCAGCCTCATCAAAGCCCATAGCCTGTCCGAGCAGGCTAAACAGCCCATAGTTGCTTTTGCTTTCCCCGAGTGGAGCAATGACCGGCTCCTGCATCTGGATATAATGGTGCCAATACGATTTATACAGGTCTGTGCCTTCAAAAGAAGATGCCGCAGGCAGTACAATATCTGCATAGCGGGCCGTATCGGTGAGGAACAGGTCGTGAACGACCGTGAACAGATCCTCCCGTTCAAACCCCTGCGTCACCCGGTCAGCATCAGGGGCTACGACAACCGGATTGCTGCAATACACGAACAGCGCCTTGATCGGCTCGTCCTTCTGTAGCAGTGCTTCGCCGATTTGGTTCATGTTTATCACCCGGGCATCCGGGTTCTTACGCAGATCAGGACGCGCCAGGTTGGCACCGTTGAATTTGCCGTAAGCGCCGTTGGAACGTGAGGCTCCCCCGCCGTGCTTCAGCCATTGCCCGGTGAGCGCGGGCAAGCATGTAACCGCGCGTACATTCATGCCGCCATTATCGTGATGCTGAAGCCCGTTGCCAATGTTGATATATGCCGCACGCGCCTGCCCGTACATCTCCGCCAGACGAATAATATCTGCCTCCGGCACACCTGTAATACGTGAGACCCGCTGCGGGGTATATGCCTTCACATGCTCGCGCAGTTCCTCATGACCGACCGTATAGCGGCGCAAAAATTCATCGTCCGTCAGCCCTTGCTCGAACAGTACGTGCATAACACCCAGTGCGAGCGCGGTATCTGTTCCCGGGTAGAGCGGAATGAACCAATCCGCCCATTGCGCTGTCCGATTGCGGTGGACATCAATGACGATCACCTTGGCACCTTTTTTACGTGCCTTCTCGGCCAATACCACCTGATGCATATTGGTGCTGATGACATTTCCACCCCATACAATAATGAGGTCAGCATCCTCTGTATCCTCCGGACTGGTGCCACCCTTAAAACCCATGACGGATGCCCAGCCTTCATTCCCAGCCACACTGCAAATCGTCTGGTCCAGTTGGCTTGAACCTAGCGCATTGAAAAAACGGCGATCCATCCCGTCCACACTCAACACGCCCATATTGCCGTAAAAGCTGTAGGGGAGAATAGATTCCGGTCCGTCCGTGCGAATCAGTTCCTTAAAGCGGCCTGTAATGGTATCCACTGCCTCCTCCCAGCTAATTCGTTCGAACTTCCCTTGCCCCTTGGGACCTACACGCTTCAACGGATAGAGCAGCCGCTCGGGGTCATACACTCGCTCCGTCATATTGCGAACTTTGTTGCAAATGGCCCCTTTCGTAATAGGATGATCCGGATTGCCAGCCACCTTGACGATTTTTCCAGCTTCCTTGTGAAGCAGGAGCCCGCACGTATCCGGGCAATCCAGCGGACATACAGCCGGAAAAATACCGTCCGTACGCTCTGTCACTCGTTGTCTCCTTTGCAAGTCTTGCTGAAGCACAGCCTCAGGAGACGCACTGTTGCGATGATCCATGGTGTTGATACTCCTTCCCGTTACCGTTTCCAAAAATTACACTGTTCTTATCATATATACAGCTATGTCCTATGGCAAGAGAAGGATTTTGCCAACCCAAATCCATCTACAAAGCTCAAAAAATCCGCTTGCTGCTCACAGCAAAACGGATTTCTAATATTCTATATTTTTTTTGATAATACCTGTTTCAGTATTGAATACCAAGGGTAAAAGAGATCAAGGCATTATGGACGAGAGCACACTCATCCGCCATGCCAAATCATGGACCACTCCCAAAAAAATCCGCCATGACAGGTTTCGTTCCCCCGGACCTGCCATGGCGGATTTGCTTTGTTCCGATTTTCTAAGCTCGGCTTAATCAAGCATGGTCACTCAACGGAGTTGTTGCAGTAGACGAAGGTGCCTGAGATGAATCATTCACAGGATGCATAGCGGAATGAGGCTTTTTCAAATATGCCAACCAGTAAGCTCCAGCTACGAACATACTTCCTCCCACCAAATTCCCCAGCCAAACCGGAATGAAGTTCATGATATAATCTGCCCATGAAAAATGACCTGCGAAAATAGCCGCTGGAATCAGAAACATATTGGCTACAACGTGCTGAAATCCGATAGCTACAAAGGCCATTGTCGGGAACCAGATCCCCATAATTTTGCCACCGATCGAATCCGTGCTATACGCCAACCATACAGCCAGCGCTACCAGCCAGTTACATCCAATACCGGATATAAACGATTGCAAAAAGCTTTCATGCAGCTTATGTCCCGCCATATCCACCACTTTGTCCAAATAAGGTCCTGTCTCGGTTAAACCCAGCACATGACCAAAGAAAAAGGCAACAAACAACGCGCCTGCAAAATTACTAAGCGTAATAATCGCCAAATTACGGAGCATCGCCCCGGTCTTGATCCGTCCTGCCCATCTTGCCAAAGGTACAGCCATCATATTACCGGTCAGCAATTCTCCGCCTCCGATCAATACCAATACCAGACCTACAGGGAACACGGCTGCTCCAATAAAAGTAGCAATACTTCCCCATTCTTTGGGCGCACTTGCGATAACACGTATATCCAGCAAAAAACCAAGCGCAATAAATGCACCTGCCAAAAATCCCAATACCACGGCCACAGTCCATGGATTGTTCGCTTTGGCCACTCCTGTTTCCACCGTCTTTTCAGCAATCTGCCCCGGTTTATAACTTGCCATATATTCCGCTCCTTTAACATCTTTTTACTCCAGCATTCTCTCACATATTTTATTTAAAATCAGAGATTTTGTTTGTGAAAAAAATCACTTTATTGAATATTAAAAAAACAGCCCTTGGATAAAGGACTGTTTTTCGTGTATTCTAGTGTCTACCGCGCCACTAAGTGCCTATGATTTAGTTATATTCTTCCTTTTCAGCTGCCCTCAAGAACCAAATAACTCCTCCGAGTCCTAACAGCGCCACGACTACAAGAAAAAGGATATAAAACAAATCCATAAATCACTTACCCCCTAATCCTTATGCTCTCTATATTGTACTATAAGGATTCATCTGTACGTCTCATATTGTTGACAAACTTATGAACAATGTCACAGACAAATTGAATTATACCGTAATGGGCTTCCGTTCAGATATCGGCGGCAATGCTTGCAAACCCGCTGCATTCAAGAAATTCCAAGGCTTGTTATAATGCGGCTGGAAGAAGAAATCCACAAAGGCCAGTTGATCAATGGTCATATGATTTTGGATCGCCACCGACAGGGTATTAATCGATTGGGTCAAATCTACCTTCGACATAATTTGTGCCCCGACAATTCTCCGTGTCTCCTGCTCATATACAACCTTCAGCAGCACCTTTTCCGAGGTTGGCATAAATTCAGGACGGTAGCTGTCCTCAATGGTTACAGCCTCTACAGCCATGCCTTCGTCCGCTGCTGCCACTTCCGTCAAACCTGTTCCTGCAATATTATCTTCATAAATTTTAATACCCGAAGTTCCCTGTGTTCCCATATAGGCAATGGTTGGCTTGACCAAATTGCGTGCCACCAGCGTACCCATACGAACAGCGTTGGTTGCCAATGGAATATAAGCTGTTTTGCCTGTCGGGTTGTAATGGATTGCACAGCTATCGCCTGCGGCAAATACGTCCGGGCAGCTGCTTTGCATATAATTGTCCACAATGATCGCGCCGTTGGGCAGCATGTCTACCTGACCTTTAAGTAGATCCGTTTGAGGACGGAAGCCGATGCAGAGAATAACAAGCTCTGTTTCATATTCTCCTTTGGATGTCACCACTTTGTTCACCTTACCGTTATTTCCTTCAAAACGGCTCACTGATTCTCCCAGCACCAGCTTGATGCCATGTTCCTTCAAGGAATCTTCAATTCGGTCTGTATATTCCGGGTCCAAATATTTATTCAAAATACGATCCGCGCTGTCAATCAGCGTTACGTTCTTACCGTTCATTTGAAAAGCTTCTACCAACTCAACACCGATATATCCGGCTCCGACAACTGTAATGTTCTGTACATGCTTGGCTTTCTCAATGATGTCATTGGAATGATTATAGTTCTTGCAGAGCAGTATATGATCGAGCTCAATACCTTCCAGCTTCGGAATAATAGGCCACGAGCCCGTAGTTACAATCAATTTATCAAAGGTGTCCGTAAACTCTTCTCCTGTTTGGAGATTGCGTGCTTGCAGCGTTTTGCCTGCTGTATCGACATTCGTTACCTCATGAAGCATCTTGGTCACGACACCCAGCTCAGCCAATTGGTCCGGGGAAGAATAAAACAAGCCGTGCGGATCTTTGACGACACCACCTACGTACAGCGCAATACCACAGGATAAAAACGAAATATTGTCATTACGCTCGTAAACGGTAATTTCGGCATCTGGATAATATTTGGCTGTGTTGACGATGGCTGCCGTACCTGCGTGTGTACATCCAATAACTGCTACTTTCATGTTAAATTCCTCCTTGGTGTGTGGGCATACAATGTATAATAATTGTGAATTGTTTCACGTAACTGCGTTGTTGATTGTGATTTATTTCACTTCATGCACTTATTATAATGTGACATTTTTCACATTGCAATAGCTTTCTATGATATTCACAATTTGTCCACATTTTTAAAGTCAGGAAGATACAAAGTCAGCCGTTTGCTGAAACGACTCTTTGCTTCATTCAGTTTTTCCCGTACAGGGCTTGATTATGCCTTTTATCAGGCTTCCAAATGCTACTGCAACGATCAACCGAATGTGAAATACAGACAACAAAAAAGGCCGAATCCCGGAAACAACGGAGATTCGACCTTATATAGAAGTATATTTCTGACTAATCTGGAAGCTATTATAGCAGTTGCTCGATGGCCGCTTTCATCGCCTCTGGTGATTCCTTGGGTTCAAAGCGCCCCACAGGCACACCTTCACGATCCACAATGAATTTCGTGAAATTCCATTGAATCGTGCCATCTTCCTGCTCTCCAGGCTGCTGCTTTTTCAAATATTCAAACAGAGGTGCTGTATCCGGACCGTTAACGTCCACTTTAGCGAATACCGGGAAATTAACCCCGTAATTCAGTTGGCAAAATTCAGCGGCTTCCTCGCTGCTGCCTGGCTCCTGACCGCCAAATTGGTTACAAGGGAAGCCTAATACAACCAGTCCCCGATCCTTATATTCATCATATAGCTTTTGCAAATCCCCATATTGCGGGGTAAGTCCGCATTTGCTTGCGGTATTCGCGATGACCAGCACCTTACCGGTGTAGGTATCCAGAGGAACCTCCTGATTCGCTGGTGTTACGGCATGATGTGAATAGACAGACATATAGCACCCTCCTTTGTTTCGCTTGGTTTAAGTTTCATCACCTATTTTACCCAAAACAAGACGGACATGCCAACATCCCTCGACTTTAGCGAGACGCCACCACTTCGAGTCTGCGTTCTTCACGTTCTGAAGCGGACATCCTTGGACACGCAAAACAATACCGCTGGCCTCCACCTGTCTTGTAATATTGACAGCAGGACGGTTTCATATATGCCTTCTCACCGGGACGGTAAGGGTTATCCAGCTCAACGAGACGAACCGTAAACGGGTTTCTTTTCCGCCCGAATACCTCTCCCTCCAGCTCCCGCGTCACATAATCATAATCTTGTTCAAAATGCTCCACATCCTGTGGATCGGTTAGCGATGGCTGTACTCTGTCCTTAAAATACAGCAAAGTCAGCGGGAACTGTCCCCACATCTGTCCAACAGATGCACCTCCTGCCGAAGCCATCGCCTCCAGTATCGGTCTGATTTGCAAGCTGTAAAAGTCACGCAACACCTGCTGCGCCTGCCCGGATGAATGATGCTCGTTTTGCCTGATGTTGTCCAGCTCTGTTTGGTCGATGACCTGAAAGCTGATGGCGGGATATTTCCCTTGATAACAAATATGAAATCTGAGATTGGAAACCGACAGATCGAGACGACGTTCACACAAAGACACCATAAAATGCTGAGCAAACACAAGACCACGCAACTGGTTCACAAAATAAACGGCTGTGGTCAAGCCGTCTTCCGCACGCAGCAACTCACCATAATACTCCATCACAGGGCCAAGCTTATCCGGTTCAAGCCATTCTGCCACGGGCCCGGAGTATACCGCATCTTCTGGTGTGTCTGTCACGATTCGCGCCAATTGCTCAAGCTGATCATAATCCAGTGGTTTCATTAGGTCTCCTTTATCCTCTTGCCGCTACCTGTGGTCTGGCTTCACGCCGCTCGGAAACGGAGCCCACTAGTTGATTCTCTTCCAGTTCCAATCCCTTCACGGCTTGGCTTACCGCTGGTTGCCCGGCCAAAGCATATGGAAGACACAGCGGCACACCTGTACGAGGATCTGTTACGATATCTGCTTCAATACCGAACACCTCGCGCAGCACGTCAGGGGACATGACCTCGGTTGGCGTTCCCACAGCCTCGGCCTTGCCTTTTTTGATCGCGACCATATGCTGGGCGTACCGGGCTGCATGGTTCAAATCATGCACGACCATGACAATGGTACGTTCGGCTGAAGTGTTCAAATACTCTAACAAATGCAGCACTTCCAATTGATGCGCCATATCCAAAAAGGTAGTTGGTTCATCCAGAAACAAAATATCCGTATCCTGCGCAAGCGCCATGGCAATCCATGCACGCTGGCGCTGCCCGCCAGAAAGCTGGTCGATTGGGCGATCGTGGAACTCGCTCATTCCTGTCACCTGAATGGCCCACTCTACCATTTTACGATCATCTGCTTTCATGGAGCCAAAGCCTTTTTGATAGGGGAAACGTCCGTAAGATACCAGTTCCGTCACAGTCAAACCCTCCGGTGCAGTCGGATTTTGCGGCAAAATAGCCAACTGCTTTGCTACCTCCCGGGTAGATTGCTTATGAATGGATTTACCGTCGAGCAGAACGCTGCCGCCTTTAGGATTCATGATGCGAGCCATCGTCTTTAGAATGGTAGACTTGCCGGAGCCATTTGCGCCCACCAATGCTGTGATTTTCCCTTGCGGTATTTCAACGTTCAGGTCCTCCACAATCAACCGATCTTCATAAGCAATATCCAGATTAGCCGTTTTCAGACGAAACATTCGGAATCATTCCTTTCCCTTATCTAATATATAGTCACGGGCTTAACGCACGATATTCATCAAAACTTCATTCTATCTTTATATAATAAAGATATTGATAATCATTATCAAGTGTTAACTAGCATATTCCCTTAGCACGGGAATCATTTCACGGAAAATGACCTTGAAAATTCACAAAAAAAGATCACAGCTCTCAAAGCTGTGATCTTCTAAAATCCGGCAGACAACATCAGGACTGTACAGAACGCAGCCCAAATGCTTCAGCCATAAGACGTATGGATTTCATCTTGGCGTCAAAGTCGTGAATAATACTTGCCACCATGATTTCCTGTGTATGATAAGCCTCACTCAATTGCTCAATTTGGTGCTTTACCTGCTCGGGCGAACCCACCACCATACGCTTGCGATTCTCGCGGATGCGCACTCGGTCATATGGCGTATACGGATACGCCAAGGCCTTTTCTACGGAAGGTGTGCCGGCGGAACGCATTCCCTGCTCCAGCAGCACCAGAGACAAGTCCATGCTGGAGGCCAGGCGGTTCGCTTCTTCTTCAGTATCCGCGCAGATCGCAAATACGGCGACAAGCGAATGCGGCTGATCACTGTGCTGCGAAGGCTGGAAGCTTTCCTGATACCCCTTCATGGCTCCTGTGCCGCCTTCCCCGTTAATGAACTGCGCAAACGCAAAGCCCACACCACGCTCGGCGGCCAGACCTGCACTATCACCGCTGGAGCCAAGCAGCCACATTTCCGGCACGGTCTCTACGAGCGGCATCGCCTGTAGCGAACCGAAGCGATGCTGGTTGTCTGTACTGTCATGCAAATAGGCTAGCAGGTCATCCAGCTGCTCGGGGTACAGATCGACGCCACCTCGCATTTTACCTTCCTGCAGGGCTCTGGTAGCAATCGGCATGCCTCCCGGCGCTCGTCCCAAACCCAAATCAATGCGCCCCGGGTATAAGCCCTCCAGTACACGAAAGTTTTCCGCTACTTTATAAGCGCTGTAATGCGGCAGCATCACACCGCCTGATCCCACTCGAATGGTTGAGGTACGAGCGGCCAGATGCGAAATCAATACCTCCGGGCTGGAACCAGCAAGATTAGGGGCAGCATGATGCTCTGATACCCAAAAGCGATGATAACCCAAGCGTTCCGCCTCTATAGCAAGCTCAGCGGTCTTTTGTAATGCTTGCGCATGCGTCATGCCTTCCGATACCGGAGATTGGTCAAGAATGCTGAGTTTTATCATATAAAGTCTGACCTTTCTGTTTGGGAATAAGAATAGGCATTAATTATAGCACGCGAAGCCACAGTTACCCAAGAGGGTTCAATTTGATTTATACTGAAAAATTGATTTTTCACCGGAATTGGAAATGTTTATTTTTCGTTGAGGCCCGCCTTCACTTTATCCGCTTCATAAAGATGTGAACGCTTTTTAAAGAAACTAAACAGATGTGTGACGATAACCTTCAATACAGCATAGCCTGGAACCGCCAGTATAATCCCTACCACTCCAAACAGATTGCCCGCCGTCAGAATGACAAAGATAATCGTGATCGGATGCACCCGGAGAGACTTGCCCATAATTTGTGGAGAAATAAATTTACCCTCAATGAGCTGTACGACTGTCCATACGATGACCATTTTGAGCAGCATAACCGGAGATGTTACCAAAGCTACAATTAATGCAGGCGTAATGGCAATCACGGGTCCCAAATAAGGAACAACGCTCGTAAAGGACGCAATGACGGCAAGCGTCAGAGAATAGTCCAGCCCGATGATCAAGTAGCCGATATACAGCAGAAACCCAATACAGAAGCTGACAATAATCTGCCCACGAATATACGAGCTGACCTGATGATTCATTTCGGTCATAATACGATCGGTCTCTTTACGAAACATAGGCGGAAATATCTTCAGGACCGACTGTGGCAGCTTGCGTCCATCCTTCAGCAGGTAGAACAGAATAAATGGAACCGTAGCGATCGCAAGCACCGTTTCTGTGACAACACCCAAAAAGCTCCCCAAACTTGCCCAGGCATTATTAATGAAGGCAGATAACTTTTCAGAAGCCTTGGAGGCCAGCTCAGATGGATTGATTTGAATCGTGTTCTGGAACTGGTTCACAAAGTCACTGCCAATTAATTTTTCAAACTGTTGTTGTACTTGCTCGCTATATGCAGGCACATTTTGAACCAACCCCTGAATCTGATCGCGGATCACTGGCACTACCGATGTAATCACGATGGTGATAACCCCTATGATGAGCAAATACAGCACAATAATGGAGTATATCCGTTTGACCTTGTTGCGCTCCAATACATCAACCAGCGGATTGAACAGATAGTACAAAACACCGGACAAAATGACAGGGAGAATGATCGTTTTCAGCAGCACCATAATGGGGGTAAATATGTACGAAATTTTGGTGAACACCAATACATTCAAACCGATAAGCAGCAGTACCAGCAGGAATAACACAAACTTGTTGTTCAGAAAAAACTTTTTGAATCGGTCTTTCCATGCCGGAGTTGTTTCCACAATGACATTCCCCTTCTCTTTAAGCAAATGAGTTAATGGCCCTTTTATATTGTTAAGATATAATTTTAGATCAAAATATACAAGGTTATACCCGAATAACACAAAAGCAAACAAAGTTGTACGACAGCATACATACTTTGCTTGCTTTGGAATGTTATGGAGTATCGTTTATCTTGGTTGCAGCGGAATCCGTGGTTGTGGTCACAGGCTTGTTTTCTTGCTCAAACATATTTTGTACAAAGCTCTTAAGCTTTCTCTGGTCCACACCCAACACCTGTGCCCCCTTAACCGTCGTCTCTCGCACCAGCTCATTCGGTGGAATTTGCTGTTTCGCGATCGTTTTGGCGTCGATATTAAAGCCCAATGAAGCCAGTTGCAGCATTTCCGTTGTGCTCAGATTCGTTTCAATATATGGAGAGATGCTGTTTAAAATACTGGGCAGCTTAATCAGAGACGAGGTCGACTGGATTTTGCCACCCAGCTCGGTAATAAATTTGCGTTGCCGCTCCGTACGTGTAAAATCGGAAGTGGCATCATGACGAAAACGCACATATTGCAAGGCCGTTTTACCGTCCATATGCTGCATTCCCTTTTTCAGATCAATATCAAACTGGTGTTTGTCTGCTTTGGAAGTGTAGTACATATCCTTTTCGACATCCAGATCAATACCGCCCACAGAATCCACCAGCGCAATAAAGCCGTTAAAATCCGTGTATACATAGTATTGGATCGGTATGCCGAGCAGGTCGCTCACCGTTTGTCTGGTCAGATCAGGCCCGCCGTAAGAAAATGCGGCATTCAAGCGACTTTGCCCATGGCCCGGAATATCAACGTACGTATCACGCAGGATCGACATGAGCGTAGCCTTCTTCGTGACCGGATCAACAGAAGCAACCATAACAGAGTCAGAGCGTCCTGAATCCTCCCCACGTGAATCGCCGCCCAGCAGCAAAATATTCACTCTCTCTTTTCCATCCCACTCTGGGGGAAGAGATACTTCTATAGGTTGTACATTCGTTTGGGACTGGCTTTGTGCTTGCGGCTTAAATTTCGAATCCTGACCGGCAGCGACCGAAATTTGATTTGTAAAATGATATATAGAGTAAGCATAATATCCGCCCACCAAAAGAACTGCCGCAGTCACAGAAATGCCCAGCCATTTTAATAATTTTCGCATATTTTCGGGTAACCTCGCTTTTATTCAACATCTTTCAGCTTATAAAAGCATACCCTCCCTGCAAGTTATCTGTCAATTCGCGTCGACTGTTCAGCGTAACACGATTGACCTGTGACTAATAGTAGTTTTCCTTGTCTGTCACGCTGTTATTCTTATGTTCTTGCGGCGCCAGGTTAGCATTGTCAGGGGTGTCCGCGTACCATGGGTTAAGATGTACAAGCACCTCGTAAACCCTCGGTTCCTGCTTCATCACGGCCCCTTTGATCAGCCGGATAATATCATGTCCCTGCTGAATCGTCAGGGAGGCATCCACAGAAGCGCGGATATCCACAATAATATAACGACCGTGCTCACGGGCACGGATGCGGTCAATTCGCTGAACCTCAGCTACACTTAGGGCTGCTTGAGCATAGCTTTCGATTTCCTCGGTAGCCATAGCCTTTTCCATAAGCACATCTATGGATTCACGGCCCATTTCCCATGCCAGCCTCAGAACCAGCAATGCGACTACAAACCCGGCAATCGGGTCACCGTAGGATAAAATATGAATGCTCCAGTGCTCCCCGATCAGGCCCAAGCCGATACCCAGTACAGCAGCAGCGGAAGCATACACATCCGCCAAATGATCTTTGGCCGTAGCAATGAGACCCTGGCTATTGGCTGCCCTTCCGATACGGATCGTATATATATACAGCCATTGCTTCCAGAGCAGGGAGATGATCGCCGCCACCAATGCCAGTATATGCTCCTTTGGCATCGGTTCAAACAGCGCCATAATGGAATGGTAGCCGATAAATATGCCGGCTGCGAACAAAATGACTGCCACCACGCTGGCTCCAATAACCTCTGCCTTGCCGTGACCATATGGATGATCCTCATCCGGCGGCAGACTCGATATACGCATCGCCCCCAGCGCCGTTGCCGAGGCGATTACGTCCCCGGCGTTATGCACACCGTCAGCAACCAGCACCTTGCTGTTGAACATGACGCCTGTAATGATCTTAATGCCGGTTAATAGGATGTTGCTGATCAGGCTGATCCACGCTGACACCATAGCGCGTTTGCCCATATCCTGTTCCTGCATGATGTATACCCTCCGTATCTAGCTTGAAAATAACTGTTATCGCCAAGTTAATCCGTTATTTTCAAGGCAGCTATGCTGCTGGTTTTCTGTGGTTGCCCAAAATAGTAATGCCGCTTATTCCATCCTATGATGCTACCGCATTGGTGGCATGGGTGGAGATGATAATAGCCCCGGAAGATGAGCCTCTCCGGGGCTATTATCATAACCATAGTTGAGCGTTCTATGAGAACACTCTTGCTTTATCTGGACCGTCCGCGACGGCCTCCCTGTCCTTGAGCCCCGCGTGGTCCACCTTTGGCCTGTCCACCGCGACCACCTTGGCCTCCGCGAGCGGAGCCGCCACTGTTGCGGTCATATCCGCCGCGTTCGCTGCTTTGCCCTGCGGAACGGCCTTGGCCTCCGCGAGCGGAGCCGCCGCTGCTGCGGTCATACCCGCCGCGTCCGCTGCTTTGCCCTGCCGAACGGCCTTGACCTCCGCGAGCGGAACCGCCGCTGCTGCGGTCATACCCGCCGCGTTCGCTGCTGCGGCTGGAGCGACGTTCGCCGCCTGCGGAAGCTGCGCGCCCTTCGCGCGGCTGTTCTCGCTCTGTGCGGCCACGGCCTGCGCCGTCACGACGGCCCGCCTGTTCACGGCCGCTGCCCCGGCGTCCGCCGCCGGAACCGTTGCCGCCGAAGGAACGGCGGTCGTTTCTGCCTGAGCGGCGTTCTCCATCCTGCCGCTCAGCCGTACTGGCAGCAGGTCTACGCTGCCCACCGCCCTCGCTGCTGGTGAATGTGACACCAGCAACCTTCTGGATGTTCCGAAGCTCTGGAACATCCCGTGGCGTGGCGAGCGTTACCGCCACACCTTTGCCTCCGGCACGGCCAGTACGCCCGATGCGGTGAATGTAGCTTTCGGCATCCTGTGGCATGTCATAGTTGAAGACATGCGTTACACCTTCCACATCCAGGCCGCGTGCGGCTACATCGGTCGCTACAAGCAATTGAAGCTTCGCTTCACGGAACGCCTTCATCACTTGCTCACGCTTGTTCTGGGACAAATCTCCGTGAAGCTCGCCGCTCTCGAAGCCCATTTCTTGCAACTGCTCATTTAACGCAGCAGCACGGCGCTTCGTACGGCAGAAAATAACAGCCAAATACGGACGATCCGCATTCAGCATATCTACCAATGCCTGCTGCTTGCCCCGATCCGTCGTCTGTACAACGACCTGACGGATTTGACTCACCGGAACAGAAGAAGCAGACTTCACTTTTACATCCACAGGTTCGTTCATATATACACGAGCCAGTTTGCGGATACCTGCTGGCATCGTAGCGGAGAACAGCATCGTCTGTCTCCGGTACGGAACTTCCTGAAGAATCGTCTCTACATCGTTCAGAAAGCCCATGTGCAGCATTTGGTCGGCTTCATCCAGCACCAGCATTTTAACACCGCTCAGATCCAGCGTGCCGCGTCTCAGGTGATCCAGCAGTCGTCCAGGTGTACCGATAATCAACTGTGCGCCGCCCTTCAGCTTGCGAAGCTGACGCTCTACATCCTGTCCTCCGTAAACAGCCAGCAACGACAAGCTTGGCTCCGTAGCCGCCAATATGTTCGCTTCCTGTGTAATCTGGAGCGCCAGCTCACGCGTTGGAGCAATCACGAGCGCCTGCGGATGGCGCTTGTCCAGATTCATTTTTTGCAAAATCGGCAGTAAAAACGCAAGCGTCTTACCTGTTCCCGTATGCGCCTCGGCAATAACGTCCTGACCTTCCATCAACAGCGGAATCGATTCCTGTTGTACAGGTGTTGGTGCTGTAATTCCCTGCTCTTTCAAGGCGTCTACCCAATGTTGCTCTACGCCTAATGCTGCAAAATTCTTCAAGTGGTATTCACTTCCTTATCCGTATTCAATATGTGTCACGTAAAATAGGTTCATGTGCCATATGACATTCATCGTTCCATAGTTCAGAATTCCCATTTTTGTATCGGTTCTCATTCAACCCTTTTCAGGAAGGGAGCTTATCCGTTATCGTTGATTCTGTTCATGTAACCAAAACATACGGCCGCAATGCGGCTCAGGCCGTTCCATATATGACTTTCCTAGTATACGCGAATATGAACGGGTTTCCAAACCATTTTAATGAACGGATGCAAAAGATGAATTTAGTTGCCATGTCATATATTATGATAAAGGAAATGCTCGAACGAGATCCCCCGTATATGAATTATGTTTTCCAATCATGGACTTGTTTTTCTTTACCACAACCTTGAAAAATCCATTATACTAAACATCAGGAGGTTGAAACTTATGCATATTCAGGTACAAAACGTTGAAAAAAAAGAAAACGATTATCTCATTCATTACAAAGCCGGGGGCGCACTGCCGTTCGTTCCACATGATATTGTTCTGATTCATGGCAAGCAGTATTTTATCGGCACGATTGTGGAGGTAGAGTCGGAACAGGCTCTTGTACGGATCAATCCCGAATACGAGAACCAGTTGACAGGCTCAATCGGGCTTGAACTGGCTTTCTCACCGACGGTCTCCATTCAAGGAGCAGACAAAATCGTGGAAAAGCTCGGATATTTCCCTCCCTTTCATTATGACCAAATTACAGCAGCAGATATCACAAAGGACCAGATAACATTGACGATTGAACTATCACCCCCTACCGTACTGATACCCAAATCACCCGATCTGACTCCTTCGGCTGAACAGCCTTCACTTTCTGCGTCTTCAACGGCAAATGTACCCCGTTACGCGGTGATCTTTACTTTTTTAGAGACAAAGGAACATGAGCTGACCGCTATGGAAACGGAAAATATCATTTTACAGCTTGATTTTCGTTATGAAGAATCAGATATGGTCATTGATATTGATGCAATAACCGGACTGTCAGGCAGCTTCCTGTGCAGAGGCATCCGTGCGGAGATTGCAGAGTTGAATGAATAAACAAATGAACACACTCGACAAATAGCCGCTTTGCAAACTTTGGCATGGATGCCCTGCTCGGAAGCAAAGCTCAGAGTGGCTCTGAAGCTGATCCACAGTGATGCATACATATTAGTCAAGGAAGCAGAGCCTTTGCGCTGCTGTGCTCACATAAGCACCTGCCTTTCGCACAACATGCCCTGAAGCAATTGCTGCAACATGAAGAATTCGGCGTGTCTGCCAAGCGGGAACTGTCAAGATAATCGACAACCAAAGGAGAATCAACCTACTCATGCGAGTCAAAATATTTATATTCATACTTATTATTGGGGTAATATGTGTTCCCGCCTATTTCATCATGAGCAGCTTCGGGTTATTCCAAAATGAAAAGGTACTTGTACAGTACAAGGTTGCCGTGGACCTGGAGGGTGAAAAGTATGATGCCTGGCCTGTAATCAGCAGCTTTACCGCTATAGACAAAAAAGGCGACAACCGTCAGCTCTACTATCAGGCGGAAGGCGCCGGCTTAGAATACTTGTTTCAGTTAGCCTATGGACAATATGAACTCAAGCCCTCCAAAGAAAATCCTTTTTTGGACGGAAGAATTCACTACACCATGAATCATCCCGATTACGTCCGGCAAGAGAAGAAATATAAGAACGCCAACGATTACAGCCAGTTACAGCATTATTATAACCAGCAGGAACAAGTCATCTATACTTATAACCCCGAAGCCAAGCCTGACAAGGCATATGTTCGCTCCATCATCACTACAGGTATGACTCGCAGTTCTGGTGGATCAAGCAGTATGGTGAAAGATAACTATATCAATATCAGTAAGCTGTTCAAGGACAAGCTGGGAATTAACGTAAAAGTAGACGTGGACGAGGACAATAAAATCGTTACTTTATCCATGATATAAAAAATAACCGTGAAAAAGGAAGGGGCTACTTATGACAGAAACACAACAATGTCGATTGGGACCTGCCTATTTGGAAGGATGGGCTATACCTGAGAACCCGGAAGCATGGATTGAGCAGGAATGGACAGGCAAGCTCCACTCACAGGCCGGACATACGAAATTTCATATTTTTATTATGGAGAGTGGATGGACGAGCTGATCGCCGTAACTGAATTTGCACCTCAGCTCATGATTGCGGAGGATACAGTCACGGGTGAACAGATCGTGATATTTGATGGAACCCGACACGGTTACGACGCGCTGCTATGCAAAGTATATACGGAGGAACAGCAGAACAACCGCACTCCTCTTTTACCCTATTTAGATGAAGACGGTGAGGATACGTTCGAGGTGAGCGTGACCGCTTATTACAATGTCGATTGGGATGATGAATTTTCAGACGATGTGGATGAGTATGGGCAGCTTGAGCTGATCAACGGCAAGCTATGCGATTTTGAAGAGGCGAAGCGGAATGGCTTTGATGCGATTAGTATTACGATTATAAGCGCCAAAGGTCTGAAAACAGAAATCATTCAGGAAGAGCTGGCCTGACGAGGCTGCGAAGCCAAAGGAGTAACGATCATGTTCAAAAGAATTAAACACGAGCTACTCACCTTTCCACCCATCGGCGCATTGAAAAGGTCATTTTCAAGTGTTAAAATGGGAATAAGATGTGTATTCTAAAAAAGAGTGAAGATGCGTCAACATCCTCACTCTTTGGCAACAGCCGCTTTTAAGGGCGGTAGCCGTGTCAAAGGATGATCATTGAAATAGACCGTTTGCCTTTGTCGAGGGCGGTCTATTTCTTTTTATGGAAGGAAAGAATCAGGATAGTCTCGAAGCGTTAGTTCAAGCCGTTAGCCAAACGGAATAAAAGACTCTAGCAGCACTTTCACCTCAGGATCAGCCTGTTTCAGACTGCTTTTCAGCTTTTTCTGGCCACCCCAAATTCGGTAAACAAGCAGCTCTTTGTCGTATTCCTCCAGCTTCTCAAGTTCCTCCACCAGCACCTGTGCCTGCTCTACACTTTCGATTCCAGACGATTTCAACGGTTTGGCACTTTGGTTGCCTGCCAGAAGAATCGTCGTCCAAACTGGAATGGTGTCCGGCGTCAGTCCATGCGCTTCGGCAAAAGCAGCCGCGTAGCCGTCCTGTACTGACTGATGCTCCGTGTCCACCAGCTTCATATAGCGAATCACCAATGGAAAATAGTCCGTACCTTTAAGTCCCAGTCCCATCACCGCATAGGTGCCCGGCATCGCCGATTTTTCTCCCGGCTCCACATCGTTGTACCACTTGAACTCTTCCATCACGATATCTGCATACTCAGCCAGTAGCGGATAGAGAGCGGGATATTCCAATGCATTGGCAAAAAAACGATGCAGCGTGGATTTAGCCAGCTTGGGCACAGGCAGGATATTTTTTACCTTGCTCTTGAGCTTCAGGCGATATTCCTTGGTAAAGCCCTTCTGTAAAATATCGCATACATATACGAGCGCTTCCCTGTAGCTCTCTTCTTCCTCCGAATGAATATGAACCTCCAGCGTTTGCAAAATATCATTTGCTTTGCAGGTGACGCGCCCACTTGTATATAGCGCTGGAATGCTTCCTGACCCGCTTTTGAGCCATTGGGCAGCCTGCTCCGAGCCTAGCTGTGCAGCGATCTCCAAATATTTCTGCCGTGCATCCGCATGGGTCGAACCCACTCGCATCGCGGTGAGCAGGAACATTTCCATTGCTGGCGCAGGAATATTTGAAGGATGAATATCAGGCTCCTCCGTATAATCCAACTCATAGCTTTTTTTCCAGTCCGCATACTTCGCCAAAAATTCATCTTCAGCCCAACGCTTTAAGCCACGGTTGAGCTGATATCTCCATGCTTCCTCACGATTGCGGCTCACTTTCACTTTTGCATCCATTCGATTCAGAAGCTCATCCACCCGTTGGGCATCTATAGGGTACAAATGAGGATCGAGCATGTGCCTCACAAAGAAAAAATCGTCCTTTTCCTTCGGCACAGCTTTACTGGCAGGGTTGAGCTTCTGCTCTACAAACTGCTGGATAATGGCTAACAGGTGCTGCCGTTTATCTTCGTTCAGGAGCGAGAATGTAAAATGACTGGATTTCTTATCCAAGACCACTTTCAGATGAAATTCCAGCCGATAACGAAAGAACATGGGACTACATTCTTCAGACTTAAATAGAGCCTCTATCCGTTCCCTGAACACAGGCATCCATTCGTCCTGCACTTGCTGGAGCGTTACCCCCTCCGTAAAACCAGAAATTTTCGTATCCGGTCTACGGTTATCCCAATCAAACGGTTCATAGGTATCCACCCATAGCCCGTCCTCCTTACAGGTCACTTTTAAGTATTCATGAATCCCTTCGTGAAGGACACTTTTGGTCTGGAATTCGGCAATGCGCTTTTGCTCAGAGGCGTACGCCTTCTCAATTGCCTCGAAAATCGGATCTATGTATGCTTGTACCCCTGATGTCATTACGATGTGCTCCTCCTTCATCCCCTTACAAATTGTAGTTCCTACGTAATTAAGATAGACTTATCTATAACTATTTGATTTCCTGATTATAGCATATCTCTCATTTACTTTTGGTCTCTATCTCTATAGATAGAGTACCGGTAAGCAGGTGCATCCTATATGTATTGGGTTTCCACACAACATACGCCGGTGGCTGCATTCTTGCAGAAGCAGCATTGTCGGATTTTAAAGTAAAAGGAGGACGAATGAAAATGACAGCTCATTTTGAGCAAACCCTTGATAGGCTGGGAGAAATCGCAGAACGTCTGAGACAAAGCGGAATGCCTGACGTGGAGTACAAGTGGACGGAGGGCATCTCCACAGTGGAGCTGGCTGCTCTGGAGGAACGGCTACAGATGACCTTGCCTGCCTCCCTATCAGAATTGATCCAACGATGTGGCAGCCTATATCTGTTATGGTCGCTCCCCCAACACTGTATTGTAAGGGATGTATCGGGACGTACAGGTGAACATAGCTCCACCTCTGATTACGAACTGAACATACTCGAAGATATCACGGGTGAGTTTGGCTGGAATCATGAGTATATTAGCTATTTTACATTCTATGGGGAAAATGCAGACTCACCAGCGACAACGGACGAACATCGGTATCTGATTTTCAACTACAACGGTGCGGGCGATCCGGTATTGCTCGATTTGGCGACATCATCTGCCGAGCCAGCCGTGTTCTGCTATGATCACGAGCAGGATCGGTTCACCTTGCTTGCGGACAATCTGCCTGCTTATATAGACACCATCCTCACACTGCACGGCCTATGGGTATGGAATTGGATGACAGTGACTGACGAGCATGGCATTCAGCTAAAAAGTCCCCCGCTACAAATGTGGGTACGATGGCTGGATACGTTCTGCAATGTGAAGCTGGAGGATGCCCATTCGCTTGAAGCTTTGATTGAATACACCACGATGCATAGTGTAGACAATCCTGTCATATTGCAGGCTTTTCAGTCCTATGATCCGAAGGATATTTTCCTTGCCTGGGAGCAGCGCATTCAGCATAACCCTGCACAATTCGCTACATGGTTCGTTTTTATAGGAGAAACCGCTGGCGACGGAGCAGCCGATTGGGTACGCTCCTTATGGGAGCCGGACACCGCGCAAGCATGGACTTCTTTAGTCAAAAATAACTTCCATGCTGTGGGTGCCTTCACGTCACCACGTGCCTATCTGACCGCCCGTTGCCTGCCAGAGCATGAAGGATTGGCATACGTGTGCAATTACCTGCCACAGCATTCGGCGAGGGATGGTAAACTAGAAGGGTACGTTGCTAACGGGCAGCTACATCATTTTCATTCTCCAGAGGTCATTGACTGGATGCGGGACAAGGTAAACTACCCGGCGGATGGCTGGTCAGTGCTTTTTGCCGAGTCCTATCCTACGGTGGAGCAGCTATTCGACTGGCTATCCGACAGTGAGCTTCACCAAAAAATTGTAGCCGGGGCACTGGAGGTCATGATAAAAAAAGGACGCGTCCCTTCCCTAAAAGCTGATGCCCTGAATACAATCTCAAACCTGCTACAAGCTTCCTTGCAGCGCGTTATGCTCAAAAAAGATAAACGCCGTATTGAAGCAGTGCTGGAGCAGCTTTCTGATTTGGGGCTTTGCTAATCTTTTGGAGCCACTGCGTCAGCGGCTTAACCCCCGAAAAAAAGTATCTATAGTGAATGAAATCAATTCATCATTCGATTTTGCCGTAGGGAGATCAAAATTCAGGAGCAGGGAAGTCAAACCGTGCAGCATGCTCCACACGGATGTGGCGATCAGGCGCTCATCCCCTTGAGTTATGCTGCCTTCCTCCATAGCAGCTTGGAGTCCGGCTTCGAGCAGCTCAAAGCCTTTAAAGCGTCCACTATCAATAAGGCTGACCGGGCTTACGGACTCAAGGTCGCTGATGAACAGGATATTGTAATATTCCGGACTAGCCGTTCCAAAACGGACGTAAGCATCAGATACCGTTTTCAGCCTATCCAAGGCATTCAAGCCCGCCGCCTCTGCTTCTTCCAAGCGCTGCTGGAGAGCCTGCAGGAACAGAGCATTTCCTTCCAGCAGCAGCTCACGGACAACAGCTTCTTTATTGGCAAAATAATGATAAATGGTCGTCGGTGAATATTCGATCTGATCCGCAATCTTGCGCATAGAGACCTCGGCATACCCTTGATTCAGGAACAGCGACCGGGCGGCCTCGATAATTTTTTGGCGGATCTCATTGCTTTCACGTTCTCGGCGTTTGATATGCTTCATGAGTAGATATACTTGCCCTTTCTGCCTGCCCCAATTTGGCGGCGATACGATCAGCTTCCATTATACCCGAGTTCATAGCCCCTTGAAACCCGCCTCCAGGCTGTGTCCAGGCACCTACCAATGACAGACGTTCTACAACGGATTTATGCTTCAGCCTTTTTATGCCTGACTGTCGGACTGTTTGAGCGTAACCGTAGACAGCCCCGCCGGGATTGGCGGTATAGCGCTGCATCGTCCGAGGTGTTCCCAGCTCTGCCACCACCACTTTGCTGACAAAACCTGGATACAGCTGTTCAAGGCGCTCCAATATCTGCCGTGTTACGGTTTCCTTTTTGGCTTTATATTCGGGACGTGTGGCAGGCCAGTTCTCCAATCTGTCCAAAAATGTAACTGCAATAACGCCTTTACCCGGTTCATTAAGTGTGGGGTCCATGGCGTTATAATTGGTAAGCATCCAGTTGCCTTTGGTGTACTGGCCGCTCATCATGACTTCATAATCTGTCTCCGAATCCGGTACATCATACAGAATCAAGTCTTCTTCGGTAATACCAAGCTCATGAGGCTCGCAGGATAACCCAAGATACAATTGAGTGAGAGATGTGCCAGTCTCCAGCCTGCTGACGGCTTCCAGCTCACGGCGGGCAGCATCATGGTTCGACAACAGACGGCCATAGGTATGATGAGGGCTAATACCGGACACAATCCAATTGGCTTCATACGCATCCCCTTTTTTCAGACGGACACCGGCTGCTTTGCCGTCTACGAGCACAATTTCAGATACCTGACTACGCAGGTGAACTTCTCCACCGGCTGACTGAATCGCGGCAACCAGTGCATTGGATAAAGCCTGTGCGCCCCCCTGAATGTAATACGTTCCCTCCAGATGATAGCCGATCCAGGGAATGAAAAAGTACAAGGCTGCAAGCCGCTTCGGGGGCAAGCCATAATAGGGCCAAAGTGCGGTGAAAAATTCCGTAAATCGGTCAGACAGCCCAAACTGACTTACAGCCTCCCAGGTGGTCATTTGCGTCCAGCGGAAGAAGGTTCCTGCTTTGAGCAGACCCGCTGTCTTACGCCAGAGACCGGGGGAAGAGGAAGAAAAGACGGAGAAGCCTGCCCCAAAACGACGAATGCCTGCAAACAGCTTGTCGATAGCTGTCTGCTCAGCAGGGAACATGTTTTTGAGGAGCTGCACATACTCCTGAACATCGGACGGAATATCAATGGTCTGCCCTTCCCAGCGAATGGAGTAAGGGTGTTTTTTGCGGAGAGGTACGATCCGTTGGTCCGCATTGCAGCCCTTTAGCATCTGTCCGAAGCTGCCTTCCTCGAGTCCACCTACACCATGCAGGGATACATCAAAGGTATACCCCTTTCTTGTAAATTCAGTTGCAAAGCCGCCGGCGAGGGTATGACTTTCAAAAACAGCCGTTCGGTAACCGAGCGCGGAGAGTCTTGCTGCACAGGACAAGCCATCCAAACCAGCGCCGATGACGATAACATCATATTTACTCATGATTTCATCCCCTTTTTTAACATCGTTATTTTAATTAACAGTGTTAAGTCAAGGGGATTATATACCAAAACATTACGCCTGGAAAGCCCTGTTTTGTTGGTAACCCGCCAGCTATTCAGCGAAATATAAGAGATTTAGCTCTTATTACAGCTGCAAAAGTTCAATTAATATAAAAAACATCCAGAATTGTAGCGCTTTCACTTGTCAGATTCCAATGAAGATGCTATCCTTCAAGTGGGATTGTTACTGAAAAGGCAAAACCCGAGTACATTTAAATTGTGTACCCGGAGTTTGCCTTTTTTTCATTTTATATGGATGCAGCATCCTACAGTCAAACATCCCGAACATATAGAAAGCGCTTTAAAAAAATGACACCAAAGGAGTTAATCTCATGCAAAGAAGACGTTTCGCCCTTGTTTTACTATCTTTCGTGTTCCTGCTTACGATCTTTTTCCCGTCCTCCAGCTCTGCCGCAGCAGCCGATGTACCAGCACCACAGGCTACCCTGCTTACTCAGGTACAGCCTTTGGGTGAAGTCGTTTCTGCCGTTGTACTGAAATACAGCACCAATATTGACGGGGCATCCTTGTCCACTTCCAGCTTTCAGGTTCAATCTGTACTCAATGATGTATACACAGACAGAACCGTGACCGGTGTATATACCAACGATACAGGAGCCATCACCAACCGCAGTACTCATGGCAAATACATCGTGATCGAGCTGGATACGCAAGATAATAATGCAAGTACCCTTACTTACGATGCAACAAGTGGAGTCAACCGCATCAATCCGTTGAATTATAACATCACCCAGAAGAAAGACATTGCTACTCAAAAGAAAACAGTCGTTCCAGCCTCTGCACAGACTGTAAAAGCAACCGATAAAATCACACCTATCGTGGACGATTTCCAAAAAAACACCTTTGAGAATAAAGAGGGCTTCAAACTTAACTACTTTACGTTTGAGCCTAAAGTAGAGTCTGGAAAAACCTACCCGCTGGTTGTGTTTCTGCATGGAAACGGTGAGCGTGGTGACGGAAACGGAGTAAACCTGCTGGCGAATGCTGGTGCCGTTACTTGGGCTTCTCCTGAACAGCAAGCCAAGCACCCGTCCTTCGTAATCGCTCCACAAAGCCCAATTGACCTGGAACATAAATTCATTTGGGCGGATGAGCCGCGCAACAGTGCTGTTGCCGATCTGGTACGTGAAACGGCGTTAAAATACCCGATCGACACCAATCGAATCTATATCGTTGGTATTTCTCAAGGAGCTATGGGCACCTGGAGATTGTTGGAGAAAAATCTTGATTTGTTCGCCGCAGGTGTGCCGATTGCCGGTTTGACCAACTATGAGAAAGCCGTTAACATGTATGCACCTGTTGATCCTAAACACGTCGAAGTACTGAAAAACGTTCCTATTTGGGCCTTCCATGCCGTAGACGACACCTCGGTAAGCCCTAAAAACTCGCAAGAAATGGTAGCTGCCATTAAAGCACAAAACGGAAACCTCATTCATTTTACTGAATATGAAGCAGGCATTATTAAACCCGTAGGACACTTTTCCTGGGTTCCCGCTTTGCAAAATCAGGATATGATTGAATGGCTGTTTGCACAAAAGAAATAAATGTAGTTTTTGCAGATAAAACCGAACTTAAAAGTTTCATATTTCGGCTTATATATCTCCAAAAATAAAGCGCCAGGACGGTTCGATACCCGTCTGGCGCTGTTTTGCTATCTAAAACGTTGACCTACTACTTCACTCGCTTCGCAGCTTTGATCGTTCTCAAAGCTCGTCTGCGAGTTACCTTGTTCGGACTTCTGAGCTGTCTTCTGGCAGTTGCCACATCTGTTTTAGCCATGTGCAAATCACCATCCTATTCACTTAGGCTCATATTGGGAGCATGCACCTAAAATATATTAGTAATGATTATTATCATTATAGTTTAAAACTATATAATGGATTATACAAGGATGCAAGACATTTGGGGAAGTAAATATTACCTTGAGTAATGGGAGAGATTATTTCACCCTTTTACGCTTCTGTGTTACATTATATATAAGTAAAGCGAGAACAAAAATTCGAATCAGAATTTACGTTCGCCATGTTTTCATAGTCCTTTATTCCGAACTAAATCAAAGTCTATATCTTCCCGACATGTGTTCCATAGCAATTCATCTGTAAGAAAGCTTAATGCATCCATGTTGCGCAATCGTTCGACCAACTCGGTAATCACATCTATGTCTTCACGTTGTATATGCCTGGCAAGAGTGATGCCACCTGTGTCGCCATCAACATATAGATGCGAATGATGTCTTTCCTTTTTTACATGTCGGAGGGTAAGCACGCTGTTGTCAATCATCATGACGTATCGGTCCTTGATTAGATAACCCTCAAAAAGCTCATACATATGGGGAAGATCGCAGGGACCAAGAATAAGGCTGACTTTTTCAAAATTACTTTTGTTCATTACTGTCAACTCCCTCAAACTTAATGAAGTATTTTTATGAACCTAAGCTAAACAAGCTTATCATTCAATATCTCGAAGAGTTTATCCTTTTTAGTTATTGTATACTCTATCAGGATAAACTTCAACTGTTAATATCCTTTTGTTTAAATATATTTTAATGAGGTGTATGTATGGGAATTACCTTTAAGCTTGAAGAATTGCTTCAGGATATAGGGATAACTAAAAATGCTCTTGCTCGTGAAGCTAAAATCAGGCCCAATACCATCTATGAAATGTGTAGCAATACGACCAAGCGGATCGAATTCAAAACATTTAATACGGTGATGGAAACGCTGATCCGTCTTTCTGGTCGCCAGTTAACCCTGCACGATGTTCTCGAATATATTCCCGAGGATGAATCAGAGAAACACTAATTTATTTATAGAATAGTTCGCTGCGCTTTATATCTCTGCCTTTGGCAGGGATATTTTTATCCTCGTAATTTAGAATAATTGTTGTCATCATCATTTCAGAGTACATAACTAGAATCTATACTTATAAAGGAGCACTTTTTATCATGAATGTTCATGAGAGGTACCATTTTAAACTTGGCGACATCTTGGAGGAACTTGATATCTCCCGCAATAAACTAGCCGTAGAAGCAAAAATACGTCCGGCTACTGTAATAGATATGGTAAATGGAAAAACCAAAAGACTTGAACTGGAAACACTAGTCCATATACTTGATGCTTTGAACAGATTTGCCCGCCAACGAAGATTTACAAGGACTATTACTCTTGCTGATATAGTAGAATATATTCCCGAAGATGGAATTGAGGAACATTGAGACTACCAAAGCATGACCTCAATTATTTATTGTAATTCGTTAGAACACGGGGGTTCCGTTCAACATGAGAATGTCAAACGCACAGGGAATTACCTTTAAGCTTGAAGAATTGCTTCAGGATATAGGGATAACTAAAAATGCTCTTGCTCGTGAAGCTAAAATCAGGCCTAATACCATCTATGAAATGTGTAGCAATACGACCAAGCGGATCGAATTCAAAACATTTAATACGGTGATGGAAACGCTGATTCGTCTTTCTGGTCGCCAGTTAACCCTGCACGATGTTCTCGAATATATTCCCGAAGATGAAGCCCGGGAATATTAATTTTGCATAGAGAGTGGCGTTATTTTCAATAAGCCTACACAAAGCAAAAAGACCCAATTCTTGGCAGTTGGGTCTTTTTGCTTTAATTACTTTTTAAAATGATTGTATAAACGTGTCGAGCCTCTTTACCCGACCCTTTCAAAAGTTCATTCCACTTTGCCGCCTTCTACGACCAATTGGTCTGTGAAGCCTTCTCCGTAAACGGAGGTCAGTGTGTCCTTGTAGGCTTGATGGACAAAGTTTTCCTTGCCCAGCGTATCCAGCTCATTGTTGATCCAGTCCAGCAGCTCTTTATTTCCCTTCGCTACTGCGGGGGCAATGGTATCCTGGCCGCCAAAGGCTGGAATGGTTACGGTGAAACCGGGATTGGCTTTCGCCCAAGCAATCAGCTCTGTATTATCGTTAGCGATGGCAGCGCCGCGCTTGTCTTTGAGAGCTGAGAAAATTTCTGTGTACTGATCGAATTTGAGCAGCTTGATGTCAGGATAATTTTTCGTAAAATAGGTCTCAGCCGTCGTTCCTTTTGCGACAATCAGCTTCTGATCCGAGTTCTTCAATTGATCAATTGTAGTGATCGGAGCGCTGTCGGGTGATACAATACCAAAGGATAATTTCATATACGGATTAGCAAAATCGACCTTTTCTTTGCGCTCGTCCGTCACAGTAAAGTTAGCCATGATGATGTCTACCTTGTTGGATTGCAAATAAGCGACCCGGCTAGCGGCATCCACCAGAACGAATTCTACTTTGGACTCATCGCCCAAAAGGTCCTTGGCAAATCGTTTCGCAATATATACGTCAAAGCCCTGATTTTTCCCTTCCGAATCCACGTAGCCAAACGGAGGCTTATCCGCGAATACACCAATTCGGATTTTGCCGTTCTTTTTAATGTCCTCAATCGAAGCAAATTTTGCCGAGCCTGAACTGCTGTTGGTATTGCCTCCTGCTCCCGCGCAGCCCGTCAATCCGATAAGCAGCAAGCTTACAGCCAGCAATAATGCCGTTAACTTCAACCCTTTTTTCATCGTATTCATCCCCCTGTTTATAAAGTTTCGTACTGAAATATATCCAGAAAGTGCTGGGCACGCTCTGTTTCCGGTCGGGTAAAAAATTGCTGCGGCGTGGTCATTTCGCATATTTGTCCTTGATCCATAAAAACTATGCGATCCCCTACCGACTTGGCGAATCCCATCTCATGCGTCACGATAATCATCGTCATTCCCTGTCGGGCCAGCTCCCGCATCACATCCAGCACCTCCCTGACCATTTCCGGGTCCAAGGATGCCGTGACTTCGTCAAAGAGCATAATTTCGGGGTTCATACACAGTGCGCGTACAATCGCAATCCGTTGCTTTTGTCCGCCAGATAATTGTCTCGGATACGCATCTTTGCGATCCAGCAGACCGACCCGTTCCAATAATTGCTCCGCTTGCTTGAACGCTTCCTGCTTGTTTCTCCGCTGCACTTTAAGCGGGCCTAGCAGTATATTTTCCAAGACTGTCATATGGGGAAACAGCTCATAGTTCTGGAATACCATCCCAATATGCTGCCGTACCTCCCGCCAATTCACTTTTTTGTCCGTAAGATCCTGCCCTCTATATCGGATATCTCCGCCTTGGACTGGCTCCAGACCATTGAGGCATCGCAGAAGTGTGCTTTTCCCGCAACCCGAAGGGCCAAGAATAACCACGACCTCCCCCTTTGTTACCTCCAGATCAATCTGTTGGAGTACCTTTCGATCACCGAAGCTTTTGTCCAGCCCTCGAATCTCCAGTAATACCTCCAAAGCCTCTGCCATTACGCCCACCCCATCCTGCTAATTTTGCCATTTGCGTTCAAATCTTTTGGAAAGTCTGGATAACGGATAACACACGAGAAAATATAGTATAAAAATAAAGCCGTACACCCAAAAAGATGCCGCAGGCGCTTTAATCACACCCAGCTCAATAATCTGTTGCCCGACCTTTACCACCTCTACCACGCCGATCAGCACCACCAATGACGTTGTTTTGATCATCCGGGTTGCCAGGTTAATAGAACCCGGCAGCATTCGGCGTACCGCCTGAGGTATGAGCACATGACGGTACAGTTGTCTATATGTCAGACCGAGCGCTTGCCCGGATTCCACCTGATGCTTGGGCAACGATTCCAGCGCACCACGAACGATGTCACCAATCTCCGCCGCACCCCATAAGCTAAACACGATAATTGCCGTTAGTTCCCCGCTAATGTTCACATTCAGCAAAGGCGTGAAGCCAAAGTACACCACATACAGCCAAACCAAAATCGGAATAATGCGAAACGTCTCCAGATAAAGCCGCAATACAAATCGAATCGGTCCTGACTTTAAAGTGCGCAATAGCCCCATCACGATGCCCAGCACTGTTCCGATTACAATCGAAATAAACGCAATTTCCATCGTAACGAGCAAGCCACCTAACAGACGCTCAAAATTGGAACCTTCAAAAAGCACATTAATCCCCGAATTCTGCATATCGCACCTTCCTTTCCACCCATGTCAGCAGTATCGACAGAGGCAAAAGCAGGACGAGATAAGCCAGCACCAGCAAAATTAGCGATTCCGCCGTTTTGTAGTACATGCCGATCAGGTCTTTTGCCACATTCATGACATCTAGCAAAGCAATAGCGCCGACAATGGAAGTCTCCTTGAGCAGAAAAATGGCGTTCGCACCCAACGACGGAACACTGATGGCAAAGGCCTGCGGTAAAATAACATATCGCGCCAGTTGCACCTTGGACAGTCCCAAGCTAACCCCGGATTCCATCTGAGTTTTACTCACCGCTTCAATCCCGCCACGGAATGCCTCTGTCATATACCCTCCGCCCAAAAAGGTCATGCCCACGATGGCGCACGTCATTTCACTCATATGCAGACCCATTTTGGTAAAGCCATAATACAGAAAATACAGTTGTACAAGCAGCGGTGTATTTCGGGAAAGCTCGGTATACGCTACAATGATGCCGCTGATGCCCTTCACCTTGTAATACAACACGATACTGCACAGCAAACCGACGATCAGCGAAAAGAGAATGGCCCAAAAAGCAATCTTCAGGGTGAGCCACATCGCCTCACCATACAGCGGCAAGCTCTCTACGATAAACTCCCAGTCTAAATTCATATGTACATACCTTTCAATTTTCAATTATTCCTATGTATTTTGTAAGTTTAATAACAATGATTGTATTCCAGCCCAATTATTACGTCAATACTTTGACAAAAATTTGTCATATTTATCTATGATTTAGGAATAAAACCTTTGTTCATTTCAGAAATCCATGCAAAAAAGCCTGAAATGGCTATATCCCATTCCAGGCTTTGATTTATACTATACGATTTATCACACCAGCGGCTCCGTAACTACAGGTCCGCCGAGCCTTTCCACAATCAAACGGCTTTCCTCGTTCAGTCCCCGCAGGGTCATGGATTTACCGGATTTCGTGTACTTTTGCAGCACTTTCCCAATAGCGGTTACCGCAGAATGGTCCCAAATATGCGATTGGCTGAAATCCACCACCACGCGTTTCGGATCATCCGAAGGTTCAAAATGGTCGACAAAATGCGTCGTTGAAGCGAAGAACATCGGCCCCCTAACATGGTACACCTTTTCATCATTGTCCTCTGTTGTGTTGATGCGGATTTTAGCCATTTTCCAGCCAAAATGCAGGGCACTCAGCAGTACGCCCACGATAACACCTTTGGACAAATCATGCGTAGCCACCACAATGACGACCGTCGTAACCATGATAAACGTGTCCGCTTTGGGAGCCCTGGCTATGTTTCGGAGCGAGTTCCAGTCCACCGTCCCGATACACACCATGAACATGACTCCCACCAATGCGCCCATCGGTACTTCCTTCACAACCCCGCCGAGCACCAGCAGCAGAAAGGCCAGAAACACTCCTGCCGTGAAGGTGGACAAACGCCCTCTACCTCCCGAACTAACATTAATAACGGATTGTCCGATCATGGCACAACCACCCATACCGCCGAAAAAACCATTTACAAAGTTGGCAATCCCTTGTCCTCGGGCTTCCCGGTTTTTATTGCTTTTCGTTTCGGTCATTTCATCCAAAATACTGGCTGTCAGCAACGATTCCAGCAGTCCAACCAGCGCCATCGTAAAGGAATATGGCAGCAGTATCCACAAAGTATGCAACGACCACTCAATTTGCGGTAAATGGAAGGAAGGCAGTGAGCTGGTCAGCGTACCTATATCCCCTACGGTTTTGACATTTAACCCGAATGCATACGTGATGATCGTCATGATGACGATTGCTGTCAATGGAGCGGGAATGCTTTTTACAAACTTCGGCAAAATATACACAATGAGCAGCGTACCCGCCACCATCGTATACATGATCCAGTTGGCTCCGTGAAAGTGGGTGAGCTGCGCCATAAAGACGAGAATCGCCAGCGCATTCACAAACCCGGTCATGACTGGCTGCGAAATAAAGCTTATAAAACGTCCTATTTTCAAAACACCCAGCAGCACCTGAATAATACCTGCCAAAATAGTAGCCGCAAACAGATATTCCACGCCATAATCCTTCACCAAACCGACGACCAGTACCGCTACAGCCCCGGTTGCTGCCGAGATCATCGCCGGACGTCCGCCTGCAAAAGAAATGACGATTGCCATGGAAATGGAGGCGTACAGTCCGACCATCGGATTGACGCCCGCAATGATCGAGAAGGCAATCGCCTCCGGGATCAGCGCCAGCGCCACGGTCATACCTGCAAGTATATCAGCCCGGATATTACCGAACCATTGTTGTCTAAGATTCATACAGTCTCGTTCCAGCCTCCTATATTAACGGAGAACAGCGTGTTGACCCGCAGCCTGGTAGTTGTTCCGGGCCTCCGTCCAGCGGCCAATCGCATACGTCTCCTATCATTCGGCTCGTTTCTCTCACACGAACCCGCCCGTTACATTCAGTCCATCATTATAACGTAAGGGGGCCGCAGAAACGAGTCAGGTCAGAGGCTATTTACAGAAAGAAATCACCCATTTTCTTAAAATATCGCTCGTTTACTTCATATGATTCGTTTTCTTATATTTAAAATTTTTGCAATTCCTAAGACTCCGACCTGTTAAAGTTTATCATCTTAACCTTATACTCGGATTCCGCAAACTGCAAATCTTGATCCGCCGTAACCAGCACCAATCTGTTTATAATAGCTGTCGCAAGAATCAAAGCATCCGGGGTCTTAAGCTTTCTTGCAAACTTTTCCTTTTGTTCTCTTCTGATACGCCCGGCTTTAACTGCAATCTCTGAATCAACTGCAATAAAATCCCCGCTAAGAAAAGGTATCAAATCTAAGTCAGTATCTGTGGACAACCCAGCTATAAACTCGGACTGAGTTATGACAGAAAAGAAAATATTTTCTTTATCTTTCTCAGCTTGTCGTATTACTCTATCCAAGGATGAGTCAAGTCTATGAAGGGCAATGGCTGCATTCGTGTCAAATAAATACCCCATCTAATCCCAATCCTCCCTGGATTGCTTAACACTCTCTTCGATCTCAAGTAATTGCTCCTTGCTTAGGCTGCCTCGGGAATCTAAGACGGCTTGCAACCCTTTAGGTAACGGGGACTCTAAATCAATAACCTCAGTCTCCCCTTGTTTATTTTCTATAGTAACTTTTGATGGTTCAAACCCAATATCACGAAGGAGATTTAAGAGACGTATACGATGCATATCAGTTAATTTTTTTGCCACTAGAAGCACTCCTTAGTAAAGATCAGATTCCGGTCGCAGCTCGGGGGATTCATTTTCTTATATTTAAAATTTTTGCAATTCCTGCACCAGCTCAGATAAAGCCTCTGCTATCTCCGAATCGGAATTATGCTGATACATGTTTTCAAAATCAGGGAGAGCCTGCTTCAATAGCTGATAGCTGTAATCGTAATAGCTCCAAAAAGCCACTGGATCATAGCCGCGCGCTTCCTCTTCCTCCCACTCCAGTTCATCTTCTTCGGGATCGCCGTTTTCGGACCATAGATATTTTTCGTCCAATAGCATGGTCAGGGATGCCACAGACTGCTGTGAATCGGCTTGCTCCTGTACCATCTCCAGTGCCCCAACGACCGCATGATACAATTCCAATTCACTCAGCGTAATACGATCCGATCTTCTCGTCCGTATATCACGCAATAAGAAAAGCAACGCCCATGGCGTAACCTGCCACAATGTGCCCTGATGCTCAATCAGATTAGCAATGTCATCATATTTCCCGTCCGATATGAGCTGTGGCAGCTCGCTCCCCCTGCCATATGGTGTCGTCAGACGGTGCCACGGCACATCTGTAATTTGGAGATTATGAATGGGGATGGTGTTGACCTCATGAGTATCCATGGCTCATCCTTTCCGATGGGTATCTAAAATCTTCCCGATTTAAAAATAGAATACAGCAAAAAGGCAACCATTAAGAGAGCGACGACAAAGCCAATCTCAATCGCAGGCACATTCCACAACATGGTCGCCTGATGATTCAGTGATGAACCGATAATTAGGCCGACCATAATAATGCAGAACGCCAGCAGAACGATGCTGAACGACAGGCGATTGCTGATTTGATCCAGCCTGCGCAGGAGCATTTCCAGTTCCGGCACGGTGACCTCCAGCTTAAGCTTGCCCTTGCTGATAATCGAAGCCAGATGCCTTGCCTGCCCTGGAAGCTCCATCAGCGTCTCGACCAGCTCGGTCGCACCGCCCAGCAGCTTGCCCCGGATACGGCGACCACTAAAGCGCTCCTTTAACAGCTTGCTGCCGAAAGGCTCCGCCAGAGCAAGAATGCTAAGATCAGGATCGAGATGCTCAATGACCCCTTCCAGCGTCAGCAGCGACTTGCCGAGCAGCAAGACGTCTGAAGGCAGGCCGATCCGGTGCCGCTGTGCTGCGCCGAACAGGTCGTTCAGGGCATTCCCGATGCTGACCTGCGAGAATGGAACGTCCGAGTAATCCTCGCGCATCTTATCCAGATCGGCACGCAGCGCGTTCATATCCGTATCTGGCTCAACCAGCCCCAGCCGTTCGATAGCCCGAACCATGGCATCGGTATTTTTGCGCATCAGCGCGATAATAAGCGAGGCAAGATGATTCTTCATCTCTTCACTCAGCCGCCCGGTCATGCCGAAGTCCAAATAAGCGAGACTGCCATTTTTCAGGACAAGCAAATTCCCCGGATGAGGATCGGCGTGAAAAAAACCCTCAATAAAGATTTGATGCAGCATACTGTTTACCAGCCGCTGTGCCAGATCTTTTAAATTATATCCATGACGTAATAGCTCTTCGCGATTGCCCAGATGGGTACCATCCAAAAACTCCATGGTTAACACACGTGAAGAGGTATGGTCCCAATATATTTTCGGAATATGGATATGCGGGTCCTGCTCGAACTGGAGCGAGATTTTCTCCGTATTGCGGGCTTCATGGTTGTAATCCAGCTCCTGAATGAGCGATCTGCCCAGCTCCTCCACCATCTGGCTAAGCTGATAGCGTTCCACCCATGCCCAGCGTTTGACGGCCATTGCAGTCAGTTCCCGCAAGATATCCAGATCCCGCCGAATGATGCGGTTCACGCCGGGGCGTTGGATTTTAATGGCGACCAGCTCTCCGCTGTGCAGCTTACCCAGATGCACCTGACCAATGGAAGCGGCAGCCAGCGGAACATCGTCAAAACGGGTCATAATATTCTCCAATGACGTGTCCAGCTCCTGTTCCAAAATGCCGCGTGCTATTTCAGCGGAAAAAGGCGGCACCTGATCCTGAAGCTTGACCAGCTCACGGATAATCGGCTCTGGCAACAGGTCTGTGCGCGTACTTGCCAACTGTCCAAGCTTAATAAACGCAGGCCCCAGATCCTCCAGCACCAGCCGAATCCGTTCGCCCAGCGTTTTGGACTCTGGCGTTTCTCTCATCAGCCACTTACGGGGCAGCGATAATAGCTGGAACAGGCCCATTTCCTCCACCATATAGCCAAAGCCATGACGCGCCAGCGCCATGGCAATTTCCCGGTAACGACCGGCGTGCTTTATACGAACCGCCATTTTAATCCAGTTGGTTCCCTTCTTCAGCATCGCTCGAACCCGTAAGCGCCGCCTTTTCTTTTTCCAGCTCCGCTACCTGTTTTTCCAGGGATGCCACACGTTGCTCCAAACTTGCGACATCATTTTCGGTAGGTACGTCCAGTTCCTGCAAAATGCGGCTAACCTGCTCGCGGATCGCCGTTTTGAATTGTCCCTGTTCCTCTGCGCCCCGTTCGATCAGACGATCGACCAGTGCTTTGGATTCCGATGGTGCAAGTTCTCCCCGGTTCACAAGATCCTCGACGGCTTTTTCCACCTTTTCTTTGCTGACAATGGTGAGGCCCCATCCCAATGAGATGGCTTTTTTGAACAAATCGCTCATGATATATCCTCCCCTACCTGTGATTTCCTATAGTATAACCCGAAAAGGGGAACCGCATAAAGTCCGCAGCTCCCCTTCCCCAGTTTGACGATATCAGTTATGCTAGCCCGGCAAGCGTCCGGCCCACTTGGCAGCCTGAAGAATCAACTTGCGATATCCTTCATGCTGGAAGCTTGGCTGATTGTGCCCAGGCATCAAGTAGACAACCCGCCCCAAGCCATAGGACAACGACCATGCTGCTGGCCACCATTGGCCCTCATGCTCGAATTCCATCAACAGTGTTTTTTCAGTAAACGGATCAAAATCAAACCGATACGGCTCCTCCTCGATCTCAAACGGTTCAATTCCTTCCATAATCGGATGGTCCGGCTCCGTCACCTTGAAGGACAGCTGGCCCGCAGCAGGATGCCGCAAAAAACGCGCCCCAATGAGCTGTGCAATTTCATATCGGCCTTGCAATGTAATTCCGTTATGCAGCACGAGCAGTCCACCCCCGCCACTGACGTAGGATAGCAACCCTGCTGCTTGCTGGGGAGACAGTACCTCCTTGCGGCTGTCGCAGTATGAGATGCATAAATCAAATGAGGCCAGGTTTTCCTTGAGCAGCATTTTACGATTTTCGCTGCATTGTACCGTCATCCAATCCTGTAAAATATGGCTAATCTCTCCGTCCACCCCTTGTAGCGGGTGAAACTCCGGATACGTATAATCTCCTAACAACAATGCTTTTCTTCTTTCCATGATGAATCCTCCTTGCCTAATCTGTATATAAGGACTTTAAAGGCGATGCCCCGTGTCATTTGTTCATATTTGTGTGGTTTCTGGGCTCAAAAATTTTCAAATAGCCCTCACCCGTTGCGCATAACACCGCCATCATCGCCCGAGTTACGGCATATATAATTAATTCTACAGGCAGGCTATTAAATCCTTTAGCAGAAGATTATAGCATATATATTCGATCGGAATAAACATATTCAAAAAATTATATGCGTGAACACTGGCGAATTCAACGGTTTATGGTATACTCGTAAGAAAAAAAGCGTGTTCATGTGTTTTCTAAAAAAGCTGGATCGCTTTTTAGTAAGAAGTTTATGCTTGCGGTTATAGAATTGTTAAGCTCTTTTAAAACTTATACATTCTATGAATCTTAAAAAACCGGGGAGGTTGCATGAATGAAGAGGACTGGAATGACCCGGCCTTTGGACAGCTTGGGACGAATTGTGCTTCCTAAAGAGTTGCGCATGACGATGGAGATTGACATCGGCGATCCATTAGAGTTTTTTATTGAAGACCAGACACTCATGCTCCGTAAGTACAAATCAACCAATTGCATATTTTGCGGTGCGGTTGATACGAACACTTATTTTAAAGACCAGTTTATTTGCGACGAATGTGCAGCAGCGATGAAAACGGAAGATTTACCTCTGGTCACAGTGGCAGAAACCCATTTAGCTCCTATCAAGCAAAATATGCATTTGAAAAAGATTTATCAGCGTACAGATGTCATTCTGGAAAAAATGAGAGAGCTTATGGAAGAACATCCAGCATCCTCTCAAAAACAACTCGCTTCTATGCTAGGTGTGAGTCAGGGAAGGATTTCCCAGTTGAAGAAGCTCATGTGAGCAAATCGCCAGATAAGTAATGAATACGCTTCCATGTTGTGTAAGGTTGAATCTTACCTAAGTTTAGAAAAGCCGGACCCTTGTCATTAAGGGACCCGGCTTTTTTGGCGTACACACGAAGTCGTTCATTCATCCTGTCATGATCTACAGTTGCGATGGGTGCTGGATGGCAAATTACTGACCGTATGCCCTGCACTTTTCCACCCAGCGTGCTGCCGCCTTGGGAAGAGAGGCAAGGTGAATATGCGTGTAGGCTGCCAACAGGTTTCCCTTCGCATAGCCTTCGCTCTGGAGCCCGCGCATCCCCTTGGTTTGATAGGCATAAGGATACGGGGAGGCTGACTCATCATAGGCCATCACGGAATAATGAAACTCATGGCCCCGAATGATCTCACCGGCCTCCAGCAGCAAGCAATCCTGTAATGCAGTTGCTTCCCGGTATCCGAGAGCAGCCCGCTTTTCCTGCATTCGCACGTCGGACGGGATCACCCCCGCCATGATATGTACAGCACCGGAACGATCAGTAAGCGTACGCGCCAGCACCATGTAACCACCGCATTCGGCGAATACAGGCATATCCTGGCTCACTGCGTTGCGGATATCTTCCAAAAAGCCCTTATTTGCAGCGATATCTGTGGCAAACTCCTCGGGGAAACCGCCGCCCAGGTATAGGCCGCTTGCCTGCTCAGGTACACGTTCTCCCGCCAGCGGACTGAAAAAGGAAAGTTCAGCTCCCGACTGACGCAGCAAATCCAAATTTTCCGGGTAGTAAAAGTTGAACGCCGCATCTCTGGCAACGGCAATGACCGGACGTTCCCCGGCGTCGGCTTGCGTCTCTGACCAAAGCCGATCCGGGGCAAATAACGGCTGCGCTGGCAGAGACAGCGGCGGAGCCGAGTCCGCCAGTGCCCGCAGCGCGGCCAAATCCGTGCCTGCGCGGATCAACTCTGCTGCCCGTTGGAAGAGCGGCTCCAGCTCGCCGCGTTCGACAGCCGGGACCAAGCCCAGATGACGCTCGGGAATCTCCAGCCCATCGTCGCGTTTGAGCCAGCCGAGCACGGGGATGCCGCACTCCTGCTCGATCGCCTTTTTGACAATGCCGTAATGCCCTTGGCTTCCGCAGCGGTTCACGATCACACCCGCAATACACAGCTTCGGCTCCAGACGCTGGAAACCGAGTACAATAGCGGCCGCGCTTCGTGCCATGCTGCGCACGTCAACGACCAGCAGCACAGGGCTATCCGTCAGCATGGCGATTTCCGCAGTCGACCCTGTGTTGCTGAGCGGGTCCTTGCCGTCATAAAGCCCCATGACGCCTTCAATCACGGAAATATCCGCACCTTTGGAGGCACGGATAAAGGTTTCACGCACCGTATCCGGCGAGGTCATCCATGAATCGAGATTACGCGAAGGCGTTCCGGTCGCGGCGGTATGATAGGTCGGATCAATATAATCCGGCCCGCACTTAAAACCCTGCACCCGCAGGCCGCTGTCGGCAAAAGCCTTCATCAGCCCGAGGGTGACGGTCGTTTTGCCCGCACCGCTGCCCGTTCCAGCCACGACGATACGGCTTCTGTGTGCAACAAGGGCCTGATCTGTTCGCACATCCTGCTTATTGCGATCAGTCATAAGAAACCCGTGCTACGGATATTGTCATATTGCCGCTTTTTTTCTTCTCCAGCAGCCAATGATCTGCACCGGAGGATAACAGGGCTGAAGGCTCGCTGACACCGTACGCTCCTGTATACTTAAAGACTGTTTCCGATGGATTGGGAAGCTGCACGGTGTTTAGCTCTGACGGGGTGTACGTCACCAGCTCCCAGCCGTATTTGGTGCAAAGGGCAAGCAAGCCCTCTTCATCCTTTTTCAGATCAATGGTCGCAATATTGCGCACGCTTTTCACAGACAAGCGAAGCTCATTCAAGGTGTCCAGCACGCCAGCCTCCAGCTCCTCCACAGCAGTACCCCGATTACAGCCGATGCCGAGCACCAGACTTTTCGGACGATACAGTACGCCATTAGTTAGAAACCGTCCCTCTTCCTCCGGCTCCAGCAAACGGTCACTAATGACCAGTGCCGCATTGAACGGCTCTAGTGAAGCTTCTGCCATCGAAGCATATACCTTGATATGGGCAGGCACAGGCTTGTCATAACGCCACCAGTTTCGTTCGCCTGTCTCTTGCACGATCGCCACAGGCTCCTCATTCACTACTGCCGCGCTCACCGGGGTAGCCTTGTCGAAGCTGTCGACCACCCAACCCAATTCCCGGCCGAACATGTCCACCGGAATCGTGCCCTGCACATCCGATGCGGTCGTAATCACCGGACGTGCGCCGAGTACCGAAGCCACATGACGAGTCAGTTCATTGGCACCGCCCAAATGCCCCGACAGTACGCTAATGACATGCTCACCGCGATCATCAATGACGACCACCGCCGGGTCTACCTTTTTATCCACTAGAATCGGCGCAATCATACGAACGACCGCACCGAGGGAAATAAACAAAATAATACCGTTATATTGTTTAAATAAATCCGGCAAAATCAGCTTAACCGAGCCTTCAAACAATTGAATGCCGCGCTCCTGCTCGTCACCACGCTCAAACTTGGACATGTAATACACATCCGTTCCCGGAAAGCTGGCTCCTAAATTACGAACCATTTCCACTCCGTGCTTCGTGATCGCCACAGCAGCAAATGGATTACTCACCAGGCTTCACTCCCTTCCGGTAGCCGTGAGTGAACGACTTATCATACAGCTTGGAACGATGGGCGTCCTTGTCCACCAGACCAGGGTCCAGCGCCCAGCCTGCCAAAATCATGGCATGCATCGTGATTCCCGCTGCCCGCAGATCTGTAGGCAATTGAGCGAGCGTTGTGCGCACGATTTTTTGGTCCGGCCAGGTTGCACGCTGCACAACCGCTACAGGCGTGTCCTCGCTCCAGCCTGCCGCCAGAAACTCAACGACCACTTTTTTCGCCAGCGTTGCACTGAGGAATAGAGCCACTGTACAGTGATGGGATGCCAGGTCGCGCAGCTTTTCCCGATCCGGTACAGGTGTGCGGCCCTCCGCACGCGTCAGGATGACGGTTTGCGTCAGGTCAGGCACAGTCAGCTCAGCGCCAAGTACGGCAGCAGAAGCGAAGACCGAGCTGACGCCCGGCACGATTTCGTAAGCGACTCCGCGCTGCTTCAGCAGCACCATTTGCTCCAAAATCGCGCCGTACACTGCCGGGTCACCCGTATGTACACGAGCTACACTGCGTCCAGCCAGCACAGCCTCACTCATAATTTCAACCTGCCGCTCCAGATCCATGCCTGAGCTTTGCAGTACCTGCGCCTCTGGCTTAGCCGTAGCAATCAGCTCGTCGTTCACAAGTGAATCCGTATACAGTACCACATCTGCTGTACGTAAAATTCTGGAGCCTTTGACGGTAATCAGCTCAGGATCACCAGGCCCCGCTCCTACAATATATACTTTCGGCTCCAAACTCATTTGCTCACCACCATCAGACTCAAATATTCAAGCTCCTGTCCGCGCAGCTCGCGCGCGTCATGCCATACCATTTCATAAGGAGAAGTAACCTTGGTAATGACAGACGCCCGATCCCCCAGATTCAGCTCATCCAACACATCCAATATCAGATCCAGCACCTTGGCAACCTTGATAAACACGACCGTATCGTGATTTTCAATCGCCCGCTTCATCGCTTCCCGATCATCCGTAGCCGGAATAATACCGACCTGCTGATCTCCGTCTGCCAAAGGCAATTCCAGGGCCGCCGCCGCTCCCAACACGGACGAAATGCCCGGAATAGACACAATCGGCACCTCGGGATGAAGATCCTTCATGAGCCGTGCCAAGTGAATAAAGGTACTGTACAGATTGGGGTCTCCTTCTGTGACAAAGGCTACATCCTTGCCTTGACTCAGAGCCTCCCAGCAGGCCATCACCGTTTTGTTCCACTCCCGCTCCAGTACCACCGGGTCCTTGGTCATTGGAAAAATCAGCCCCAGCATCTCTTTTTCCTCCGGGTTTACGTACAGCTCCACAATTTCATGGGCATACGATTTGCCCCCCCGACGTTTCTTCGGATAAGCCACAACCGCGCATTCCTGAATCATGCGATACGCCTTGACCGTAATCAGCTCGGGATCACCCGGCCCCACGCCTACGCCGTAAAGTGTTCCTGTTGCCGCCATATTCATGCTGTCTCTCTCCCCCTCTTGATCCACCCAATTACTCCCCTGCTACCTCGTCAGCCGCTTCCATCGTCGGCCGTCCCGTAATGACATAGATCGGATTCAGTCCGTCAAAACGTGTCATATTCAAAATCGGCTTGCTACGCGCTGTTTGCAGTAACGTCACCGAGGTGTCCAGTCCTGCTTCCTGCATCGCCTTCATACCGTCATGCAGCGTCTCAATCGTCGCAGCATTCACTACAATACGTCCATCCGTACGCAGACGGGAAGCACACAGACGAATCAGCTCCGTCAGTTCTCCCCCGCTTCCGCCGATAAACACTGCATCCGGGTCTGGCAGCTCGTCCAGTCCGGCAGGTGCTTTGGCGTGAATGACCGGAAAATCGGTACGGAATTTGATCTTGTTCGCTTCCACATTGACCAGATCGCCTTCATTCTTCTCAATGGCAAATACTTGCCCGTACTTGGCCAGTCGCGCGCATTCCACAGCTACAGACCCTGAGCCTGCGCCAATGTCCCATACGATGCTTCGCTCGGTCAGACGCAGCTCGGACAAACTGAACACGCGCACTTCACGCTTCGTAATCAGCCCTTTTTCCGGCTTGCGCTGGTGAAATTCCGCGTCCTCGAAACCAAACCCCCGACGAATCGCTGGTACATCCGCACCTTTACGGCGGCGCAAAATAACCACATTCAGTGATTGGAACTCCCCCTGTGCCATCTCTTCCAGCGTATAATGCCGATACGCCTCATCCGGACCGCCCAAACGCTCACCGACAAAGGCATCGTATTCGGTCATGCCGTAATGCAGCAGATAGGCAGCAACTGCGGCGGGATGATTCCGGTCGTCCGTCAGCAGCGCGACCTTGTTCTGTCCGTCGATCCGCTGTGCCAGTCCGGTCATCGGACGGCCGTGTACGCTTTCCAGCACCGCATCCTGCCAGCTCTCGCCCAAACGCGCAAACGCCAACTGAACCGAGCTGAGATGCGGCAAAATATCCAGATGCTCAGCCCCCAGCTTGGCGGATAAATACCCTGCGATGCCAAAAAAAAGCGGATCGCCTGACGCAAGCACAACAATATCCTTGTCCTCACGCAAACGTCCCAATTCTTCCACCACGGCGGAGAAGCCGCTCTTTAATGTTCGTTTTTCCCCTGCGGCTGTTGGAAAAAAGGCCAGTTGACGCTCTCCCCCAACCAGCACGTCCGCACGCTCGATTCGCTCCAACGTCTCCTGCGACAGACCTGCCGCTCCATTTTCACCAATACCAATGACACGGATCACTCTACTCACCGACTCTCGCCCTCCCCAGCACGTTTCCTTTCAGCGTTACCAGTACCATTTCTACGACAATTCCACCACCTGCATGCTCCAAACAATGCTGACAGCCATAGGTGCACAGCTTTTCAAAAAAACTCAGCACATTCGCCTCGGTCATCATATCCGCCACCTGGGTAGCTGTATTCGCCTCGGCCACCGCTGCTGCAAGCGACTCGTCCACACCCGCTTCACGCGCGACCTTGGCCAAAAAGCCAAAATCCACCGGGGCGCTCTTGGAATGAACCATCATGACACCTTGAGCGACCTTCGACAGCTTGCCGGGCATGCCGACGAGAATAATTTTCTTCATTCCCAGCCGTTTTCCGTGCTTGATCGCAAAGCCGACAAAATCGCCCATCTGAATAAAAGCTTCTTCCGTCAACTGATCGTACATTTGCATTGCATATTTTTCACTGCTACCGCCTGTGGTCAGGACAATTTCCTTGCAATCCATGGCTTGCGCAACCGATATGGCCTGCACGACACTCGCTTTATAAGCTGAGGTAGAAAATGGAACCACCACACCTCGCGTACCCAGTATGGAGATACCGCCAAGAATACCAAGTCGCCCATTCAGCGTCTTCTTGGCGATTTCTTCGCCGTCCGGTACGCTGATGACGACACGGACACCTTTGGCCGATCCATGCTCCTCAAGCACGCCTGTGACGGCCTCCATAATCATTCGGCGCGGCACAGGATTAATCGCCGCTTCCCCGACAGGCACAGGCAGGCCGGGCTTCGTCACCCGCCCCACGCCGATGCCGCCGTCGAGTTCAATGCCCGGCTCCTCCCGCCAACTGACGGACGCGATAATTCTCGCCTGATGCGTCGCATCCGGGTCATCGCCGCCGTCCTTGATCGTCGTACAGGAAGCCTCGTCCGCGTTCAGCACAGGCTCGATCAGCTCGAACGCATGATCGAATCCCGCTGGCAGCGATATCACCGCTTCCTTCGGCGGAATGCCCGTGATGAGCAGTTGCACCGCTCCTTTGGCAACCGCAGCCGCACAGGCTCCAGTCGTAAAGCCTGACCGCATCGGCTTGTCCGGCGCGGGAGCTTCACCGCTTTTCATCCGTTTGGGCCTGTCGGCGGACGTCGCTTCCTTTTCCATACCAATTCCTCCTTAACCTCTCATGCTGATCATGCTCCAATTCATTTCATGATACAGCAAACGGGCAACCGCATCTAGCGGACAGCCATTAAGGAGATTGCATTCAATGCCGCCACGACGATGGTACTGCCGCCCTTACGCCCAATGTTCGTAATGAACGGAATATCGAGCTTGCGCAGCTCGTCCTTCGATTCTGCCGCCGATACGAAGCCAACAGGCATCCCGATAATCAGGCCGGGCTTGGCCGCTCCTTCTTTTACCAGACGAATCAGCTCCAGCAGAGCTGTCGGTGCATTACCGATCGCATAAATACCGCCTTCGCCTGCCTGAATCGCTTTGCGCATCGAAATGATGGCGCGTGTCGTATTCAGTCTTTTCGCTTCCTCCATCACGTCCGGGTCAGAAATATAGACATGCACATCCCCGCCAAACTGACGGATACGATCCTTGCTCAGACCCGCCTGAATCATTTGCACGTCCGCAACGACCTGCTGCCCTGCGCGAATGGCTGCAACCCCGGCTTCAATCGCTTTTGGATGAAACACCATGCTGCGACCCAGCTCGAAATCAGCAGACGCGTGAATAACGCGCTGTACGACTGGATATTGCGCTTCTGTAAAAGGATGCTCTCCCAGTTCTTCCGTGATCATCTCGAAGCTTTTGCCCTCAATCTCCTGCGGCTGCACCGTCAGCGGTTTGAAATCTGTTTTAAAATCCATCGTCTCGACCACTCCCTTATGGAAAATTAGTTTATATACGTATTTTAAGATAGCTATATTTTAAATACACGCCAGAGATCGCTCTGGATTTATCGGATTGACTGGGATTGACCAGCTTCATAGAGTCATAGATTTATAACTTAGAGCATAGACTCCTATTCGGCTGTACGCAGTGCGTCGATCACTCCGTTGAAATGATCAAATACGGTGCCAAATTCCACTTCTGGTCTGGAAATTAAAATAACATGAATACCCAGCTCCAGTGCAGATTGAACCTTTTCATCCACCGCTCCCGTGCGTCCGCTTTCCTTGGTCACCATCACCGTCGTGCTGAAGTGCTTGTACAATGCCTCGTTCATCTCGCGGGAAAAAGGTCCCTGCATAGCGATAATATTTTTTTGCTCCATGCCCAGTTCGCTGCATTTCTCCATATTGTCCAGACGTGGGAGCATGCGTGCAACCAGACGAATCTCCGGGTCTCCGAGCAAATGCTGGGTGAACGTGCCGAGCGTCTTGCTGCCTGTCGTAAGCATTACGGAGCCTTTGAGCTGCTTCGCTTCCAATGCGGCTTCCTCATAGGAGGGTACGATGTGAAGCAGCGGATGATTGTCATACACCAGCCCTGCCCGTTCGTAGCGAACATAAGGAACCCCGGACTCGCGGGCGGCTGTCATCGCATTCGCATGTGCTTCTTCTGCAAAAGGATGACTGGCATCCACGATGGCCTGCACTCCCTGTTCCCGAACCACTGCTGCCATTTCATCGGCTGTCATTCGACCTGTACGTACGTCCAGACCCACTTCGGACAGGCTGGCTGCCGCGCTTTCTGTTACGACGGAGGTTAACACTTTGAAGCCATCGTCACGGATTTGCAGCGCCAATTCCCGAGCATCGCTTGTTCCGCATAGCATGAAAATCATGAGTCACTCACCTGCCCGCTGCCTGAAATCCCGCTTCCGTTCACAACAGATGGCGTATGTGCATGATCGTGGTGGTGTTCATGATCATGGTCATCATGGCTGTGCGCATGTACATGCTCATGCTTGTGATCGTGTGAGTGCTCCTCATGATGATGATCGTGTCCATGCTCATGAGCATGATGGTGATGATCATGATGGTGATCGTGGTCATGCCCGTGGTCATGATCATGATCGTGGTGATGATGGTGGTGCTCCTGCGCCTCCAGACGGAACTGGCAGTTATCACAATTGGCCGTAACCTTGCCGAACAAGCCTTCCTTAGCTCGCTCCAGCACCAGTTCAATCAATTGGGGATGGAAACCAAAATATCCGCCCATCTCCACTTGTAATGCAGGGTGAGCCTCGGCAAATTCCTGGGTCATTTCTCCGATGCGCTTAATCAGCACACCTGTGAACAGAAAATAGGGAAGCACGATAATCTTTTTGGCCCCCAATCGTACACAACGCTCCAATCCATCGGGAAAAGAAGGCTGCGTTACACCGATAAAGCTACTCTCTACCCACGTATAAGAAAGCTGTTCCCACAGCATACGGGTGATTTTGAAAAAGTCACTGTTCGCATCTGGATCGCTACTTCCGCGTCCTAATACAAGTACCGCCGTTTCTTCGTCGGGTACCTCGGCAATTGCCTCTACAGCGCTATTCATTCCCGCTGGAACTGCAACCGGACGAGCTTCTTTCAAGCGGTTTAGCAGGATGCTAACGATTTTTTCGTGAACGCCAATCGGACGTCCATATACAAATTCCACCTGAGGATACTTAGCCTTCGCACGATCAATCGCCATCGGAATATCAATTTTGGCATGTACCGCTGCGAACAAAATAATCGGAATAAGCACGACACGCGTCGCCCCTTGCTCCACACATGCCTGCACACCTTCAGCAATGCTGGGCCGTGCCAGCTCCAAAAAACAGGTTTCCACACACATATCCGGCACCCGGTCTGCCACCGCCTGTGCAAATTCCAGCAACTCCCGGTTCCCCTCCGGGTCCCGACTCCCATGTCCAACCAACAATATTGCATTCACTGCTGTATTTTCCTCCTCATCAATAGGGATAATCTGCAAGACGCCCTATTTTATATATATGCCTACATCCATAAAAACAGGCTTTCCAGCTCATTAATCGCCGCAAACGGCATTCACTTCTACTGTTGCAGGTGCATCTTCATGCCGAAAACCCGCTACAACTCCCACACGTTTGAAAAATTTATGAAAACGCTCGTTCGGATGCCCTTTTTCCTTATATTCAGCGATGATATGCTCAACGATATCCGTAATCTGATCCCCGGGAATGCCCTCTGCCACAGGTTGAGCAGCATGAGCGTTACGGCCAAATTTTTTGCCGCCGAGGAACAGATCGTATCCTCCCTTGCGGTACACGATTCCGATATCCTCCAACACCGCCCCATAGCAAGCCATGCCGCAGCCGTTCAAAGCAATGCTCGTTTCCTTAGGTGCCCGTAATCCGCCCAGTACAACCTGTAGATGCTCAGCCACAGGCACAGCGTCATCCTTCTCCATATTGCAGAAGTCACACGCCTTCACCTTAAACACATCGCCAATCGGCATCACGATGAATCGTTCATCACGCAGCCGCCCTACCAGCTCCTCCGGGTCTGCGCATGGCACGCGCAGCACTATCTGGTGATCCGGCGTATACTCCAGCTCGCCTTCATCACCTGCTACCTCCGCGAGCAGCGCCATCTGGCGAGCGGTGAACTTCTTGTTTCCCACGCCGGGGGAAACGCCCACCTCGAACAGCGCAGGCTTGCCAAAGCTGCCTGTCGCTGTCCCGGCCGTAGCCACTGCTCCGGCCACGGCTGCTGTTCCGGCGGCGCTCACGACGGGCGCTTGCCCGCTCCAGCGCGCGCTGGCTTCGCCTGGCAGCTTGCCGCCCGCAGCGAGGCGGCTCAGCGCCTCCGCTGCCAGCGATGCCGGGGCCACCCCGGCTTGCGCCGCAGACGGCGCGGCCTGCACGGCAGCCACCGCTTGCGGGCGTGCCTGCGTGGCAACCGCAGCAGCACCGCTCGCGGAAGGCCCGGACGCGGTCCCGCCAGCTCCCACAGGGGCTGGCACTGCGCGAGCTGCGCCTGCCTGCGACGCATTCTGCGCGCGATCCTCTTGCGCGCCCAGCGACCACGGCTCCGCTTCCGTGCGGAGCCGCTGATGCGGCTTGAGCGCCTGCTCGGACGCATCCAGCGTATACTTGCGCTGATACCCGCGCGGCGTCACGATCAGGCCGTCATACACGATTGTCGAGGAATTACCGATAATGACGGTCGTCAGCATACCAATGTCATGATTCAGCATATCTTCCAGCGTCGTCACAATTACTTGCTGACGGTCGCGATAAGCACTCTTCACCAGCCCGACAGGAGTCTGCGGATCACGGTAACGCAGCAAAATAGACTGAGTCTCAACAATCTGGCGTGTACGCCGACCACTGCGCGGATTGTACAGTGCAATTACAAAATCCGCCGAAGCTGCCGCTTCTACACGCTTCACAATCGTTTCCCAAGGGGTCAAATGGTCACTCAGACTGATCGTGCACGCATCATGCATGACTGGCGCACCCAGCAGCGAAGCACAGGACTGAATCGCCGATATCCCCGGCACGACTTCTACCTCAACCCCGTCCTCACGTCGCCAGCCCTTTTGCATCAGCACTTCGTACACCAGCCCCGCCATACCATATACGCCTGCGTCTCCACTGGAAATGACCGCTACCTTCTTACCCATCTCCGCCTGTCGAACCGCCTCCTGCGCACGGCTCACTTCCTCCGTCATCCCTGTGCGTACAATCTCCTGTCCATTCAGCAACGGACGGATCAGATCCATATAGGTGTTGTAGCCGATAATGACCTCGCTCTCGGCCAGCGCGTCCAACGCTCGTTTTGTGATATGTTCCATATCCCCCGGTCCGAATCCAATCACGAGCAATTTTCCTAATGGGCTCATCGTTATCCTCCTTCTTAAATCTATGCTATGTTTTCCACATTTCTATCTATTTCACTTATATATGGACAGCCTGTAACTCAAAAAAACCCATCCTGCCCGGATGGGTTTCCTATGTACGCATCGTATCATCAGACGGACACAACTTAAGAAGACACTTCTTGTCTTCCGCCTCGTGCCGTTGCTTTCCATCTGCTAGTTCACGCTTGAAACGCTTCTGCACGTTCAGATCCACGCAAACCTGTAAGCAACATGGAAAAAGCAACGTGCGCCTGATTTCCTGATTTCGTACACCCATCCTCTCCGCGAAGGTTAACGGTGCATACAGATCAAGGTAGGTCTCCTGGCTCGGCATCAACAGATTTTTTCGTCTTCCCCGTTTTCTCACGAGTGACGTCTGAAAAACTCCTCTTCCTTACAGTGGCGGGACCGCTCGGGACTTGCACCCGATTCCCTGTTACCCTTTGCTCCATCACAAAGGCACCTTGTCTGTCCGCTATTTGATTATGGGTCTTATCATAACCTTGCCTCAATCAGTTGTGCAAGCATGAAAAACGCTTTATTTCAAGTTTTCCGCCTTATTTTTTAGCATATGCAACAATTCATCCGGGTCGTCAGAGATACTCAGTAGGGCGGGATGGTTAGCCCCGGTAAACCCCTCCTGCACACTATGACGCACCATTTCAGCCAATGGGTCAAAATATCCGTTCACATTCAGCAAACCGATAGGCTTGCGATGAATGCCGATTTGCGCCCAACACAGCACCTCGAATAGCTCCTCAAATGTTCCCAATCCGCCCGGAAGGGCAATGAATGCGTCGGCCTTTTCGCTCATCACCGCTTTGCGCTCATGCATGCTCGCCACCTCAATAAATTCGGTAACTCCCCGGTGAATAATCTCTGCATCGAATAACAGGGTCGGCATAATCCCGGTGACCTGACCGCCCCCTGCCAGCATCGCATCCGCTACCTCGCCCATCAGCCCCTTGCTGGAGCCTCCATAGATCAAACGGACATGATGTCGGGCCATAGCCTCTCCAAGCCTGCCTGCCTCCTGAAGATACACCGATGAATGTCCGGGTCTGGACCCGGCAAATACACAAATGGAATTCATAACGTCTCAGCTCCTGTTCTGGTATCAACATCGAGGCTTGTTCATTATATGAAATAAATATTTTCGCCATAACAAAAACTTCAGTCGATGCATTCCAACAAAAAAAGATAAAGACCTTGTAGGCCCTTATCTTCATTTTACCCTTTATTGCAAGTATCCGGGTTAGTTTTAGTTTACTACTTCCAAACCGCAGCCGTGCGTCGAAGAGCTATGCTCAAAATATTTTCCCAGCTCCACCATCATTGCGCCCATGCGTTCCTCCACTGGAAACACAATCCGTCCAATCCCTTCCTCCAAAATGGACTGCGCCGTCACCTTGCCTACCGACACAGCGATCACATCCTGGCGAAAAGCTTCCAGCACATCCTCCATCTGCTTCTGTTCCCTTGCATATTGAGCCAAAAAGCGGATTTGCGGACCGCTGGTGAACGTAACTGCATCCACATTGCGGTTCAGGATATCCTGTAGCAATGCTTGCAAATTCGCTTCCTCCGGCGGAATATGCTTATAGGGAAGCACCTGCCGGGTAACTGCACCTTGCTCGTCCAGCCACTTCACCAGCCGAGGGGCCGGATCACCATGTAGCTGTAACAGCACTTCCTTTCCCTTCAGATCATACGGAGCAAAGGCCTGCGTCAACCCGATCAAACTTCCGTCCTCATCCCGTACATCTGGCGTAAAGCCACGCTTTTTGAGTCCATTGACCGTTTTGTAGCCTCGCGCTGCAATGTTCGAGGAATGTAATAGCTCTATAATCTGTTCTGCTACTCCCATATCCTCCGCCATATCGAGTAGCGCGTCCATCCCCATGCCTGTCGTGAAAATGTTCCAGTCCGGCGGCTGCTTCACCCACGATACAATAGCGTTACGCAGCTCGATATCGTCCAGAAAAACCGTGCCTTGGGCCGGACGCAGCACCGGCTCGCCCCCCATTTTTGTAACCAGCAGCGCCATTTCGTCTGCTTTACGGGGACCGGCAAGGGCAACTCTCTTGCCTGCCATGCGTTGTGCCATCCTGTTCCCTCCTTTGTAGAAGTCGTATTTCTTTCTACCAAGTATACAATTAGAGGGCTGAAAGACAAATAAGAATTACTTTTCCCATGAATATAGTAAACTTATAAGTTAGCTTCTCCTGTTCTGCTTGCCTGCTGGCTTTCTTGCTGGCTCGTGCTATCTGGCTGACCTGCACTATCCTGCTTCTCTCCAGATGGCTTATGATCTCCGCTATCTTCGGTAGGCTTGGGTCGGAGTAGCATCCATAGTACAAAGGGCATGAAGACAAAGAAAATGATCATCACCACGGTCCACTCCCGGCTAAAATCATAAATTTGGACGATATTAGAGAACAGCATAAAGGAACAGACATAACCCAACAGGCCTACGGGCCAAACCATCAGACTCCCCCGTGTATGGGCAAACATGCGCTTTACCGCCAAACTGGTAACGTATAGATCAACACCAATCTTTGTAAGCAGGGTTGGTACAGTCAGTGCAGCCACAAACAAGTCGAACCGATCCAGAAAGTCCGTTAGCTGCAACTGACGCGCCAGTTCATACGATGGATAAAACAGCCGTGACAAGATAGGAACACCAATAACCAACTCCGATAGCAGCACCATGATGATCATAAAAGCGGTTCCGGTCAAATGTCCAAGCCATGCACTGCGGCCATTATAGCTCCGTCCAGAAATTATAAAGGGCAATATCATTAGATCTGCCATATAACCAAGCATGCGCCAGCTGCCTTTGATCACTCCACCTATATCCGGGTGTAAAAACGGTCTTATTGCCGAAAAATCTATATTACGCCCGAAAAAAAGCGGCATCGTCAGTAGCGTCAGAATAAACAGCGGTACAAAAATCTCCGCTATATTCACAATAGTACTTATACCACCCTTAGCCATGAACGTTAAGGTCAACAGCATAATAAGGGATATCACGACAATCGGGGTCATCGGCAAAAGTACAATATCCACCAAATCGGTAATAATTCTCAAATCTCGCGCAAAAATGATCAGGAATATAATGATATAGACCACAAGCAGCATACGCCCTAGCACGGGGTGAGAGCTGACCATGGCCTGCAGCAGATCCTGATCTGGAAAACGCCGCTTAAGCTTCAACATCGCCCAGATCGGCAAGCATATTACGATGGCGGCAATCGCACAGGTCCAATAGGCATGCTGATATGCGTAATCTGCTGCCTGCGACGGAGTATGCACAAGGGTAATACTGACCTCCATCAGCACACTGAGCAGTATGATTTGTCTGGTTGTGAACTGTTTCATGCAGGATATCCTCCTATTCTCACAGGCATCTTACTCTCGTTACAACGCAGGAGGGAGCCACATATCAATGAAGCGGCTCAGCCATGTGGCCACATAAACGGAACTCTTCGTCGATGTTCCGTAGATCCAGATACCAATGCTAATGACATACAATACGCGTGAGATCCAGCGATTGACGGCAGGTGCAGCGCTCAGACTTTTGCGGTCAATCAGATACATGAAGAGCATAGCCAGCACCAAGGGTAACAAAAATACTTTATTCATTTTGGATTTGCTCCTTTTTGATCCCGAATGGTTTGGTGACCGCACCGATATTCTCAATATGCACGATCGGATCTATGGTAACCTCCACCTTGGGATACAGTTGGTCCCATTGAGGTTTAATCCGTTTCCATTCATCCGGACGACTCATAATGATAACCCGGCCCAAACCAAGTACGTCTGAATGATACTTTTGCTGAATAACCCGGACAGCCTCACCCAGCTCCTTCTTGATCTCTTCGGCAACCTGCTGCTCCAGCCACCTCAAATTTTGCTCATTGGATATATCGAAAGTTGTCTCATCCTCCCTTACATTCCCGTTGCAGTTCAAACGAATGGTCATTCGAATATCATCCCCTCGAATATAGGGCTTGATATGGACATTATTTTCGATGAGATGTACAGACAAATAACCAGTGCCTTTAGGAGGGGAGATAAATATTTCCGTCTCCTTGGCCTGATCCATACCCAATAGCAGAAACCGGCTTAGATGGTTATCGATAATTCCCGTTACCCTATCTTTGCGAAATACAGCCAGCCCATCCACCTGAATATTCGTCTTCTTGTCCTTTATATTGGCGGGACCATTTTTCACGAGAGACATCACCGGCACAACCGGGTCAATACCATCCAGCAGGATTGAATTCATCAGCAGCTTAATGGAACGAGGCTTTTTCATATATGAAAAGTTGAGCTCACGCACCATCTCCGCTGGATATTGCTCAATCGGGGCATCCGCCTGAAGCACATCCAGGGCTGAGCCCTTCGTTATGACAACCAGAGAAGACAGCCGGTTCTGCGGAATACGCGCTAATACATCCATCATTTTGCCAACCCCCTCACGTGCCAGCGACTCACCGAACAACAACACCCGTCGATGGGAAAAATTCAGCGTTCGTGAGACCCCACGCTGTTCCTCGGTGCTTGCTCCCCGAAAACTTGGACCTGTCTTCGACTCCAGATAATAGGATTTCGTTCCCCTTGTGCCTCCCCCGCCTCCTGTGCTTCCCGAGGTTCCGAGCTGCCCGGGAAGAGCAATTTCCATCGTTACACGGTATTGATCCCCTTCCTTATCCAGCCCGGTTCCCATCACAAAGGCCACATCGTTCACCTCGCGACGGTCCCAGCACCCCCCCAAAAGAACAGAACAGAGCAACAGACAGCTGACAGCTGCTTTACGTATTTTCCCTGCATCAGACCCTCGGGGCTTCATCACCATCCCTCCTCAGTTGTGGGCGATCCATTCATGTTTTTTTTCGCCCGCTTGTTGTTGTCTTTCCCAATCCATGAAGGGCGTTTGGTCATTTTCCACCAAGGCGCACGAACAACGATATCCTTTTGATCCGTATGTTTGTACGGGCTATACCCGCTCATGTAAGGCACACCAAACGACGTTAGTTTGGTTAAATGTGTAGCGATCAGTGTGGTCGCGATAATGATTCCAAACAATCCGAATACCCCCGCCATCAGCATGATCGGAAACCGTAGCAAACGAACTGTGATGGCAAAGTTAAAGCGCGGAATGGTAAACGAAGCAATACCAGTGAGCGACACGATAATAACCACTGGTGCTGATACAATTCCCGCCTGTACAGATGCCTGCCCGATGACGAGCGCGCCGAGAATACTGACAGCTTGGCCGACCGTTTTGGGGAGACGAATCCCCGCTTCTCGTAACGCCTCGAAGGAAATCTCCATCATCAATGCTTCAACCAAGGCGGGGAAAGGGATCGATTCACGCGCCGCAGCAATACTCAAGATAAGTGTCGTCGGCAGCATATCATGATGATAGGTCGTGACCGCCACATATAATGCAGGCAGGAAAAGAGCCAGGATGAGAAAAAGGTAACGAATCCAGCGCACTACATTACTGATGAAAAAACGCTCGTAATAGTCTTCGCTCGCTTGCATCATCTGCCACATCGTGACTGGACCAATCAGGGCAAAGGGCGTTCCATCTACAAAAATGGCAAAACGTCCTTCCAGCAATTGCGCAGTAACCGTATCCGGACGTTCCGTATATTCCATTTCCGGGAACGGTGAAAACGGGTGATCCTCAATCAGTTCCTCAATGTATCCTGTCTCCAGCACACCATCTATTTTGATATCGCTAAGCCTTTTTTTTACATCCTCCACCAGCTTCGGATCTATGATGCCCTCGATATAGGTAAGTACAACACCTGTTTGGGTTTCTGTTCCCATGGTCATGCTGTGCATCTTGAGCTTGGAGGTCTTCAGCTTGAATCGCAGCAAAGCGGTATTTACACGAAGGGTCTCGGTAAATCCTTCACGCGGCCCACGAATAACCGCCTCGGTCTGAGGCTCCTCCACGCCACGGCGGACGCCTCCCTTAGCACTGAAGATATACGCACGAGACTTACCGTCTACGAACAAGGCGGCATTGCCGTCCAGTATCGCCGCCGAGACCATTTTCCATTGATCCATCGTTTTGGTCTGGGACATGGAAATCCGAGTTTCATCCAGCGGATCTAATGTTCCGTTTACCTCGGGGTCCTTAAGCATCATGCCCAAAATGAAAGGCCGCAGGATATGATCCTGCAAATCCTCCGATTTCACCGTGCCTTCAATATAAGCCAACATCCCTTTGCGTTCAGGGGAAATCATCAGCTCTCGATAGACGAAATCAGAGCAATCCTTGAAAATATCACGCAAAGCAGTCAAATTGTCTTCCAGACTGCTCCGTAACGGCTGTTCCAACCATGATGGTTCAGGCAGTCTTTTAAGAGCATCGTAATTTCGTGTCTTGCGATCTGCAGCCGGAATCGTGCGCCGGCTCCACGGTAATCTCGGCAGCTTGGGAAAGTGTACTTTCTTCATCGTTATCCCCCTCTACGAATGGCCGATCAGGAATATGACATGTAGGATGTACCATCCTGCAAAGGATTATGTATCCAATAAGCACAAAAAGAAGACTCCAGTTCCACTTTAAGGTGGTTTTGGAGTCTTCTTTTAATCTGATCTTAAAAGTTACCTATTGCGCCACTGCGCAGTCGGATGGTGCTTCCCATCGCCACCGCCCTGCTTGCACAGCACCATTCCGTCTACTTCGTTTTCGATAAAAATAGCTCTGCCGTCCAATTAAGGTTAGCAGAGCTTTTTTTATTTCTCTCGTTTTGACAATGCAAAGTTGATTACTTCTCCGATTATGATCGAGGTCAAAATAATATAAAGCATCATAATATCAAACTTATATCCAAGGGCGTAGAATATGCCTATACCTAAAGCATAACTAACTATAATCCCTACATACCGCTTTAGTAATTTAGTCATGGTGTACAGCCAATAGGGTATGGTTGTGAACTAAAGAACTTTGCAGAGTCAGCCGTACCAGTTACTTTGTTTCGTGAAGCATCTTGATAGAACACCGTATGATTAGCGTAGGGGATGGCTTCGCATTTTCTAGGATAAGAATATTGATAAATAGTGTAATAAGATTGGGCATTCAAGCCTGCTCCAACGCCTATAATTGAGAGAATGGTTGCTACAGGTGCTTTAGTAACCGTTGCTATTGCCGCTACTGCATTACTTACCGAAGGTAAAACAGATGCGCAGAGTAATACTGATGCCAATAAGGAGGCGAACACTTTCTTAAAAATTTCCATAAACAAGTTTCCCCCTATATAATTATTTCAAACAATTGTAAATACTACAACTTCTTTAGCGAGAAGTAAGGAGAAATTTGTCGAACATTAAAACAATTAAAAAAGACAACTCATTTCAAGAAAAAGTATTTAATTAACAATAAATCTTACTTTTGTCCCATCTGGATAAACATCCAGCTTGTGTCCTACCCATGATACCTTCTCCCATTTGCACAATGACCTCTACATATTCGCCTAATCGCTTCCAACTTGTCCAGCTCTGCACACTGATACAACAACGGTTCAACTCGCTGCCAATCGGGGAAACGTTCGATGATATAATGTTCTATGTATCGTTCGTAAAAATGACCTTCTTTTAATCCCATTACCAGTGTGATTCGATCCAACTGATGTATAGTAACAGGTCGATATTTGGCAATCCAATTGTTTAGCGTTCTTTGATGAACACCTGAATGTTCCGCAAATAATCTAAATCTTAAAATCTCACCTCTATTTCCCTCCAAATATCAACATACGTCGATAGACTTTTCTCAATATTTGCATAACAAACCAGAGAGAAGATCAAAGGACTGTCTCCGGTAAAATACCGACTACAGTCCTCTGTGAGATTTTAACCCATGTCTAAGCGGCCGAAATTCTTTTAGGCAGGTTCTACGCACTCATATAGAGTGCGACGCCCATGGAGTGCTGCGGTAAGCAGGCAAAAAATATTTCAATCCACGCACTCATATAGAGTGCGACCACAGACACGACCACTCTATTGTATTGGGCTACCGATTTCAATCCACGCACTCATATAGAGTGCGACACTTACGTCAGCCCGAGCCGCGTAGTACGTCTTTAATTTCAATCCACGCACTCATATAGAGTGCGACGCTCTACCCATTCAATTAGCATGTTCGACACTCCTAAATTTCAATCCACGCACTCATATAGAGTGCGACCATCATAAATAGCGTTACCTAATGCATCCGATCCTATTTCAATCCACGCACTCATATAGAGTGCGACGCGGTAGATTTGGGATGGTTTTTGTACAGCTACATTTCAATCCACGCACTCATATAGAGTGCGACAGCCGTTGATACATTAGGAATGTCCATGTGATAAATTTCAATCCACGCACTCATATAGAGTGCGACTCTACAGAATTTCTGTTAGCTCAACCGGGAGAATTTCAATCCACGCACTCATATAGAGTGCGTGGATCGGCTACACTCTTCTAGACAGAAAAATTGCGGTCTACTATAGTAGACTACAGATGAACACTAGAAGGAGCGAACGGACGATGACTAAAAAAGAAAGACGTACCTTTAGTACCGAATTTAAGATGCAGATGGTTCAGCTCTATCAAAGTGGTAAACCCCGAAAGGATATCATTCAAGAATATGATTTGAATCCTTCATCACTAGATAAGTGGGTGAAACAGAATTCCACATCTGGATCCTTCAAAGAGAAAGACAACCGGACTCCAGAAGAGCTAGAACTCATCGAACTTCGAAAACAGAACAAGCAACTGCTCATGGAGAATGACATTTTAAAGCAAGCCGCGCTGATCATGGGACGAAAGTAAATGTCATTCGCCAGAATAAACATAAATACTCGGTATCAGCAATGTGCGACGTCCTAAAAATCTCTAGAAGCACCTATTATTATGAAGAGAGCAAGGTCGAGGCTACATCGGAGGATGAGCTTCCCTCCATGATTATGGATATTTTTCAAAGCAGCCGTCAAAACTACGGTACGCGTAAAATTAAAAAAGAGCTGTACCAGCAAGGCTTTACAGTATCCAGACGGAGAATTGGACGAATCATGAAGGAACTCGGGCTGGTCTCCTCGTATACGATCGCTCAATATAAACCTCATTCCACGAGCTGCAATGAAGCCAAGCAAGCGAATGTATTGAACCGGAAATTTGAGCAAGAACAGGCGTTATCTGTCGTCGTAAGCGACCTGACGTACGTTAGAGTGGGTTCATATTGGAACTACGTATGCTTCTTTGTCGATCTGTTTAACCGCGAGATTATTGGCTACAGTGCGGGGCTACACAAGGATGCCAAGCTAGTTTACCGTGCCTTGGCTTCGATAAAGGGCAACCTGAATGACATTCGGCTCTTTCACACCGACCGAGGAAATGAATTCAAGAATAAGCTCATCGACGATGCTCTGGAGGCTTTTCAGATTGAGCGCTCCTTGAGCATGAAAGGCTGTCCCTATGATAACGCCGTTGCAGAAGCCACGTTTAAAATTTTCAAAACAGAGTTTGTGAAGAAACGTCATTTTGAAAGCCTGACTGAACTAACCACAGAGTTACATGACTATGTGCACTGGTTTAACCATATTCGGATTCATGGATCTCTGGATTACTTAAGTCCGGCTGAATTCAAACAGAGACACCACAAAAAAGTTGTCTAGTTTAGTGTTGACAATCCAGCGACCGGGGCGGGGATAGAGGGAGAGATATATATCTCTTTAATTTCAATCCACGCACTCATATAGAGTGCGACTGTACGCATTGCAATAAGCAGCATTACCCTGAAACATTTCAATCCACGCACTCATATAGAGTGCGACAAGAGATATCAGAGCGCTGGTTGCCGCTGGGTGGTATATTTCAATCCACGCACTCATATAGAGTGCGACTTTGATAGGGGACTTGATCAATACAAAATAGCTATTTCAATCCACGCACTCATATAGAGTGCGACGAGTACCGGATTTATTCTACATCGTCGAGGGAAATATTTCAATCCACGCACTCATATAGAGTGCGACTAACATACTCTTTAAAGAGGGCGCGGCCGGTGTTAAATTTCAATCCACGCACTCATATAGAGTGCGACAACATCATTCGTTTCTTCCAGCAGCCATTTAGCAAAAATTTCAATCCACGCACTCATATAGAGTGCGACAGCGAAAAAGGGGTGATTCATACCCTAATGGTATCAATTTCACACATTTTCGCAATAAACGATGCCGAAAAGGGATGAATCAAGCATTGACTTTTATCGCCACACCCCTTTTCAAGCCTTTTTCGACAAATTTCGAGGTGCGAAGGACCCGGGGTTTTTATGTGAGCTTCACATTCGCACCTTACCGGGACAGCCCTTCAAAAATTCAATATAAAAATAGGGATTAATCTCCCCAATACTCCTCGGGATGGTATTCAATCTTAGAACCAGCTTCGAGCCTAAGCTCCCCAGTTTGATCATCGTATTGTACACTTTCCGGGGCGACGTAATACCAATGCTTCACAACGGCTCCGTTCTCCGGCGTTACAAAACGGAATACGTTCAGTTCCCCGCTATAACGCACAATCTCCTCCGCTGCCTCACGCGGCAGCTCTTGAAGCGTGAAGCGAAACACGCCGTCTGCCGATTCCATACGGCAAACCAAAATCTGCTTGCGGCTGTCAGCAAAGCTGCGACCCGTGACGGCATGCTTAATCAGCCATGTTTCCTGCTGCGCCATTGCGCGCACCTCCTTTTAGGGCAAATCAATCAGCATATAAAAGACAGGCTCCTGTGCCTCCAGCGATAGCTTCGGCTCCTGCTCAATACGGGCCGAATCGCGCCCGTTCAGCATATATTCACCGTTCACACGCAGCGAGCCTTCGATGACGAACAAGAACACGCGTCGCCCTTCGGACTGTGCGAATTCCACACGCTCTCCAGGCTGAAGCTTGCTTAGATAAATCGTCAAATCCTGATGGATCGCAGCTACTTCGCCCTCCGTGCCCGGAACACGCTCCCCTGCAACGACAGGCAGAAGCTGACCGTGCAGACGCTCAGGGTTGAACGCGGTAGCTTCATACGACGGTTCCAACCCTCTGGTGTGCGGACTAAACCACAATTGCAGCAGGCTGACATCCTCCGTTTGCGAAGCGTTGTGCTCCGTATGAATGATCCCGTGCCCCGCGGACATCCGCTGGATACCTCCAAAATTCGTCACCGCCACATGCCCACGGTTGTCCTCATGACGCAGCTCGCCGTACAGCACGATGGAGACAATCTCCATGTCACTGTGCGGATGCGCCCCAAAGCCCCGTCCCGGTGCGATCACGTCGTCATTACAGACACGCATGGGGCCAAACTCTGTATTGTTCTCATCCTGATATTCCGCGAATGAAAAGCTGTGACTGCCCCGCAGCCATCCCTTATCGAAGCTGAATCGGGAAGCAGCCGGATATATTGTGAACATAGTAGCCCTCCTTCAGGAAGAAAAATGAGATCAGATCTTTTTCATTGTACCCGAGCCCCCAAGATAATGCTATGCCCCTGTCTGAGCGATAATTTCATCCATAAAAGACTGCAAGGTACTGGTCACATAGGCTTCCTTGCGACGGATGAACACCGTTGTCACTTCGTTGTACGGCTCAGGCATCGCATGACAATGCACCAGACCCTGGGCTGCCAGCCCGCTGATCGAGGATTCGGGAAAAACCGTCATTCCAATACCAGCCGCCACACTGCCGATAATCGTCTCGAATGTCCCAAACTCCATAATCTGCTTGGGAATAATACCCTCCATCTTGAGCCAGGTTTCCAGCCGCCCACGGTAGCCGCAGCCTTTTTTATACAAAAGGAGCGGACGGGTTGTTACATCCTCAACGGAAAACTCATCTCCTTGGGAGACAAGGACCAGCTTTTCCTGAAACACATCCAACTGTTCAATGAGGGGATGCTTCACTGGCCCGGTCACAAAGGCTCCATCTAGCCTCATCTCCGCAACCTCCTGTACCAAGTGCTCCGTAACCCCGGCCTTGAGGGACAGCTCGACATCCGGGTACTTGCTGTAATAAGCATGTAAAATCGCCGGGAGCGCGATCACCGTCTCCACAATGCCAATCTCCAGCACCCCCGAAGGTGCAGAGGTACTCTGAAACGCATGCTTCATTTCCTCGAATTGAGACAAAATGCTTTTCGTATATTGCAGCAGACGCTTGCCCTCCGCATTGAGGATCATGCCCCGCTTATGTCTATAAAATAAAGGCGTTTGCAGTTCCTTTTCCAGCAGCTTGATTCTGGCCGTTACATTGGACTGGACATAGCTAAGCTCGGCTGCCGCCTTACTGACACTGCCATGAGCAGCCACCGTCTGGAAAATGTTTAAGTCGTTCAGATCCAATACTGCTCCCCCTTATCGTGAAGGACAAGGCTATCAAAATTGACGTGCCTTGTCACTTATTATCATTTTAAATGATGTTAATGTTTATTTTCAATCATTTTACCAACAGCTCCCTATCCATTATGATGTGTCCATAAGATATGTCCGCTGAGGCCGGCAAGGAGGAGCTTTTTTTCACCATGAATAGACAAATCATGACCGGATCTTTATTGTGCCTGATCGCCAGTATGTCCTGGGGGGCCATGTTTCCGGTTTCGCACATTGCATTGCAACAAGTCAATCCGCTGTACTTTTCATTTTTACGTTATTTCTCGGTTACGCTCATACTGATCGTGCTGTTGTGGCTCAAAGAGGGACGGGCAGCTTTTCGCTTTGAGGGCAAGGGCAAGACATTGCTGTTCTTTGGTACGATGGGATTTACCATTTATAATATGGCCGTTTTCCAGGGACAGCACGCGATGGGTGCAGCAGGTACCATTGTAGCTTCTATTATGGAAGTGCTGATGCCGATGATTTCGATTGCGATGATATGGGTCCTGACCCGTAAAATGCCGCCAAAATACACACTGATCAGTATGATAATCGCACTGGCTGGAGCTATACTCGTGATTACGAACGGAAAATGGACCTTTTTCACACTCGCCGGACAGCATTTACTACCGCTGCTGCTCATTTTCGCAGGGGTGATTGGATGGGTCGTGTATTCCATGGGAGGCAGCCATTTTGCAGGATGGTCCACCCTTCGCTACTCTACCTTAACCTGCCTGCTCGGAACCCTGGTTTCCTTCGTAGTCGTCACGACCGCCTCCGCCTTCAACTGGGTTGCGGTGCCTGACTGGCAGCATGTATGGTCGGTCAAATACGAAATGAGCTTTATGATCCTGCTTCCGGGGCTGGCAGCCTTGCTGAGCTGGAATGCCGGAATCCGAATGCTGTCACCACTGAACGGAATTCTATTTATTAACTTTGTACCGATTACCACGCTGGTACTTATGTATTTCCAAGGCTATACCATCAGCCGATTTGAACTGTACGGGACATTGCTGGTCATCTTCGCGCTGTTGCTTAACAATATGGTTCAAAGAAACTCTCTACACCCTTCCGGCAATCCGCGCCGCATCCGTTTCCGCTTGGATCGACGTAAATCATTCCAAAGATAGTACCTATCTAAACGAGCCACAAATTGCGGCAAAATGCATAAAAGCGCATGGACAAGGAGAATAAACTCCTGTATCCGTGCGCTTTTATCGTTTATTATTTTTCTCCGACTCGGAATCGTCCAACCAGCTCGCGCAGTTCCTCCGCCATTTGGCTCAGATCCGCTGAGGAAGAAGCGATTTCCTCAATAGAAGCGAGCTGCTGCTCAGCGGCGGCTGAGATCGACTCGGTGTTGCCCGCTGCCTCGTTCGAAATATGGGAAATATCGCTCATAATACTCACGACACCTGACGCACCCCGAGCCATTTCCTGTGTCACTCCAGTAATGTCATTGATATGCCCCGTCGCTAATTCCACAGCCTGACTGATTTCCGCAAAGGATTGCTCAGACGTGCTTACTGAATCAATGCCTTCCGTCACCCGTGTACGGGCTTGATGCATAGCCGTCAAAGCGTGATCCATATCCATCTGCATCGCCTCAATACGCTCTGAAATCAAGGTCGCCGATTTCGCAGATTCCTCAGCCAGCTTGCGTACCTCCGTAGCAACCACGGCAAAGCCCTTACCATGATCGCCAGCGCGTGCCGCCTCAATGGATGCATTCAGCGCAAGCAGGTTCGTTTGTTTGGCAATACCGGATATGACGCTGATGATATTTTCAATTTCGCCGGAGCGTTCACTCAGGGAATCCATTGCATGTCCGAGATCGTTAACAGTCTCGTCGATATCATGCATTTTCTGTACAGCTCGCGTAGCTGCCTTGCTGCCTGCTTGTGCGGACTCTGCGTTACTTTTCACCTGTTCAGATACGCCCATCATACGCTCGGATACGTTTACTGCCTGCTGAGCAAGCTCCTCCATGCTTACGGAGCCATGTTTGACACTCTGAGCCTGACGCTCGCTGCCCACTGCTACTTCCTGAATAGCTATGGTGACATGCTCAATGGCTTGGGTCGTCTGATCGGCTCCCGCAGCCAATTCCTCTGCCGAAGAGCTTACCCGATCTGTGGTTTCGTGTACGCTTCGAATCATCGTGCGCAAGCTATCCACCATCGATTGAAAGTGGGAAGACAACTGACCCACCTCATCGGTTTTTCCTGTTTCCAAATCGCCTGTCAAATCTCCTTCACTGATCTGCTCTGCCGATTTTTGCAGTTTGCGGATCGGTACCAGGACGGAACGGGTAATCAGGAAAATCGCAATAAGTGCAAGCACCAATGAGGCTGCCAGCACAAAAATGGTTACATAACGCATGGCAGCGGTGGCATCGCTGATCTCGGATTGATAGAAGGTTCCCGCAATTTTCCAGCCGGTATCCTTATTCGTTACATAGTTCAGGTACTTCTCTTGGCCTTCATACACATATGTATACTGCCCGCTCGGCGCAGCATACATATCATTAATAAAGCTTGCATCAAGAGATGTACCCGGCTTAGCCGTAGGGTGAACCACAAATTTTTTCGTATGATCCAAAATAATGATATATCCCTCCTGGCCCACTTTGATGGAAGCCAGTTTACGTACACTTTCCAGATTCAGAGAGACCCCGATAACCCCGGACTGGTCGGAGAGCGTTTGAGATACGACGACAACAGGAATACCCGATGAATTCATTACGACGGGAGTAATTGCCACTTTACCGGGCTGCTTCATCGCTTCGATATACCAGTCCCGCTTGCGGGGATCATATGTACCTTCGTCCTCTTTAGGCACCCCCCGGATCATCAGACCATCTGAAGTACCGACAAAAACATCGGTCGCATCCTCGTGCAGACCTATGTATTGAATCAGCTTGGGCTGAATCAACGGGCTATTTCGACCATCAATCATGGAACTGTCGAGTCGTTCCGCCAAATAACCCACATCTTTGATTTTATTGGCAAGTGCATATTCAATTACCGAATTAGCGGTCGCTACCCCCTGATTTGCACTGCTGTGAAGCTGCTTCTCCATAGCATTAAATGATGAATTATAAGTCGCGATAGATATACTTAAGCTCGGGACCAACAAAATAAGCAGAAAACCTAAAACAAGCTTGTTCCTGAGTGTCCAAATGGTCGTTCTCTTTCGCACTTTTTCCATGTATCTTTCCCCTTTGCTTGAAAAGCTATGTTTTGAATTACACTCATGGAAGTTATATCGGTCGAATGTAGCAAATGATTTACAGCTAGATTACACAAATGGGAAAAACAAAAAACCGCGCCCTGAGACTAAGGACGCGGTTCATATGATATTTAGACCTGTACGCTGCTGTTTTCTGGCTTTTTACGGCCAAACAACTGATCTACCGCCAGAAAACGTCCACCTACCAGTGCTTGCTTAAGGCTGGTGAACAGAACCAGCAGATCAAACTCAATGGAGCCAAAGGGCTGTCCTTTTTTAGCAGTCAGCAGTACACCGATCATGACGATCGTCAATGCTACTCCGGCAAGTCGTGTTCCAATACCCAGAACCAGTGCAATACCGCCAACCAGCTCAACCGTAGCGACCACAGGAGCCAACCAGCCAGGAAGTCCGATACTTTGGAAGAAGCCGGAGGTTCCATCCAGTCCCTGAAATTTTTGTGAACCGTGAACAATGAAAATGACCCCTGTAAAGATTCGTACCAACAGCAATCCAATATTCGTAAGTGTTTGATTCATATGCTCATCTCCTTTTTATTTGTGTACAGATTAGATAACCAACACTACAATGTGTAGTGTATTACATATCAATAATCGGTAGCGCGTAAAGCGCCACCATTAGGATATATCTAGCCAAGCTACATTAACGCCAGTGCAAACATAAGCGTCAGCATCACTAGCACATAGCTGGAAAACATAATCGAACGCCAGGGCATTGAGATGATCGGCTCTAGCTGCGGATCTAGTATACGTGAGATACGGTAGTTAATTGACGTTTCTGCAAAAGAGGAACAAGCGGCAGAGTTTACCAGGCGGGTCTTGGCAGGCGTCATACTCAGAAGCTTGAGCAGTGCGCTTCCAATCCCAACCGGCGAACCGGCTCGATTAATGGCTTCATTGTCGGCTAAAATTTCACGGGCTATCTTATAATGGTTGGTAATATGACGCAGCACCGGCAAGTAGAACAGCAGGGTAGCACACATTTGCAGCAACCATGTCTTCAATGGATCATAATGTTTCATATGATGCGCTTCATGGTATATGACAGCCTCCTCCTCGTGTTTGTCCAGTACGGACAACAATGCGGAGGATAATACAATGCGCGGCTTCCATAATCCCATGGTGAAAGCGGCAGGCTTGGTATAATCAATGACCCAAATCCGGTTGGCTCCCAGTTCACGATATCGCTCACCCAGTGTTTCCGTCAGCGGCAGGTCACGCATCCGGCGCAGTCTGCGGAAAGCCGCCCTTGTGGCCATACACTGCCGTATCGCTTCTACCCCGGCAATCCCAAAGGTGAGAAAGACGAGTCCACTGAGCGCATCCACCATGTAGCCGATTCCGTAGTTCTGCAACAGACTTCTACAAATCTGAAACACGTTAAAATCCAATTTCCAGCCGAAAATATGCTGCCCGGCGTACATACCCATCTGTATAAGGGCGAAACCCGAAATCAAGGCGCCTGCTGTAAACAGTAATTTAGAACGTGTTTTCCACATCGTCTATATATCCTTTTTCCATTGTTTAATTTTTTGTTCCAGACGTTCGATCAGCATAGGATCGGCCACCTCCAGAGCATCAATCATATGATTTACAGCGAGTGGACCGAATTCATCCACCAGTTCATGGCTTAACTCCTTGGACTGTTCATCCCTGAATTCTTCCCTGCTCAGAACCGGCCGATACAAAGACGTTCTCCCGCGTATACTCTTACTCAGTATTCCCTTCTCCACCAGACGGTTCATCACGGTCATCACCGTATTGAAATTAAAGTCCCGATCCCCCTCCAACGCGGTCTGCACTTCTTTGATGCTCCGATCCGAAGTGGACCATAAAATATCCATAATTTTGGCTTCCAGAGGTCCGAAAAAACGGTTGAGTCCGGTTTCGCCAGTTTTAAAATTCAGTCGTTTCATAAGAAGCACCTCACACTACCGATTGTAGTGTATATATCCTGATAAAGTCAACCGTCACACCTAATGTCAGTTTCTTCAAAGGGATTTATATACATCCGCCGAATGTCTCCATCCGGCGGCAATTCATGGCTTGATCGGCTTCAGTTCAATCCGCCAATCTGTAGCCTACACCTCTTACTGTTGCAATATATTCAGGCTCCGCAGGTCGGTCGCCCAGCTTCTTGCGCAAGCTTTTGACATGCACATCTACGACATTGCTGCCGCCCACAAAATCCGTCTCCCAGATATCATGCATCATCTGCTCACGAGAGATGACTTTGCCTTGAGCATCAATCAGCTTCAACAGCAAATCATATTCCGTTTTGGTCAGATTTAATTGATTCTCCTCTTTGTATACTAACATTTTATCACGGTCAATCCAGATGTCCTTGAACACCGTACGACGGCTGCCTTGCGTTGCCTGACGGGAAGTTGCCGGATGACGTACAATCATCCGTTCAATATCATGCACCATATGATTGGAAGCCAGCGGCCATACTAACACCTCTTCCGAAGGAAGCAGCTCATGCGCACGTACAGCCATCCGATCCTGAATCACATACATGACCGGTGTATCTTTCATCTGTTCCGCCTCAAGACGCTTACGGATATCCAGTAATTCACTCCGTATATCGGTAGCGGTCAAATCGTAAATCAGCAGATCGTTTCCCAGATGACGTTGTACTTCAGGCTCCCAGCGATGGAACACCATCACATCAAAGCACGCGTCTGACAACGTACGTACCAAACCATGAACGACACCCGGAACCGAGCTGATCAGAACGATGCGGCGTGTAGTCGGGCAGTACAACGGCTCATTGGAAGGAACCGTCTGTAACGCAGGAGCAGAGGGAGCGGGTAACATCGTTGTCCAGTTACCCTTCACCCGTTTAGGCATCTCGGCTGCTTTGAAACGATTCGTTATTTGATTCGCTTGCTTTGGCATTCCTTACACACTCCTCCGAATACGACATGGGCATGGGCAATGGTATATCCCGTTTCATGCGCAACCGTCTCGATCCAATCCTGTGGAACCTCGCTCATCACTTCATCTACCCGCCCACATACCTGACAAATAATATGCTGATGATCGTCCATTCGTCCGTCATAACGACTGGCAGCTTCCCCCAGCTTCAACTCGCGGATCAATTCCTTATCTGTCAAATATCGTAGCGAATTATATACCGTTCCATAGGCAAGATTGTATCCGCGCTCCATCAACCGGTTCATAACATCGGCTGCGGTAGGATGATCGTGGGCCTCACGAACCACATCGTACACTGCTTGGCGCTGCGAAGTTAAATTTAAAGTTCTCATACCGCATCTCCCTTAACGAACGTAGATTATATTTATTCTCAATTTATAATCACAATAGAAATTAATTTAGAATAAGTATAAATCCTAATTCATTTCAAGTCAATGGGATCGGATAAATTGAGCTGCTTTGCAACACAATGTATACATAATTTACGTTCAGCTCATACATACGGGGAGGATATTTTATGAAAATACTCTGGATATTCACACTCTTTATGGTACTCATGCTCGGAACCAATCTGCTGGTCAACTGGCTATTTGGTGTCCGTATTCCTTGGGAGCCTACATTATTAGCTCTTCGCACCCTGCGACCATCCGAATATATCGTGTTGGCAGGAATGCTGCTACTGCTCTTTGTAAATGTGGGCAAAAAGCAAATTGGATGCGCGCTTCGCTTTCTTTTTTCACGATGGTCACGTTTCTTGAGAGTTCCCGCCTCTACCTCTGCTTCTTCGCACAAGAGCCACCAGAAAGAATAAAAAGGGGAAAATATAAATAAATTCCACTCACACGGGGCATTCGAATACCCGCTTCACGCAAGATCTCAAAGGTGACCTCCAAAAGAAGCGCCTCCATAATATTGCTGCTGATCGTATCAGGTCTTTCCGTGTTATAGATCGTTGGGAATGGCGTGAGATTATGATCCTGTATCATCTCTTCTACCATGCCAGATTCGAATACGGCGTCGATATTGATATTTTTTACGCGTTGACGAACTTCTTCTACGACACTTGGATCTGCAATATTCTTCATATACAGCATAGCTACATTCGTGAGGGACGTGCTTCCTACTTTGAACATCTCCATCGTAAGATCCGAGCTTTTAATCCGTCGGCGTACAAGAGATACATTCGTAAACACGGATTCTACAAATCCTTCTTTCGACCCTCTGACGACTGACTGTGTGGTGGGCTCGTTGACCGCCCGAGCCTCTCCTCCACGTGTCCCGCATGCAATGGCTTTTGTACAGCCTTCAAGTAAAATGATCGTATCTCCCATCAAGAGCTGTTCCATCATGGAATTCCAATCATCGCATTCCTTCACTTCACCAAGTTCAAGGGCATGGCCCTGTATCCGACTGTAAAGCCCTTGTGCACTTTCTACCTCAGTAGCCACCTCGGCGGATGGTCGAAGCAATGATTTCATGACGAGTTCATTTACTGTGTCCGTCTTGACCATACTATCCAGAAATACAATGGCAGCAGGGACGTCAGCTTTCAGCCCCAGACTAAAGCGGCGAATCAAGAAGTCTGGACTGTTTGACGTCAATTCCTTAATTTGCTGCAGATTGATTTCCAAATGAGCCTCGATCTTCAAAGAGCCTGAAGAGCTTTTATTTTTCCCGTCCGCACCTGATTTTGGGTTATGTTTGCGATAGGGATAGCGAATCATGAGCAAACCTCATCTCCAGAAAGGCAGCGATAGATACCACCTATTTTTCCTTATTCTTGTATGTTTGGAGTATGCTCAATCTATTCCCAATTATGTACTGACTCTATGTCTTAAACGCTATAATGCCTGAAACGCTATAATCCATGCCATCGTATTAAATTTCAATAAAATTCTTCATTTTCAAGCTTAATGCCAGTTTTTTTGATAAAATGAAGAAATATGCCTCTCGGGAGGGTTAACATCTTGTTCAGTACGTTTTTTGTAAATACCTGTATCCTTGTCACCTTTTTGTACATAACCGGGCTCATATCACAAAGATATAAAATCCGCCTACATACCTTAAAGCGTAAGGCACATTGGATCGGAGGCGCTCTTTTTGGATTCTATGGCATTGTCTTGATGTACTATTCGATCCCAGTGGGTTTTAATACCATTGCCGATCTTCGTCATCTGGCTATCGTAGCCACGGCGGCTTACATTGGCGGACCTGCAACACTCATGGCTACCCTATTTATATGCTTAGGCAGATTATTGCTGTTTGGTGTCACCACTCAAGCCATTGTGGGGTCTTTTTTTATGATGCTCGTGGGCCTGGGTTGCGCTTTGCTGTCACATCTGTCCTGGTCACGTTTAACGAAGCTGATCACGATGAACGTTTTCGCTTTGGGCATTATTTTCTGCTCTCTCACAATTAATTTGAATAATGTTAATGATGTTTTGCAGGTTTATCCGCTCCATTTCGTTATTTCTATGGCAGGCGGATTTCTTCTGTATTTCATAGCCGAGTCCATCAACAAGTCCAATGAGCTGTTACTTCGTCTGGAGCATACCTCCTTTACAGACCATCTCACCAATTTAAGCAACAGAAGACAGCTCGAATTTTCATTGGAAGAGCAGCTTCCTCAAGCTCGTCAACGCCATGAGCATCTATCTGTACTTGTATTGGATATTGATCATTTTAAGGAAGTGAACGATACCTACGGTCATGCGGCCGGGGATGCGGTGCTACGTCAGCTAGGTCAGATTTTGAGGGGAAAATGCCGCTCCTTTGATGTGGTAACCCGTAGCGGCGGGGAGGAATTCACCGTACTTCTGCCGAATTGTGCTTTCCGGCAAGCGTTACGCATAGCAAATCAGATCCTGGACGGGGTAGATCAGTACGAGTTCGTTTTGTCGGACGGGGTTGTACTCAACATCACGGTGTCTATCGGCGTAACGACCTTTCCCGATACCGGGGAGGATATGTCCGGGGCGGCTCTACTGGAACAAGCGGATAGAGCACTATACGAAGCTAAAAATGCAGGGCGCAATCGGGTCTGCTCCTATCAGGTATAAAGCCGGGCATTCTTCTCATTTACGATTTCACAATAATATGAGCATCTACAGAAATAGCCGATACAACCCTCTCTTGGAAGAGTCGTATCGGCTATTATCCGTTTTGAAAAAAAATGTGTTAATCCCCTTTGGAAGAAGCCTTGGTATCCTCGCCTTCACTAGGGCAGCTGCCCACCACCAGTGTTGTACGCTTGGCGAGTGAGGCCAGCGTATGAGACTCCCATACCTCCAGCATACGTCGTTCGCTCTCGACTACGATTTCGGATACGGCGGTTGCAAGCTCCTCACAAAAAGGGTTCGTCTCTGGTTCATGCATCATACCTGGAAAAATCGGATCACATATTTCAATGGCATGGTATATATCGGCAAGTGTAATATGGTCCGCCGAACGGGTAAGCACATAGCCTCCCTCACGGCCTTCACGTGCTGCTATTAATTCTGCCTGTACAAGTCGCGTCAGCACCCTGCGCACCAAGGTGACCTCACAGTCAATAGAGCGGGCAATAGATCCGCTGGCACAGAGCTCTCCATGCTTTTCCAAATAGACAAGCGCCTTTACCGCCACACCAAGCCATCTGGGCGTTGCGGTGCGTAGTCTTTTCTCACTATTCAAATGAAATGACACCCCTAAGCTGTAGAAACTTCGTTGAATGCATTGTACGTGAAGTCAGAAGTAAGTTCAAGCCTGAAGGCTGGAATCTCCTGTAGCACAAGCGCTCAAAGTAAAATAACTTAGCCGCACTTCGCCACTCAGCCACAGGTACACATCACGTGAACCTGAGACTGGACCCAATACTTCGGAAAGCGTCATCCATGCTTGCGCTCCTCCCGTATGACCAACGTTTATACGTGCTGCAACTTCGCTGTCCGGCGTATCCAAGCGAAGCTCAATTGCTGCATCGCTGCTACTGCCTAACACGCGGCATTGAAGTTCAACCGTGCTCACCGTATCTAATTCTATGCCATGAAAGGCAATCCAGCCGAGACGTTGAGGTGAACGCGGACATACACAGGCCTCCTTTTGCTCCTTGCTTTCATCCAGCATGATATGGGAACAATCATCAAAGTTTTCAGCGCGAATGCTTTGTCCGGCTTGCCGGGGCGGAATGACTTCGCCTCGAACGTTCACAGGGTGCTCCAGCCGGATATCCGCTGAAGAAGTGCCTGCCAGCAAGGTGTACTCGCCAGCTTCAAGGCAATAGCGATCCCGTGTGACATCCCAAATCGCCCAATCCTTCACTCGTATTGTAAAAGAAATCGTTCGCGTCTCTCCCGGCTCCAAGCGGATACGTTGAAATCCACACAATGTCTTCAACGCTCGCTTTACTCGCGAAGCTCCGGGCCGTACATATAGCTGTACAACCTCCTCCCCCGCAGCTATGCCCCGATTCGTAACGTCCACCCATACATTCAGGGTATCCGTGGCATCTAGGGCACCACAAGAGTTCACACGACCTTCGGGGACGGAACTGTCGCTTGGGTCGGGCGCTTGGGCATCTGTGCGCAGACGGCTGTACTCAAATGGCGAATACGTCAAACCGTGGCCGAACGCGTATAAAGGTTCACCTTCAAAATATTGATAGGTACGTCCGCCGCGAATAATATCGTAATCTTTGATATCACCCAGTTGATCCTCTGCCTGGTACCATGTCATATTCAAACGACCCGCTGGCGCGTAATCCCCAAACAGCACATCCGCTACTGCCGTGCCATGCTCTTGCCCGGCATGAGACGTGTACACGATCGCTGGAATATGCTCCTGTACCCAAGGAATGGCAAACGGATAGCTGCCCGTCAGAACCACGATCGTATTCGGGTTAGCCCGATACACTTCCTCGATGAGCCGCTGCTGGGAAGCTGCCAGCTCCAAGCCCGGACGGTCATTCTCTTCCTTGCCGTTAATCAGCGGGTGATTGCCGACGAATACAATCGCCGTATCTGCCGCTTGGGCGGCGGCTATCGCTTCCACTAAACCATCCGACACCGTCTCTACCCGGAATGTTGTATGGTCTTGGTTAGTGGCTTCCGTTACCTTCAATGATCCCTCCGTCCCTGTGATCACAGGCTTGCCGTTCCATGTCGTCCACAGACGCTCCCCCTTTTCAACAGGAGTAAGTCCAAAGACTTCTTTGACATACCAGCCATACGCTTCCGAAGCTGTCACACAAAGCGTTTCCTCATCGCTCGTCACATAGGTACCCAGGCGCTCGTCGGTCAACGTGACGCTGCCGTAGCCCCAATCGTTCACGGTCAAAACCGTTGGTTCGGCATCATGGGACAACCGCATGTCACCGGAAGAATCAACTGTAAGCTTCGCTCCATCAGCCGCCGCCGCGAAGATCACGCGATCCTTGGCATCGCGGTATACGACGCGATCCTGCGCGTCTTTGGTTTCCAGCTTGGCACGAATCGCTTCAAGCGGTGTCACAAAATATGGAAATGTACCGGAATACCAGTCGCGGTACACCTCATTGCCGAGAGCCCCGATCACCGCCACCTTGCCGCACCCCGCAGGGTCCAGCGGCAGGAGCGAACGCTCATTTTTCAACAGTACGATCTGCTCTCTCGCTGCACGCAACGACAGTTCACGGGCTTGCTCTGTCATCAGGGCCTCTTCCCCGATCAAGGCATAGGGATTGTCTGTCGCCGGATCAAATTCCCCCAGACGAAAGCGGACACGAAATGTATGGAACAACGCCTGATCCAGGTCCGTTTCTTGCAGCATTCCTTGCACCAAGGCATCACGAATGGCCTGCTTGGACAAATCCGCATCATCCGTAATGCTGTCGATCCCCGCGCGAATAGATTCAGCCACACCCGGTGTGTGGGAGTCATAATACTGATGGTCCTTTACGATTCCCATCACATCACCAGCATCGCTGACGACAAAGCCGTCCATTCCCCATTCGTCCCTGACAATATCATTAACACCGTGATACAACGTCGCAGGCGTTCCATTAATCAGGTTATAAGAGGTCATCATGGACTGGGCTTTGCCTTCCGTAAAAGGCTTCTCGAAGGCTTTCAGATAGTATTCACGAAGGTTTCGCGGATCTATGCTGGAGGAATCACTTCCCCGGTCCACCTCGTTATTGTTTCCGAGGAAATGCTTTAATGTCGCAACCGCTTTCAAATATACCGGATGATCGCCCTGTATGCCTTTGACCAATTCCTTTGCCAGTTCTCCCGTCAAATACGGGTCTTCTCCATACGCTTCCTCGTTGCGCCCCCAGCGCGGATCACGCTCCATATCTACGGTTGGTGCCCATAACGTCAGTCCGTTTAGCACCGGATCACGGCGGTAGTATACACGCGCTTCATCCGAAATAACCGAGCCGACTTGTCGCATCAGTTCCGTATCCCACGTACAGGCCAACCCCACAGGCTGCGGAAATGAAGTCGCCTCTCCTAGCCAGGCTATACCATGTGCTGCTTCCGTACCGTGCTTGTATGCGGCGACCCCCAATCGTTCAATAGCCGGCTGATATTGCAGCATGGATTCAATCTTTTCCTCCAAGGTTAGCCGAGATACCAAATCCCGTACACGTTCGTCCAGATGAAGCTTCGGATTTTGAAAAAGATATTCTAAATCCGTTGTTTCATGACTCATATCCGTCATCTCCTTGTTTCCATTTAAAATATCATAAAAGGCCGTTATGAAAGCGTTTTAATATATCATAGCGAAAAAGGAATACCCCGGCAACAATTGCTGTTGCTCACCATTTGGTGTCTTTCCTCAATCCATACCGAATAGATCAGTTGTACCTGGTTCGTAACAGTGTGTAAATTAAAAAAAAATGTATATTTTCTTCAATAAACAAAGCAAAAAATAATATTTTTTGGTATAATCAGGATATATAATCGAAGGAGGAAGGGTTTATGAAAAATACCGGAATGACAAGGCCTCTGGATCAATTGGGGCGAATCGTGCTTCCCAAGGAAATGCGCACCACGATGGATATCAATATTGGTGATTCGCTCGAATTTTTCGTGAATGAAGAAGGGTTTGTATTAAGGAAATATACAGGTGTATCCTGCAAATTTTGCGGCGCAGTTGATCATTTGACTTATTTTCGTGATAGCTTTATTTGCGCCGATTGCATTCAGGTATTAAAAACAGAGGAAAATGTACATCCCACCAGCACCGAAGCCATCCAGGCTCAAGAACATACCAAGCCGGTTCGTAACCATACGACCTGGCAGCCTAAACAATCCAGAGTGCAGCAAGGAGAAATGGTAAAAAAGCTCCGAAAGCTGATTCAGGAACATCCCAACCTGCCACAAAAGGTGTATGCCGAAATGCTCGATATCTCACAAGGCCGGGTGTCCCAACTGAAAAAGCTGCTTTAATTTATCCCGTAATTTATTACAAAACATACTCAGATCCTTGGATTTCCATCATATTATTTTCCGTCAAATATTCGATCGTCAGGTGTAGAAAAGGAGCGTATTCGTTGATGTGTTCCTAACTTTCACCTGACTTTTTTGTGCATTCCCCTCCCTATCGACGTGACAATAATCACATACTCTCTATCCATCCATATATACAATATATAGACTGAAACAATTGTTTAGTACACGATATCGTCAATATATTGTTTTTTGGAGAATAATATATATTTTACTATATGGAGGTTTTTGCAATGAAAGTGTTGGAGGAACATCAATTATACAGCATCGGCGAGCGGGTCATTGGGGCACAAGACTTGGACATGCTGCGGGAGAATGCTAATTTGAATGGAGAGTCGTTCAGTGGAAAAATGAGTAAGCTCGGCTCCGAGTATGCCAAATGGTATGCGCGACTACGTGTGCTTCCTCCTGTACTGACAGACGCTATCGACCACGGATATGTGTATGTTCACGATTTGGACCAATATGCGCTCGGGACTACGAACTGTATCTTTATTCCTTTTGGCCGCTTGTTGCGAGATGGTTTTAATACAGGCAACGGCTCTGTGCGCACACCACAAACCATTATGTCTGCAATGGCATTGGTAGCTATCATATTCCAATCTCAGCAAAACAGCCAATTTGGAGGTGTCTCTGCCAATAAAATAGATTGGGACCTTGCTCCTTTCGTGGCCCGGTCCTTCCGCAAGCATCTACGCAAGGGCCTCCGTCTGTTCGGAGAAGAAATAGAACCCGCCCTGCCTGATGACGAATTACATATAGCCAGCAGCCTATTACATGAGGTCTGCCCTCGTTCATACGCATTCGCACGGGAAGAAACGGAGTCGGAAACCCGACAGGCCGCCGAATCACTTATTCATAACCTGAATACTATGAGCAGTCGGGCAGGTGGGCAAATTCCGTTCACATCACTGAATTACGGTATGTGTACATCTGCTGAAGGACGACTTGTTACGCAATCATTGCTGGAGGCCACTATTCGTGGCTTGGGCAGCGGGGAAACCCCTATTTTCCCACAGCATATTTTCCAATGCAAAAAAGGAATTAATCAGGCCGAAGGCGATATCAACTATGACTTGTTCTTGCGGGCAGTAGAATGCTCCAGCAAACGGATGTATCCCAATTTTGTCAATGTGGATGCTACCTTCAACCTGCCCTTTTACCGTGCAGATGATCCGGATACCATTATTGCGACGATGGGCTGCCGTACCCGCACCATTGCTGATCGTTTCGGCAGAAACCGTCAAAGCGGCAAGGGGAATCTCTCATTCAACACCATTAATCTGGTGCGTCTTGGCATTGAGTACGGTATTTGCACAGGCAAGCGCAAGACACCTGACCGAGATGGCTTTGATACCAGACTGGAAGAGGTTATGCGCATTGCCGTGGACGGACTGATCCATCGCTACCTTATACAGACCAGCCAGCCTGCGAAAGCCTCAGACTTTATGATGCGCGAAGGGGTATGGGAAGGTGGAGAAAAGCTGGAGCCTGATGAAAAAGTGGGCAACGTACTGAAGCACGGTACGCTGTCGGTCGGGTTTATCGGGTTGGCCGAATGCATGAAGGCACTGTATGGCAAGCACCACGGAGAGGATGACGCTGTATACCGTGAAGCACAGCGAATCATAGCTTCTATGCGTGTCTACTGCGACCGTATGAGTGAATTGCATGATCTTAACATTACACTGTTCGCTACGCCTGCCGAGGGTCTATCCGGCAAGTTCACGTTGCTGGATCAGCGTGATTTCGGAATTATTCCCGAGGTAAATGATCGAGAATACTACACGAACTCTTTCCACATTCCTGTGTATTACACGCTCCCGGCTGCCCGTAAAATCAGTCTCGAAGCCCCATTTCATAATCTGTGTAACGCTGGTGCGATTTCGTACATCGAGCTGGATGGTAATGCGCGAAATAACCCGGAGGCGTTTCTTAAAATTGTACAATACGCGCTCCATCAGAACATTGGGTACTTCTCCATCAATCATCCGGTAGACCGCTGCACGGAATGCGGCTACGAAGGCATTATCGGGACAAGCTGTCCCGAATGCGGTGCTGATGAAGAACATACGCATTTTCAGCGCTTACGTCGGGTAACCGGATATCTGACAGGTGATTATACCGTTCGCTTCAACGCCGCGAAGCAGGCTGAGGTACGTGACCGGGTGAAGCATCGGTGAATTTGTGCGGCTACATTCCGGAATCTCTGAACGAAGGGCATGGCCTGCGTACCGTCGTGTTCATTAGCGGTTGCCGCCATGCCTGCCCCGGCTGCTTCAATCCCTCGTCATGGAGTTTCCGCGCAGGTGAACCGTTCACACTGGAGCGACAGCAGGAAGTCATCCGTGACATCGCAGATAATCCACTGCTGGACGGGTTAACCCTTTGCGGCGGAGACCCTTTTTTCTCGGCATCGGAATGCTCGCAGTTTGTGCGCGACTTCCGCGCAACCTGCCCTGACCGAACCGTGTGGGCCTATACGGGCTTTGACTATGAGGAGTTGCTTACGGATCAGGCCCGCCGGGAGCTGGCGCTGCTATGCGATGTGATTGTGGACGGCCCTTTTGTAGAACAGCAAAAGGATCTGACCCTTCCCTTCCGAGGCAGCCGCAATCAACGACTGGTGGATGTGAAGGCCAGCATTCAGGCAGGATCTATAGTTACATTAGCCTAAAGCGATGTTATGCTCGCATGAGATGCTACACTCTAAGACAAATCCTTTCCTTATGGAGAGGGTTTGTCTTTTTTTGCATGTAGTTCATTATAAGTTCAAACGGAGTTTCTATTGCGCATCCTGCAAGTTTCACTTATGATGGTGAACAAGTATACGAGTGCATAATTATTCGTCATACCATAATCGCATAGCTTGGAGATAGGTGTCTGTTCTATTCAGTTCAGGCTTAAAAGGGAAGCCGGTGCAAGTCCGGCGCGGTCCCGCCACTGTAAACGGGGAATTTTCAGCTGTTGATATACCCACTGGTCCACAGACCGGGAAGGAGCGCTGAAAGTCATGATCCGTAAGTCAGGAGACCTGCCTATTTCAACAACATCGCAAGTACCTACGGGAGATAGGGAGGTGTTAAGAGCAGTCGCCGAATTTTTATTTTTTAAATAACGGAGGCATTCTTTCCCCTACTCATTTTTAACCCCGGGGAGGAATGTCTTTTTTTGTACGCAAAAATAAACTGGCTACCAGCCTGGGAGGAAAAGTACATGTCATTTACCGAATTGCCTGAGTTGTCCGGCTTGATCAGCAGTAACCTGGGATATCCGCGTATCGGAGGAAACCGGGAATGGAAGAAAGCACTGGAGCGCTTCTGGAACGGCAGCATGGATGAAAGCGAATTGCATACCGAGATGAAACGATTGCGCTTGGAGCATCTGAGCAAGCAGCGCGACAAGGGGATTGATCGAATTCCTGTTGGAGACTTTTCTTATTATGATCACATGCTTGATACATCCGTGATGTTCGGTCTGGTGCCGGAACGGTTCAACTACCGTCCCGATGGGCCTATTCCTCTATCCGTCTATTTCGGGATAGCCCGTGGACAAAAGGGGGCCACCGCCAGTGAAATGACCAAATGGCTGAATACCAATTACCACTACATCGTACCGGAATTGGCGAATGCAACCCCGGTGTTCACCGAGAACAAGCCGTTACAGGCTTATCGTGAAGCGAAACAGGAGCTGGGTATTGAAGGTAAACCCGTTATGATCGGTCCTTATTCGTTCGTTGCCCTATCCAAAGGCTATGACCGCAAGGATTTGGCCGCCATCATACGAAGCTTCCTGCCACTGTACACCCGTGTCCTGTCTGAGCTAGCTGCGGAAGGCGTTCAGTGGGTGCAGGTAGATGAGCCTGTCTTGACCACTTCATTCCCGGCAGAGGATTTGGACATTATTCAGGAGGCCTATGAGGCTCTGGCCCAAGCTGCTCCATCCTTAAATATCGTGCTGCAAACCTACTTTGGCAGTCTGGATCATTATGAGCGCCTGTCCACGCTTCCTGTACAGGGAATAGGTCTTGATTTTGTGCATGATGATGGCGAAAACCTGCAGCATGTGCTCCGGCATGGCTTCCCAGCAGGGAAAACGCTGGCCGCTGGTGTTATTGACGGGCGTAATATATGGCGCTCGGATCTGAACGCCGTAGCTGCGCTGCTTGGACAACTGGCGGAGCAAACCACTGCTGCACAGCTCATCGTGCAGCCATCATGCAGTCTGCTGCATGTGCCAGTCAGTCTGGAAGCAGAGCACAAGCTGGACCGAGAGCTGGTGCAAGCGTTGGCCTTTGCCGATGAAAAGCTGGAAGAAATCGCAGCTTTGACCGCTGCACTTGGCAAACGCGAACCCTTGGCACTTGCCAAGCTTGAGCAGAGTGCGGACGCGGTAGCCCGTTTCAACGGCTCGGCGGCACGAGTACAGACCGTGGCCGATATGGCGGCTCTACTGGCGAAAGAGCCGCAGTCACGCAGCATTCCCTTCGCTGAGCGTCGTGTGATCCAGCAGGACAAGCTGAAGCTGCCTCCACTGCCTACGACGACGATTGGCAGCTTCCCGCAAACCGCCGAGGTTCGCAAAGCCCGTCTGCACTATCGCAAAGGGGAATGGTCTGCCGAGCAGTATCAGACGTTCATTCAGCAGCAAATTAAGGAATGGATTGATATTCAGGAGGACATTGGCATTGATGTGCTTGTACACGGGGAATTTGAGCGGACAGACATGGTTGAATTTTTTGGCGAAAAGCTGAAAGGCTTTGCCTTTACACAAAACGGGTGGGTGCAGTCCTACGGCTCCCGGTGTGTTAAACCGCCGATTATATACGGAGATGTGTCGTTCGATCAACCCATGACCGTGGAAGAAACGGCCTTCGCCCAATCGTTGACCTCCAAGCCAGTCAAAGGAATGCTGACAGGTCCAGTAACGATTCTGAACTGGTCCTTCGAACGTAATGATATTCCTCGCAGTCAGGTTGCTTTACAGTTAGCGCTGGCCCTGCGGGCAGAGGTAGAAGCACTGGAAAAAGCGGGGATTGGCATGATTCAGGTCGATGAACCCGCGATCCGTGAAGGGCTTCCGCTGAAAAAAGAACAGCAGCAGGCCTATCTGGCGTGGGCGGTTCAAGCCTTCCTTGTTACAACAGCAACCGTTGAACCCGCCACCCAAATCCATACGCATATGTGCTACTCCGAATTTCAGGATATGATCCAATCCATCTCCGATATGGATGCCGACGTCATTTCTATTGAAACCTCGCGTAGCCACGGAGAACTGATTGTCAGCTTTGAGGATCAAGTGTATGACAAAGGCATCGGTCTGGGCGTATATGATATCCATAGCCCGCGCATTCCCGATGTGTCAGAAATGCTGAGTATGATACAGCGTGCCCTACGCGTACTGCCTTCTGATTTATTTTGGGTCAATCCAGACTGCGGCCTGAAAACCCGCACCAAGGATGAATCCATCGCCGCATTGCGGCAAATGGTGCTGGCTGCTCAAGCAGCCAGAGATTCGTTGGCGGTATCTAGCTAATTTCTATAACCCTCCCCTTCCCGGCCTCTTTTTCCCTAAACGCCGGAAGGGGATTCTATTCCAAATCATATAATGTGTATGCCCCTTGAATATGCTCGGGTGTTCCCTGCTTCATATGTACACCCAAGCCATGCTCTCTATCCCAGGAACAGCTAAAATTCAAATACAGCTCATCCTCTTCCGTTGTGTCAGGAATCAGTATAGACACCAGGTGTAACCGTTTCAGCAGTTGTTCCGAGCGTTCCACATAAGGCGCATATTCATCCGGGTCTTCTCCCCATGAGGTATAAGCGTTCCGGTACTTTTCCACTACATCTGCATAGTAATGGTGTATCGCTTCCAGCACACGAGGATGAATGTCTGGCCCATGTGCCATATATTGCTCCCATGTCTTTTTTTGCTCCTGCTTAGGCTCTCTTATGGACTGTGCTTCTTCCTCGGAATCGGCGGACACAATAAACTCTATCTCTGCCTCCGAGTCCTGTCCGCAAAAATGGAGTTGTACCGTGCCCCGAAGCACGACTTCCTCTGATACTTCCCAAGTCTCATCATCCTGATCCAGCTCCATATACCAGCGTTCCCAATTCATCCTTTACCCCATCCTTTTCATAAGAAATGACCTTTTAACTCTATGGATCATTTTATTATAAAATTTAACATCCTTAAGAATGAAATTAAAGCGGTTCCTTTTCCGCAAATTCTCCAAGATTCGGCGTTTTTCTAAATAGAACTACTTTTTTCAACAGCATTCGCTATCTCATTGACTCCAAAAGCGAAAGAAAACTCCTAAAATGAGCCCGCAGATTTATTTTTAAAATTTTAGTACCTTGCATTAAACAGTACATGATGTTAAATTATACCTGACTACTGATTTATGATTAGTACCTGAAATCTTTTATGCTCAAGCACACATTTCTCCCCCCATACCCGAAACGACACCTATGAAGCAATGATAACATCCAGGAAGGGAGCACCGCTCATGAATGTGAACATCCAATTCAAAAAAGGGGTGCTGGAACTGTGCGTTCTTGTATTAATTGGGCGCAGGGACCGTTACGGCTACGAACTGGCTCAGGCCGTCTCCCGTCATATCGAAGTAGCCGAAGGAGCTTTATATCCGCTACTTCGCCGCCTGGTATCAGAGGGATACTGTACAACTTATTTACAGGAATCGACCGAGGGACCCCCCCGTAAATATTATCGGCTGACCGATGCAGGCAGCAATTACACGAGAATACTTACACGGGAATGGAATGAATTTGTCCATCATGTCGCAAGCCTACTGGAGGAAGGAAATCCCGATGAATAGAAAACAGTTTCTTACAGAGGTGGAGCAACGTCTCTCCCCTCTCCCCGCAGAGGAACGTAATGAGCTGCTTGGTGATTTAAGCCAGCATTTTGACTATGGGTTGGTGAATGGAAAAAGTGAGGCCGAAATTGCCAGCGAACTGGGCAACCCCGAGGATATCGCTCGCGAAGCACTGGATGATCCCAATGCAACCTGGAATACTTCCCCTCCTCCGCTTCTCCAGGGAAGCTTCGCACGCAATCTATTTACTTTCTTAGGGCTGTTGTTTCTCAATTTGTTAATCTCCATTCCTGTCTTTGCTTCTTTGTGGGCGGTATGGGTTTCGTTGGCCGCAGTAGCGGTCAGCTTCATAGTGGCCCCCCTTCTCGCAGTCGCAGATTATGCGCTGAACAGCAACCTTTATCCCGCTAAATTCTTTTTTTCCATCATGTTGACCGGGATTGGCCTATTGCTGCTGCCTGGAGTACGCTACCTTCTGAACCTTCTAGTCAGAGGTACGGTTCGATACTGGAAATGGAATCAGACTACCCTGAGGGGAGCTAACGAGTAACATGAGTAAAAAATGGTTTATTGCAGCGGGTCTATGTATCATCATTGGTATGGCCGGGATGGTGGCCTACGGTGCTCCATGGAGTCAACAAGCGATGCGGGAAATAACAGCTATTGATCAAAAATGGACGTTCACACGTGGACAGCTACAGGATCTTAAAGTGAATAGCTCCGATGATGTGTCTATTGTGTTTACTCCCGGTTCCGGCGAGCAGGGCACGATACGCATGAGTGGAGAAGTTCAGACGCAAGTAGCCGACCAGATTCATAATGCCCGTATTGAGAACGGTAAGCTTTCCATTCAATCTGAGCCATCCCTTTCCTTGACATTCTTCTCTATCTCTCCTGAGCTGAAACAAACGATCACGGTAGAAATGCCCGTTGGCGAGACCCTGAAAGGGCTAGAGGCAGATGTACATTCGGGGAGCGTAAAACTCCAGGATGCCTCCATTCAAAACACAACCATCACAGCCACTTCAGGCGATGCCGAAATTTCAAATCTCCAAAGTACCCACTTGGTCGCCAAGTTAACATTAGGCAATTTTACGGCTAGTCAGGTTACAGCAGATATGGAATTGCATCTCACTTCTGGGGATGCCAAAATCCGCGATTATAGCGGCAATGGTCAAGTTTCCCTGACCTCCGGTAATACGAATATCACACAACGTACCACAGCCAACCTGAAAGTCGATTCAGGTTCCGGTGATGTGAGGATTAAGCAGGCTCCTGATTTTAAAGGTATTTATAATGTCCGCTCCGACTCAGGAAGTATAGATACTCCCGAATCCGTTCCCGGCAGTGTGAATGTTATAAAGGTCAAAACGACTTCAGGCGATATTCATATTTCCAAATAGGCCATCATGACCTTGTCAGAGTCCTTCCACTCCAGGTCGCAACAAAGCGAAATAAGCGACCTGGTTGGAGTTGAAGTTTGGTTCAGGGAAATTAAATCAGTATAATATAACCATGTGCTTGAATGCACAACTATGTATGTAGCCATAAGGAGGAGACTGGATGGAACTTAAAAATAAAACAGCCATGATTACAGGCGCCACCAAAGGCATTGGTAAAGCCATTGCCGAGGCCTTGGCCAAGGAAGGTGTCAACCTGGGATTAATCTCACGCACGCTACCTGACCTGCAAAAGCTGCAAGATTCACTGGGGAGTAAATACGGCGTGAAGGTGGTTAGCGCTGTCGCGGATATATCTGATCGCGCACAGGCCGCTGCGGCTGTAGCCTCGCTGGAGCACGAGCTGGGCGCTGTCGATATTTTGATTAACAATGCAGGAATTGCTACATTCGGCACAGTCGTAGACATGGACCCCGAAGAGTGGGAACGCATTATCCGCGTGAATTTGCTGGGAACCTATTATGTCACACACGCGGTTCTTCCGAGCATGCTTGCTCAGCAGAGCGGCAACATTATTAATGTATCCTCCACGGCAGGGGAACGAGGCTTCGCCACAGGCTCGGCGTATTGCGCCTCCAAGTTTGCTTTGATGGGCTTCACAGAGGCACTAATGCAGGAGGTTCGCAAATCCAACATTCGCGTCACCGCGCTGACTCCAAGCACAGTCAATACGGAACTGGCGGCGAATGCAGGTTTGCCGATTGGCGACGAGGACCGCATGCTTCAGCCACAAGATATGGCCGACCTGACATTGGCGGCATTGAAGCTGCCTTCGCGGGTTCAATTAAAAGTAGCCGGTATTTGGACAACCAACCCACAATAATTTGACTCGACATCTTAGATTCATTGGGCTGTACCACGCTCCGGCAGACGTCATTGTTCGTCATGCTGGAGCTTCTTTTTTGTTCATAGCTAATACAATTCAAACTGCAATACGCGCGCTTTGTACTTTACAACATACATAACCTACGATTTTTGCACCGATAAGCGCAATTATGAAAGGGGAAATGAATAATGAAAAATACAGGAATGACACGACCATTAGACCATCTGGGCCGCATCGTGCTGCCCAAGGAGCTGCGCAATTCTATGAATATTAATATTGGAGATGCCCTTGATTTTTTTATTACATCCGAGGGCCTGATGATCCGTAAATATACAGGGGTATCTTGTTATTTTTGCGGTGCTGTAGATGACCTGAGCTACTTCAGGGATCATCTGATATGCAGCGATTGCATTGAGAAACTAAAGAGCGATAATCCCTCCAGTCATTTAGGCGAAACACGTCCTGCTCAGCCCAAGAAAAGAAGGAATTACAGAAATCAGACTGAGCTCCTGCATAAACTAAAACAGCTCATGGAAAAGCACCCTAATGTTTCACAAAAAGAATTGGCCGAGATGCTCGAATTGTCTCAGGGACGCGTATCACAGCTAAAAAAACTTCTACTTTGAATCGTTCCGATTACCCGCGTTTCGCCACACAAAAAAAGAGCCTGTCGGCTCTCGGATCATCATCCTTATGCTATGTCAGACTGCTCCATAACCGGGACCCGATAGGCCAACAAGGACTCGTCAACAACGGTGGAAATGAACGATGTCTCAATCTCCGGCACCAATCTGAGCGCATAATTCCATGCGTTTTCTTCAATTTGCAGCGCAAACCGTTGCCGGTTTCCTAACTCGCTCTCCTGCTCCATAGCATCGGAGAGGTCGAGCAGCTCAGAATCAGCGGCGTGTCCAATCTCATGCGCAAGCACAACCGTAAAGTACTCCTCGACTCGTTCGACGCTGCCAAACATCTGAATACATTGTGTTTCAATCGTGTCCGTATACATTGTAATGGCGTGAGCATTCATGGCATATTTGCCCCCGATCAGCCGCCCGCCGGGAAACCGTTTCTCCAGCTTGACCGTCACGCCTATATCAGCCCGTTGCAAAAGCTTAGCGACGATGCGCTCTGCTTGATTTCTTTCCAACTCCGCCTCGCTCCTCAATCATATGATATGAAAAAGCTGAATTTACTCTAATCATATAGAATCATGAATGTATTCATGTATTGCACAGTAAGATACTATACCTTTTAAAAAAGGAGGGCAAACCATGCAGGAACAATATTACGTAGGCTGGGGAACACTCGCCCTGATTAACGCCGGTCTGGCACAGTCCAAAAATCGGAGCGGGCTAAACTGGTTTTTGCTTTCATTATTGATTGGGCCACTAGCTACCCTATTCATCGTTGCATGGGATAGGTTGGAACCTGAATCCGATACTTAAAGCTTTCCATGAACATGATTAAGAATGAAAAGGGCAGCCTTGGGTCTTCTTCTGCATATACGGCTTCTCTTGAACTCCGAAATTTGGCTTTACAAGCCGATTATCGTAGGAACTGTGAAAAATATGCGTTGTCGCCGGAGATAACGGCGGGATCAGCCATGTCCAATCGCCTGTGAGCGCACGCCCCGCCTGGGCTTCCCGTTCTTCAAACAGCCGGAATTGTGCAGCTGCCGTATGGTGATCGACAATGCTGACTCCCGCTTTTTTAAAAGAATACAGCACAGCACTGTTCAACTCCACCAGCGCCCGATCGCGCCATAACGTCGTTTCGCTTGAGATATTCAGCCCCATCAGCTCAGCTACCTGCGGCAGCATGTTATAACGGAAGGGATCAGCAAAATTTCGCGCACCAATCTCTGTCCCCATATACCAGCCGTTAAAAGGAGCTGCGGTGTAGACGATACCGCCAATCTCCAGCGTCATGTCCGCAATCATAGGTACCGCATACCATCGCAAACCCAATGAAGCCAACCCCGGAAGTTCCGGGTGTTCAATGGGTACCTCCTGCACCAAATGCTTGGGAATATCAAACAGCTCAGGAGGTTGTCCACCTGCTTCCACAATCAGCGGCAATACATCAAAGGGAGTCATGGCTCCCTGCCATCCCATGCGGCGGCACGCATTTGTGAATTCTACCGAGATCGGGTCCCCGATCACTCCTTCAGCGCTCTCATAACCAGCATACCGAATCAATTGATGATTCCAAATGCGAATATCCGGTTGCCCCGGCTTGGACGAGCGAAACACGGTAAGCGTCGGCTTGATTTTACCGCCATTTGTCCCTATGCGTATATGCTCTAACAGCTCATGAACCACTTCCGCTGTACTTGAAGCGCCGCGGGCATCCCTTACCAGAAGCTTATCCCAAAACAAACGACCGATACAACGATTACTGTTACGCCAAGCCATCTGTGCCCCATGCTCCAGCTCATCATGGGTATGATCATATGTTCCCGCAGTCTCTATGTCGTGACGAATATGAAGAAGCCGGGTCTCCGCTTCATCGCGGCTTCGGCCCAGCTCCTCATAACATGTATATATAAACTGCTCCGCTTCACGCAAAAGCTGTTGCTTCATTTCCATACATACACCCCATCCCGGCAGCTCTCAATACTTATGAGCCCTTTGTCTTTCACGCCTATCCGTCATTATACTCCAGTGGCGGTCTGGAACCAACGGGATGTGTGTCTTGTTCACCTGATCTTCATATCCATGGGAATCTCTCCCAAAAGCTTATCCCAAATATGCGTTGAGCATCCAGATATGTTTATCCACCGCTTCTCTCAGACCATTAAGAATATCCTCTGTCGCTTTGTCATGTGCCGCATCCGCTGCTTCCATGCCGTTAGCCAGTTCAGTAGTCATGGTTTTGAAATCCGTAACTACGGACTTTACCATATCTTCGGCTGTCTGCTCACCTGCGGACTCCTGAATGGCTGATAGTTGCAAATGCTCCTTCAAGGTAGCGGCAGGACGGCCGCCAATGGCCAGCAGACGTTCAGCAATCATATCCAGATTAGCTGTCGCTTCATTATAAAGCTCCTCAAATTTTGCATGCAGTGTGAAGAAGTGAGGTCCTTTTACGTACCAGTGGAAATAATGCAGCTTCGTGTACAACACCGACCAGGTAGCTACCTGACGATTCAAAGCCTTATGCAATTCTTGAATAGCCTCTTGTGTAGGTTGTGCGTTCGTATGATTTAATGTACTCATGTGTAATTCCCCTCTCATTATCATTCAAAATGTAGTTAGTGTGAGCTTGGATACTCGTTAGCAATAGTGTCTGATTTTCTTCTAAATCCAATGCGTCAGTTCGGTAAATATTCATTAATTAATTTAGACTTAATCTAAATCCTGTTTTAATTATAACACTAGGTCATTTATTTGCAAGAGCTTATTAGGCTTTAATCATGAAGATTACGTGAAGTGTCAGATCCTTTGAAAATTCACTTCACCTTCACTCCGTTCAATGCCTGCAACGCAAACTCTATATGCATGCGTGTACCCAGAATCAGGGCTCGTTCGTCTATATCAAACTGGGGATGATGAAGCGGATAGACTGGCTGTGCACCCGGCGTGCTTATCCCAATAAAACCGAATACGCCGGGAACCTGCTGTGTGTACAACGCAAAATCTTCGCCGGCCAAAAATGGAGTGTCCAGTATCTTCGTACTCTCCGATCCAAAGACTTTCGCTGCCGCGCGCACCGTAGCTTGTACGACTACAGGGTTGTTTTGAAGAACCGTTCCTGTCCGTTGCATAATATGTGCGGAGCCACCATGTAAAGATGCAATACTGTTCGCACGATCCGCAATCGCTTGGGTGATCCGTTCAACCGTCTCTGTGCGAAACGCCCGGAAGGTTCCTGTAATTTCGCTGTGACCTGCGATGACATTTTTGGAGCTGCCCGCTTGCAGTGTACCGAAAGATAGGACAGCCGCTTCCTGCGGATCGATGGCGGTGGACATAAATATTTTAATATCCGTGATAAATTGAGCGACCATAATTATTGCATCTGAGGAAAGATGAGGCGTGCTGTGATGTCCCGAAAGTCCTGCAAACCGGATTGTAAAATGCGAAGAAGCGGCCATAGCAGTGTGCGGATGAAATCCAATCGTTCCTACAGGGAGATCAGGCCATACGTGCATGGCAAACACTGTCTTTACATCCTCCAACACACCATCCTCGATCATATCCCTTCCTCCACTTATCAGCCTGCCATCCAAGGGAGACACCAACGCCCCCTCCTCTGCTGGCTGAAAAACAAACTTAATCGTACCTCGTACCTGATCTCGATTATGACTAAGCACCTGAGCGGCTCCCAACAACATCGCCGTATGTGCATCATGACCGCATGCATGCATGGCCCCGGGTATCGTGGAGATATAATCGGCGGTGTTCTGTTCTATTATGGCCAGAGCGTCTATATCTGCACGCAGTAGCACCGTATCCCCGGCCTGTGTCCCGCGTAATATGCCGACAACTCCCTTACCAAAATGCTTCCCGACTCCTGTCTGCACCTCTAGCCCCCAGCTTTCGAGAAGCTCCGCTATGTACGCAGCTGTCCGCTCCACCTTAAACAAAACTTCCGGGTAACGATGCAATTCCCGCCGAAGTGCAATCAAATCCGTTTCCAACGCGTCCGGCACTACAAGATCATCAAAAGTACGAGTCATTATTGGGCACGCTCCTTTGCTTTATTAACTACAGGCTGCATAAAATTAAAACAATAAAACCTATAGGAATATTCATAATATAGATCCAGCCTAAATGTAGTCTTTATCCCGCAAGCCGTCAACGCATTATACATAGGTTACATCAATAAGAGTATAGAAGATGTTAATTTTGTCTGCTGAATCATCGCCATTATCACTACCTTGTCCACAGTCTTATATGTATGTGAGTTATGGCTTACGTGGTATAATAGAATATAAAATGGGGTTGATGTACATGACAGAGTTACTTGATCCTCGAAATGATTTTCTGTTTAAACGTATCTTTGGAAGCGATGAAAATCGGGATGTGTTGCTAACTTTCTTGAATCACACGTTTGCCGAAGCAGGTAAACCGCAACTGACTGAAATTATTCTACTTAATCCTTATACGGATAAAGACGCCCCTCGTGACAAGCAATCCATTCTGGATATTCGAGCCAGAACATCCGAAGGCGAATTGATTAACATAGAAATGCAGTTATTTAATAAATATGATACCGATAAAAGAACTCTATTTTACTGGAGCAAGCAGTATGCTGGTCAATTACAGGAAGGACAATCATATAAGTTACTCCGAAAATGCGTTACCATTAATATTCTGAACTATTCCTTTTTGCCTAATGATCAGTATCATAATGTATATCATCTTCGGGAAGATCGAACAGGTATCTCACTCAGTGATGATATCGAACTGCATTTTCTAGAGCTACCCAAGCTTGACCATCGCACTGTACCGATGGAGGGCGGCGGATTGGTAAACTGGCTTTTGTTTCTAAAAGGAGCGAATCCATCACAATGGGAGGTGCTGACCATGAACGAGCCTGTACTGAAAAAAGCGATGAATACTTTGGAATTCCTAAGTCAGGATCGGGAAGCCCGTCTTCAATATGAAGCAAGACAACGGTATCTACATGATGAGGCATCCATGATTGAAGGAGCAAAAGAAGAAGGCAAGGCAGAAGGTAAAGCAGAAGGTAAAGCAGAGGGTAAAGCAGAAAGCCGGGCCGAAATTGCACGAAATATGCTCCGTTTAGGCTTAGATATAGATATTATCGCCAAGGCGTCCGGTTTGTCGGAAGCTGAAATTCGAGCGCTTCAATTATAAACCTGACCACGACAAAAAGAGCCGACCCATAAGGGGTCGGCTCTACTATTATTCTTGTATCTCCGAAGGGTCCACGATCAAGGATACAATCTTGCCCGCGTTTACATCAATCAGGCCGTGATCGGTAATTTTCAAAGCCGGGCTGACCGGCAAAGAATGAGTGCTCAGCGACATGATTGGATTGTAATGGCGGTAACCGAGCGACAGCAAGGCAGAACGCAGTTCCTTCACATGGGCCGCCACCATTTCTAGCGGTCCTTCTGTTAAAATCCCGCCTACGGTTAACGGCAAATGGGACAGCACCTTGCCATTTTCAACTACGCAAAAGCCGCCTTGACTGGAAAGAACCGTATTCGCCGCCAATATCATATCCTGCTTGTTATGCCCTACGACCAGCAAGTTATGGTTATCGTGCGAATACGTGGTTGCCACCGCCCCTCGCTTAATCGTGTCTCCCCCGATCAAACCATAGGCACGGTTACCATTCTTGCCATACCGCTCAAAAGTAGCGATAAGCCCGTGTTCACTCTGTTCCCACATCAGCTCACCATTCGCCACCTGCTCAGGTGCAATACGTTCGCTTGTAAAGGTCGATCCGTCCTTCACCATCATAATACGGCAATGATGTGTACCATCCGCTACATCCAGCTCTACGGTAAAATCCTGCTCTGTGAGTGGCTTCAGCTTTACACTTTGGTAAAAATGAGGTGGAAAACGGCTGCTTAGCGAAGCTTGATGATACTCCTCAAATCTATCGAATACCTTTTGCCCGTCCTTGTACACCCGTTCTACTTCAAAATGGCTCAGGTCGGACAACAAGACAAAATCAGCTATTTTCCCCGGTGCAATCGTGCCCCGGTCGTGCATACGCATCCGTGTCGCAGGCGTGAATGTTGCTGCATAGATCGCATCCTCAGGCTTCATCCCCATCCCGATTGCTTTGCTTACAATATGGTTCAAATGCCCACGCTCTACGAAGGAATCCGGCATCACATCATCCGTTACAAAGCAAAAGTGCTGCGCCACGTCTTCCTGAATCAAATACTCCATCACTTCAGGGGTCATGGATTTTTCCTGAATCTCGATGAACATCCCCGCAGCCATACGCGCCTTCATGCCTTCAATGCTTTGGTGGGTATGGTCCGAGCCAATCCCCGCGTAGATCAACTGATGCAGGTCCAGATCAAGCAACTGCGGCGTATGCCCTTCAATAATCAGCTCCGGGTAATGCTCACGAACATGACGTAAAATACGGTTGGTCTTGCCCTCCGGATCACGAATCACATCCACATAGTTCATAATTTCACCCAGACAGATCATCTCACCGGTTTGCAACAGTGCGTCAATCTCAGGAATATCAATCTCGCCCCCTGAGGTTTCCAAAGGCGTTGCCGGAACGGAGCTTGGAATACCGTAGAACATATCAGCCACGCACTCCTTGCTGGCCGCCATCATTTCCTGAATGCCTTCCAATCCAAAAACATTCGCCATTTCGTGCGGTTCCGGTACAATCGTCGTCACACCGTTGCGAATGAGTCCATAGGAAAAGGTTGCCGGTGTCACCATTGTGCTTTCAATATGGAGATGAATGTCGATCAGGCCGGGAATCATATATTTCCCGTGCCCCTCCACAATTTCATTCACTTCAAACGACTCCAGGCCACGCTGACCGATATACATAAACTTGCCGTCAAGTATAGCAACATTGCCTTCCTCGAACGTCTTGTAATAGCTGTTATACACTTTAACTTGTAAAATCATTTTGTCTGCACGCATGATGTATCTCCTTCATCGAACCCGCTGATTATTGGACCAGCACCATTTTATCTGCCGGAAAATGCAGGGTAACCCGTTGACCGCTCAGGTACGGCGTGTCCATCTCCTGATTGGCGGTGAAGCTTCCTTTCGCCGTTTCTACCACATACTGATAGCTGCGTCCCAGGTAGGTACTCACCTTGATAATGCCGGGAAACTCATTTTCTCCCGTCTCGTTGCCTTCTGTGCGGATAACCAAATCATCCGGACGAATAGCCCCCTGACGGGCACCTGGCTGGACTGTACCCTGATTGCGGGCCACACTGAACGAAAGATCGCTTGTACTCAGGCGAATTCGTTCCCCCTCCTCAACGCGTTCGTCAAAGGACAAGAAATTATTGAATCCGATAAAACGGGCGACAAATTCGGTGGTTGGATATTTAAAAATCGTCGATGGCGCATCCAACTGCTCAATATTCCCCTTATTCATAATCGCAACCCGGTCAGAAATCGAAAAACATTCCTCCTGATCGTGCGATACGTATACAGTGGTAATCCCTAATTCCTGTTGAATACGGCGAATCTCGACACGCATATTCACACGCAGGTTCGCATCCAGATTACTCAGTGGTTCATCGAACAGCAACAGGTCGGGTTCAATCACAAGTGCTCGCGCAATCGCAACACGCTGACGCTGTCCACCGGACAGTTCGCCGGGGAACCGCTTTTCAAAGCCCCCCAGACTGACTGTATCCAGCATAGCCATAACACGGCGTTTTATATCATCTTCCTTCACCTTGCGCAGCCGCAGTCCAAAGGCAACATTATCAAAAACGGACAAATGCGGGAAAAGCGCATAGCTTTGGAATACAAAACCGAAATTCCGTTTGCTCACCGGAACTCGGGTGTAATCTTTATCGCCAAACAAAAACGTTCCTTGTTTAGCTTCGAGAAATCCTGCAATCAGACGAAGCGTGGTCGTTTTTCCACATCCACTCGGTCCGAGCAACGAGAGCAGTTGCCCGCGTTCGAGCTGCAAATCGAAATCCTGCAAGATCAGTTGGTTGTCATAAGCGACCGATACACGATCCAGAGTAAGCAGTGCCATTTGGTTGAAGCCTCCATTACCTTTTAGTGAAGTAAGACAATCCCATCAGCCGTTCAATCAAGAACATCAGGATACCGGTCAAAATCATCAGCATAACTGAGATCGCCGCAATCGTCGGGTCAAAATAATTTTCGACGTAAGTCAGCATTTGAATAGGCAGGGTGCTAAATCCCGGTCCTGTCATGAAGACGGAAATGTCGACATTGTTGAATGATTCCAGAAAGGCAATCAGGATAGCCGCAATAATACCCGAACGAATGTTGGGCAGAACCACTTTGAAAAAGGTTTCCAGCCGTCCGGCTCCCAAGCTGAGCGCTGCTTCCTCAATCGCAAAATCAAAGTTGGACAAGCTGGACGCAATGACCCGTATAATGAACGGCAGCATAATCACCGTATGTCCGATCAACAGTCCTGCGTATACCGGCAAATGATAAACAATGATCAGATACCGCAGCAGCGTAAAGCCCAGTACAATACCCGGTATGAGCAGCGGAGAGAGGAACAAAGCATTCAGCGCATCCTTCCCGCGAAACGAAAAACGACTTAGCGCATAAGCGGCAGGCATGCCAATCAGCAGCGCCAGGATGTTACCCAGCAAAGAGACAATAATCGACGTTTTGAACGTGGACATAAACAGATCCACTTCAAAAATATTTTGGTACCAGCGCAAGGAAAAGCCCTGCGGAGGAAATTTTAATACCGTGCCCGGCTCGAAAGAAGTGACCGATATGATCAACAGCGGACCGAGCAGAAAGACGAAGACCAGCAGGCTAAAGAAGCCTAGTCCGTAATGTTTCTCCCGCATATCCACCTACCCCTTCGGATTGAGTTTATGGGCCGCCTTATTTAAGAGACCGACCACGATAAATGTAATGACAATCATAATCGTTGCAATAACGGAGGCGAGAAACCAGTCATTCAGCGTCATCGCGTTCTGATACAAAAATGTAGCAATGACGCGCTGTTTTCCTCCAAGTAGTGCTGGTGTCGTATAAGCCGTCAAGCTGCCCACGAAAACGAGAATGCTTCCGATAATCAGGCCCGGCACAGACAGAGGAAATATAATTTTACGAAATGCGCTGAATTTGGAGGCACCGAGACTCTGAGCTGCATGGACGAGATCACCGTCGATATTTTCGAGTACACCGATCAGTGAAATAATCATCAGCGGTAAAAACAAATGAACCAGACCAATAATCATCGCCGCCGGGGTATACAAAATATTCAGCGGCTCATCCACGAGTCCCAAACCAATGAGCACGTTATTCAACAGCCCTTTGCGACCCAAAATGACCATCCAGCTAAATGACCGCACCACCGGACTGGTCAGCAAGGGAAAGATAGCCAGCGCCAGCAAAATCCCTTTACGGCGCGGGGCCTTTTGCGAAATATAATAAGCCGTCGGGAAGCCGAGTAGCACGCATACGAGCGTCGTAACGACACTGACTTCCAGCGTAGTCAGCAATATTTTCAGAAAATAAGGGTCCTTGAAGAAATGGAGATAGCCTTCTAGGGTGAATGAGCTGTTCTGTACGAAGGTCGAGCCGATCGTTAACACAATCGGAATGACCATGAACACCGCCAGAAAGAGCAGACCTGGCAGCAGCAGCCAATACAAGTATGTTTTCTTCATGGGTAGCTCCTTGCGGTTATCAATATGTTATTCCTTGTTCAGCACCTGAATAAATAGCTCCAGAAATGCCTCGCTTTCCACCTGTTCGCACACGTTCATGTTCGGGCTATGATTGAGACGGTCCTGTACATCGCCCACCGTTTGTCCGTCACATATACGGCTGGAGGTTTCCACATCGACATACATTAGCGAGGTTTCCACCAGCCTCGAATTCAGCGCGACGCCTACAGCAAGCGGATCATGAAGCGCACACGCTTTTACTCCGTTTCGTTCCTCATAACGCTTGGTATAAATGGCCGTGCTTTCAGCCACATAGCTGCGAATCGCCGGATCGGTGAGACGGGCAATATGGTCTGCCGTCAGCAGTGCCTTCCGTGTTACATCCAGTCCCACCTGTATCAACCGCCCAAATCCGGCATGAAATACGATCCGAGCCGCTTCCGGGTCAGCATACATGTTATATTCCGCTACAGGCGTAATATTGCCACACCCGTGAATAACACCACCCATAAAAATGACTTCATTGACGTATTGCGTCAACTCCGGGCATTTCAAAAGCGCCAATGCCAGATTCGTGAGCGGCCCGGTGCAGACCAGGGTCAGTTCTCCAGGGTGAGCCATAACTGTATCAATGATGATGTCCGGTGCAAAACCTTCGGACGCCGAAATGGCAGGGACAACTCCACTCAATGCGCCCCCGATACCGTCTTCCCCATGAATACGGTGCTCATGCAATCCTTTACGGATTAATGGAGCGTCGGCCCCCCGATAAACCGGAATATCCGGTCTATCCAAAAGGTCAAGGATTTTGCATGTGTTCAATGTTGCCTGTTTAAGCGATACATTACCACATACGGTAGTAATCGCTGTAACATCCAACTGGCCGCTTTTCGTCGCTAATAAAATACCCAACGCATCATCAATACCAGTATCTACATCTAATATGACTTTTTTCATTATTGGGCAACTTCCCGGTTCCAGCGATCCGTCCAAGCCTTGATATGGTCATTGACGAATTTCATATCCAGCTTGGTCAGCTTGTTGACCACATCTGCACCATACGTAATTCCTTCTGTATCCGCACCGGACAGCACCACCTGCGTATTCACCGGAGAATCAACCTTCGCCTTGGCAGACTTCTCTTGAACTTCCTTACTCAGCTGCCAGTTGATAAATTCCTCAGCCAGTTCTTTTTGGTCGGAGCCTTTAACCACGTTGATCGTGTTCATTACTGCATAAGCACCTTCACTCGGCGCTACAAATTTGGCTCCAGGCACAGCTGCCTGCAAATCTTTGAAGTACATTTCCATAATCGGTCCGCCCGCGATTTCCTGCTGACTGAACATGTTGACGAATTCGGACGTCTTGCTATAAAACTTAACGATATTCGGACTCAGCTCTTTCAGTTTCCCGAATGCCTGGTCCTCATTAAATTCTTTACTGCCCGCTACCTTGGAGGCCGCATCTACAACCATCGGTCCAGCCGTTGCCGTAATGTTCGGGAGGGTCACGTTTCCTTTGAACTCACTGCCCCACAGATCAGCCCAAGAGGTCACATTCTTTTTAACCAGCTCCGGGTTGTAAGCAATACCGAGACGTCCAACCGTATAAGCAGGACCATAATCCTCACCCAGCGGTGCTTTGGCAATATCATAAATTTGATTCAGGTTAGGCACTTTGCTACGATCCAATTTTTCAAACAAACCCTGTTGAATCCCTTGTTGGGCATAATAATCAGACAGATAGATCAGATCGACGTCTGTGCTTCCTTGGCTAATTTTGTTTAACCGTTCTGCGTTATTCCCAATCTCCACGACAATATCAACGTTATGTTCCTTCTCAAAAGGCTCGTACACTTCTTTGTTGAAAAAGTCCTCGGAGAAGCCCCATGTGGAAATGATTAGCTTCTTTTTCCCATCAGCTGAGCCATCTTTTCCATCTGCCTGACCACCAGTAGCATTGCTGCCGCAACCTGCCAGTACCACAGATGCCAAGGTCACAGCCATAAATCCTTTAAACCATTTTTTCATATGAAACTCCCCCTGTTTTTTATTATGCACACCTTATGACACAAAAAAGAAAAGTACTCTTGTAAAACAAGAATACTTTTCTTCGTAAACAAAGAATAAGTTGATCCCGCTGCGCGTTATAACAGGTTCTCCCCTCAGATAGATCCGAAGCGAAAAGCCGAATATCCAATTGTATTAGGATTCCTTCAGTATGATGTTCGTGATTGCCCACTGCGTTGCTGAATCATAGTCGCGCAGTAGAGCTTCAATATCGAGCCCCATATCCTCAATCAGCTTCTCGCGAAGTCTCTTCTTATACAGCATGGACATTCGGAAATCCACTTCCAGCTTCAAGCCGGGGGCTTCCACTTCCAATGCCGCCGAGCGTGGAGAACGCCGGTGCTTCGCCACAAAGGTAACAATGTTGTTCTCAACGGTGGCCCGCAGTAGCGTGGTCCCGAAGCCGAACAGTTCCTTTGAAATTTCGTTGTAAATCTGGCACATCCGCTTCTTGCTTTCATTACTGTCGAGCAGCGTCATGAACCCACCCTCATCAGCATATTACGTACAATCAATCTTTCAACACGATAGATTATACATAAATATATGATAAATAGCAATCAAAATCCCTAATATAATAACATATAACGCGAAAAAGCGAACTATATGTCGAACTTTGTAGAGCTTTAGAACATTTTTGTACTTTTTTTCGTCTAACCCTTAAGCTTCCGAACGATACTATATTCCCCGCCGGAAAATTAAAGCAGACTACAAAGGCGTTATCGTCACCACTCTGGGAGAATATTTTTTTCTTCTACTATATATGTAGTTTTTATTTAAACGCATTTAACCGTACCCCGCGGGAGTCCCCTAGCGATTGTACGGTTTTTTTTATGTTATGTAGCTGACTGGGCCAGATGGGAACCCCTTCAAGAAAAAGCCGATTGAATCCACGAGGACACTACAAGAGTAGCTGGCCACAGCAGCATAAAGTTAGCTATGATATATGCCTTCTTAAAAGCATAACGATGATAAAAATACCAACAGCTCCATGAAATAAATACTCCTATCGGGTAGCTCATTATGACATAGGCAAAAATATAACTGATGAGATAATCTCCAGCTGTTGGTGCATCGAAAGAAAATGCGACCACCATCAGCATGACCGGATAGGCAAATAACGTTAAGCTATAAACGATATTCAATATAAGTAAAATAACAAATGCATTTTGATCTTTCATGATGTTCTCCTAACTATTGCAGTCCGCCTGTATCACCATTGTGCAGCCCGTTTGCGTCTCTCCTCACGCCGATCAGCTTCTTCCATTTTCCGAATATAACGTTTCAACTGCTCTTTATGATCGTCCAATTCCTGTATTCGTACAGTTGTGCCTTGGAGAAACGTCTCCATTTTACGTGTTAATTCAGCAGCCGATTCGCCCCTCCAGTCTTGCAGACGACCATATATATTTCTCATCTGCTGCTCCTGATGCTGAAGTCTTTGCTTTAGCTGCTCGCACTGCTGTACAGCCCTACGCAGATCCCCCAGGCTCAAAGATATTCTACTCATCTCTTTTGCCTCCCGTTGTGTTCTTCCAGCTGCTCTTTTTATTGATCCACCATCGTAAATTCCTGGCCCTTGCGATCTATATACTCTGCTATCTCTGTAATCGATTCCTGATACCAGCGATTGATCCGATCCAGTGTTGCCGTTGCACTATGCGCAAGCGGGGTCAAAGACTGACTTTCACTTGTTCCGATATGAGCCTGAAATAACTGAATGGATGCACGGGTATCACTAGAAAATCCATGCAAGCTGGAACGCATCTGATTAGCCGCATGCTTTAGCTCTTCGGTTGTTAATTGAATTGTGCCTCCATTTTTGTTGCCCACAAAATATGCACCGCCATTGGAGCGACCATGCTGTTGTCCTACACCCAGGATATTCACTCCCAGTGCAGTAGCAGCAAACTGCCCGAAAGCACCCATTTGTCCACCGTAGCGTTCAACCAGTTCGCCCATGACTTCCTTGAGTTCTGCTCGGGCGGCCAGCATTTGCTCGTACGCCTGCACCCGTGGATTGCCTTCCACCAATTGACCGTCCATCGTGTACAGTGGATTGATTATATTGCCGTTTTCATCAAATGTGAAATGATCCATGCTATGTGTTGCTTCTCCCATTACCGAATTATAGAACTTTGTAATAGGATCTTGCTGCATCATAGGCAACGTAATCGGGACATACACAATGGGAGACCATTTGGGCCCCAAAAAAAAGTTAGCCCACTTATTTTCTCTTTCGACTGGTAATGAAACAGGAATAGTGATTTTGGCTTTATTAGCCGTCTTATAATCATTGTCTATAAAGTAGGTTGTACCCACATGTGGCTGTGCATCATTAGCTCCCGAACCGATAGTATCTTTCGGATTGACATAAGCGACATTCGTCTTTCGAAAATCGCCATTTTCCACCTTCTTTTGAAGATCATCCGGTAACAGATGTACAATACTTGGTGGATTATAAGCGACTGATGTCAGTCCGTTCCGCACCGCCACATATTCTGCCTCCGCTCCTCCTAGAGAATGGCCTGTGGTCGTTATTTCAGCAGAGGGATACTGTTTTTTTACGACATCATATAGATTCTCAGCTTGTGTAAATTGATTATTCTGATACTTTTCCTCATATTGAAGAAATGCACTTTGCACTTGTGGTGGGAGTTTAGCCACCTCTGCCTTATTATTTTCATAATATTGATGGACTTCTTCCAACGTTTTCGCGCGCCCTCCGACGACATCGCTGATATCCGTTCCCCAGTCCATCGCCACGCTCCATTTGGGGCGATCTGGAGGTTCTGTACCCCTATAACCGATGATCACCTGATTGGTCTTCTCGTTAAGGAATACAGTCGCATCGAATCCAGAACCGTTCGTATCATGCAGCTTAGCTCCTTCAGGCTCAACAATCTTCCAGTCAGGAAGAATTCTGCTTTTAGAATCTTTGGCAGTCAACTCTCGGTCATAAACTTTATCCGCAATGGTCCAGTATGTTTTATCGTTAATGTAGGTCAAGTTATTCCCACCTTGTCTATTGTGTAAATATATTATAGAGTTATGAAAAAGGTGATTACCAGAAAAGGAGAATTGTAACTTGAACAGAAAAATCCCACTGATTCTGGCACTTATTTTAATTGTTATGTATTTAGGAGGTTGTTCCAAATTGTCCGACAAAGAGAAACAAGAATTAGTAGACGTCGCCACTCCCATCGGCGTGGACTTTATTAAAGAACACTATAATGCCGATTTCATATTAAAGGATTATGCTGTGGATGATCCTGCTGTCCACTCCAGGCTCTATCTGTATGGGTACATTAAAGGCCACGAAGACAACAAAATTACCATCTACTATAATTATAAAACCAAAGAAGTGATCGACGTCTCTGGGCCAGATTGGTTTATCGACAGTGAAGTTCCCAAATACAAGACCCCTTCTTCCTGAGAAGGGATACTCATCGAGCATTTCACTTTCAACATATTTGTAATCTATGTTAAAGTCTAATTTTTCCCAAATTAAGAAGTAGTATAATTATAGTGCATCCTTTTTGCGAGCGATATAGCCGAGAGGAAAAATAAGTATAAAGTCATTGGATACAGTATATCTGGTTATAGTACATAGTTATGTAGAATAGGTCTTTGTAACTGTATGTTAGGGGAAAATTGTATAGATGAACACCATTTTTAATTTGTTGTACTAAAGAGTATGCAATGACAAATGTAGTTAATAAAATTCACCTTTACGGCTACATAACAGTGCTAAAAGGGTATAGATCATCAAACTCAAATAAGGCTCCTTAGGAGCCTTATTTACTTGTTGCTAAACATATTTAATACTCTTCACTTAATGCTTAGTTACATGAATAAAAGGATATTCGCCTTTGCTTATTTTACGTTTCCATTCTTGGATCATATCTTCTTGGGTAGGCGGTTTCTCATTCACAATTGCTCCAGTAGTTACTTTAGCCATACTTTTCACCCTTTCACGATGGATTTAGTTATTGCGTCTTTATCTTTTCTCCAGTCATTTTGATGTTACCGTCCATTTCTACCAAACTCGTTTTACATTTTAAACCGATGGCATCCTTCGCTGTGACTTGTATTGTGTTACCCGCATTGAATACTAAGTTGCCGTCAGCCTTAACACGGATGTCCTTTTTACTCCGCAGTTCGATTCCATGGTCATCCAGCAGTCGAATCACCACTTCATCGTCATTCCCTGTGATTAAAATTTCATTTTTCTCAAATATAATAGCTTTGCGGTACTTAGTCATAAATATCTTCGTTGACGGGTCCTTAATAAAGTCTCCCCCTTTAGATCTTTTTCGGATCGAGTGGGTTACAATAGCGTCTTTTTCGTTATGGGTCGGAAAGTAGATATCTACAAAGTCAAAAAGCTCCGGCATGCAGTACCACCCCGTGTTCCCTTCCGATGTATAAAATGTAGCATGTGGAAAAGCACAGGTTTCCTTAACGTTCGGCTTGACCTTATCCATTTCATAAAAAAACACCTTCACATGATCCTCTTCAATTCCAATCACCTTTGACTTCAATGACATGCCCCGAATGTTCTCGTTTAGGATCAATTCCTGCTTCATTCCATCAGAGGTAGTTAGCACATATTCATGCCACAAGGCACTATGCCGTATAAACGCAACAGACTGCAAGACGTATAAAGACTTCCCTTTGAATTTAACCTCAGCCCCAATTTGTAGGAGGACATCTTTCGCCTCCGTCGTTTGCACTTTATAATATAAAAGATTGTCGTCTTTGCTTGCTCCTGGTTTGGTTTTTCTAGTCATGGAGTAGTTATACTGTTTCAGCTCACCTTTATGGACATCATCGGGTAATCCAAAATAAAACTGAGGGTTCTCTCCTATCGGATCGGGTATCAGCCCCCAACCGAGCCGAGACGCTATACGTTTCAGAAATGACCAGTCCGTCTCATCGAATTGCATCGTAAACTCCTGTAAAAGCTGATCTTTTAAGCGACTCGTACAATTGGCTTTAGGATATGATTTGAGTACATGTTCAAGCAAAGCCTGTAGCTTCATTTTTACATTTTGAAAGGATTGTCTATGAGGCACTTCATCCAGTTGGCTAGTATAGGATAGGGCTTCGACGACCAAATAGGCTACATTGGACACCAACTTGATTCTGAACTGCGTGACTAATCCTCTGAACAATACAATCTGTTTCTGATCATCATTCACATAAGAAACAACTAACTTAGCTCCTGCCTCCATATGATCCGTGTACTCTTCCATTTGAGTGCCAGTGAACACACCCGTCAAAAAGACTTTTACATGCTCATTCATTTTTTGCACAACTTTAACTTTCGGATTTTTAAGAGATAGAACAGTTCCGTTATACTTTATGATTGGATATCCCATGTTTCTGCTCCTTTTGTCAGCTAGTTTATGTTTATCCGTTGTTTGCTTACGTATTGAATGACATCTTTAATGGTTTGATTATGTCCCTTGTCGTTGATGGCCTGGTCCAGTGCAGGTAGTGTGGTAAAGGTTTTATTTTTCTTCTGAAAGTAGATACCTGCCATAGGGAATTCATCAACTCTACCAGGTCCATGAATCCCGTTATCAACATTGGCAATGATGATAACATCCTTCAACCCATCCTTATTTACATCCTTGAAGGCCACCGCTTCTACGCCTCCATAACGCGCTACCCACTCATAGTTCCCGTAGAACTCTGGGAATCGATATAAAATATGTCCTTGATCATCTAATAGAAAGAAAAAGAATTTACGAAGACCTTCCGGATATCCATAAGTCGATACAAACCGTACTCTCCCAAAGCCTTCAAGAGTAGTTTGAAAAGACTGTGACTCTTCAACTTCATACTGGTCGGTATCGGTATCCAATCTCTCTTCATTTACAACGGTAGCTGGCTGATCAACGACAGGACTTAGCTCACTCCATAGTTCTTTATTTTGCCTGATATTATCTGGAATTTGCGCAAGACGAATCTCATACTCTGCATGGTCCCCTACTGCATGTGCCACAGGAATGCTAATTCCTAATGAATCACTTGTGAGATAGCTAAACGTATCTAATCCTGAATCCTCAGCTGAACCTTTTAGTAGGTCTGCATCTGTTAACCATTGATTTAACTCATCTTGAGTAAAATTACCAAGCAAATCTTTTTGTTCTGGCTCTACAGCTGTGACCTTTCCGCTTTTTATAAGCTCTAAAAAAGGTTTTTCGATCTTTACCAGATCACTCAATCTTAATCTTAAAGCCTGCTTCATATCCAAGTTGGTCGTATAAAACATATGATTAGGATAGGCTGCATCCTTCACATAACGAATACCCGCATATTGAACACTCAAGAACCGTTCACTTTGCCGTTTAATCTCATAATCAATTTCGAGATGAACTCCAGGATTAGAATCCGTATAGTCATGTAATCCTTTTAAAGCTTCGTTCTTTAGAATTTGGTTTAAAGACTTTTGCTTTTCTGCATCCTCAAGCTTCGTAATTTGAGGATATTTAATAACGATTCCGTTTTCCGAATATTTCTCCTGAATGAGTTCATAGCTTTGCTGATTATAAATCCGAACATCATTACCTTTATTGTTTTCAACGTGAATTAAACTTACATCTTTTGGAACTTTACCGCACGAAGCCATTATCATTAACACAAGTATAATAAATGCTATTTTCTTATAATGAATTCTAATCAAGAGCTTTCCCTCATCTCACAACGTTAAGAATAAATCCTCAAAATTTATTAGAAAATATTCTCGCATTTCTTGTAATACATTTCTCTATCTTTTAATCCATTGTACCCGCCATTAACTTTTTTAGTAATTTGCCTTACAGTTGCACCTTTGTCACACAGAGCATTCATATTATGCTGCTCCCACCAAAATCCTGCGCTTGTCCAAGGATAATGTTCTGCAACATATTCCACACCCTCCATAACTTTAGGATCATTCAAAGCAGTAGATAGTTTTTGATAATTGTGTCGTCCTGTTAATTGAATGTATCCCCCACCCTTATACTTAGGACCATCACCTTTATGAATATTGCCCAAATCCTTTCTCCCTTCGTATTTCTCGCCACTTGCAATTTCTTTTGTATAGCGACCGCCAGCGGATTCATGACTACATTGGCTTATAAAATGTCTTATTCTGGCCGGTGTTGTGATATTATATCTTTCCAAACAATTATTCAGATCGGTTATCATAGCTTTACTTATTTTAATCCAACCAAGTTGTTCTAGTTGTCTCACGCTAACATATTGCTTTGATTCGTTTACGGCTGGAACTTCTTTGACTTCCGATTTATTAGATTTTACTTCCTTATCTATTGGTGGTGCTTTATCAGTGGTATCGACCAGACCCAACTTCTCTCGTATGGCTCGTCCCGCCTTCTCAGCAGCCAGCTTTCCCCTGATATTACCGCTTGCTTCGGCAGCCATCCAGCGAATTGTTTCCTTTTGCAACTGCTCCTGAGCCCACTTGGGCATCGTTGCCATCTCACGAAGCTTGCTTCGAAGTCCCTCTGCTAGCTTTTGCGCTTTACGCATACCGATCTCGTCGCCGCTGGCTTGAGCGATATACCAATCTTCTTTGTATTTACGCATCCAAGTCTGGGCCCAATCAGGATAACTCAGTTTTTGTTTCTTTTGTTCTGCCGCCAGATCAAAAGCCTTTGCTTTCCTGTGTGCATTAGCAGTTGTTAAAGCTCTCAACATAGGTGTTGCACCAAACGTTGGTTCTTTCCACTTCATATGCCTTCTCCTTTGTTAGGAATGCTTAGAAGAATCGTATCCCCGACATACATGTATCGTGATATTTGCTTCCTTTTTCTACTGCCTCAATTGTTATTTTCACAAATGAAGTATGAATGGCACCATCAGGAAATTCATTACTTAAAAAATCATTATCTACCATCATGGTCTGCCCATCCGAGAATTCCAGTTTCATTCGTTTAACTCTGTTATTAGCTTGAAAAGCATTAGATGACTTAGCTAAACCATTGATGAGCTCAAACCCCCTTAGTTCTTGCATAGAGCCGAAATCAATCTTGATCCACTCCCCAATCCCGTCCCCCTTAACCCCTTCACACCAAGCCGTACTCGTATCTTCATCCATGATGTTTCGGGCAGCATAGGAATTCCCAGCCTGATCTGGAAGTGTAGAAGAGGCAATGATTTTCTGTGCCGGGATACTTTTTCGATATTTCATTAAATCCGTTGCAGTCTGTATCCATTGCTCAGGAGACACATTATAACCTACCCTATGCAATGGGTTGGAGTATTTTATAGTCAGACCTGTTTGGATGTCTCGTTGTTGCATTTCACCCTTTGAGTTCACATAAGCAACCCTTTGGTTATCCAAGGTTATAACAGGAGATTCTGTGGCTTTCATTAGTAACCTCTTCTCCCCAGTCTTGATATTGAGCACATACGTCTTATCATTATCGTAGGAAGAGAGAAGCAATTGATCGTTATAAAGCCACTGTTCGATCTGTATTCCTTCTATCCCTAGCTTGATTTGTTGAATTTGCTTATTTTTGGACAAGTCATAGATCAATACAGTATGGTTACTATCTACAAGGACAAATTGGTTACCGTCAGGCGAAAACACTGGAAGATCGAGATAGTGACCATCATTTAAATGCCCCAATGCTTTAGTTTTCTGTACCTGGTTTATATAATAAAAAAAGGCAGCATCATCCGTGTAAACGCACTTGCGTAAGTCAGGAGACATAACAGCGTAGTCTCTATTGGACACCTTAAATTCATATAATTTCTTTGTGGTAGACAAATCAAAGATTTTAATAATTAAATAATTTAAATCCTGCGACTCTCTACATAAAGCGATCCGCCTGCCATCATCCGAGAACCTAACCAGATACAACTCAGATTCAGGATACGTTTCACCTTCACTTGCATATAATTCATCTATAATGTCGTCTAAATCAATATAGGTATTGCCTGTAGGATCATCCATATCAGCGAGATAATCCATGGGCATGTTTCCATTTTCCGCTTCAAAAAGCAACCAATTTACAGCCTTTTTTGCTGGAGGAAGTCTCTTGGACTGAGAGACTGAAGCATGAGTTTCCTTCCGCTCCTGTACTACTTTTTGGCCCTCATTCGATTGTATACACCCGCATAGCACGGAAAAGATCATGACGAACGTAATTTTACTTATCCATACCACAGTTTTATTTCGCTTTCTACTGCTCATCACAATAACTTCAGCTCACCTATACAAGTATTTGGGAAATCCGTGCCTTTTTTCACTTCTAGAATGGTAATTTTAACGAAAGATGTTCGTATGGGTTCATCAAATTTGAAGCGTGTGTCATTGTTCTCAAGAACCACAGATTGTCCATCCGAAAAATCAAGTTTCATTTTTCGGATTGTATTCACGTCTAAATACTTATTGTTAACTCGTATAATGCCGTCAACCATCTCCATACCTCTGACCTCTTGAGTTGAACCCAAATCCATAGTTACCGTTTCTCCTACTCCGCCTTCCTTCGTTCCTTCACACCAAGGGGTTGAATTATTATCGTCCGTTAAATTGTTCACATTAAAAGAATAGTTACTCTGATTAGGAAGTGTGGAAGAGGCCGTAACTTTTTTTACTTTGACCTTGTTGCTATATTTCATATAATTGGTTTTTGTTTCGATCCACTGTATTGGAACTACCCAGGTTCCTTCACCACTTACAATGGACGAAATATCTTCTTTTTTTCCACTAGCTACATCAATCATGAACATTTTTACAACCTCATCATCTGCCAAGACCAATTTTTTCTGATCTGGTGATAAAATAAAATCGCCCTCATTTTTAGTTATAAACTGTACTTTTCCAGTGTGTATATCTAGTGAATAAATATCGTTTATGAAAGTATTATCTTTTTTATAAGTGGTATAAAGAAGTCTGTTCCCCTGATCCCATTGCATAATACTCGAGACATCAGTGCCTGCAAGCAGAAGCTTCGTACCACTATCACCAGATAGATCAAGCATTACGATCCCAGCCTGATCATCCACAAAACATAACTTGGTGTTATCCGGTGAAAACACTCCCTGAGCAATATTACTAACATCCGCTTTGCCTTTGTTAGTCTTCAATTCTGTAGTTCTTTTACTTATTGCATCATATAAATACAAACGTCCGTCCATTACATATAGATATTTGCTTAAATCAGAAGAGATCACAGGATATTGAGCCGTTGGCGGCAATTTAAACTCTCGTTCTTTTTCTCCCGCGTCCAGATCGTACACTTCAATAATGAGCGGATCATCTGGTTGCTCCCCATAAACATCTCTTATAATTGCCATACGACTGCCGTCACTTGTTATTTTCCCGACATATACTTGTGAACCCCGATATTTTGTACGTTCCTCCTTAGTTTCCATGGTGTCAATTAGGTCGTCGATACGAATATTAGTTTCTCCAGTAGGATCATCTAAATTGGTTAAGAATTGAACTCGATCTTCTACGCCTTCTTGACCATTCAAAAGCCAACTTGCTTTTTTTTGAGTTGCCTTTGCATCATCCTGATCTGCCTTAACTTCATTACGTGATGGTATATCGGAAGACTGCGAAGATATAACATTGTCCCCACCTGTGCTTGCTCTACATGCAGATATCAGCACTGAAAAAACAATAATTAAAACTACTTTTATACAACGCATGATTTCTCCTCTCTTTTACACTCTCTATAAGGTTTCCTCATTAAGCGGGTTGTCTCAGTTCCTTTATGCGACTCTGTACTTCCTCATCCCTACTTATTTTTAATGGATCCATCGTCTTGGATAATACGCTTAACTGCTATAACGTTTGTATATATACGACCGTATGACCCCTTCCAATCTTTGCTTAATTTATCTATCGTTACATTATGAGAAGGCTTTTTATCTGAATCCATTTCACTAGGCTTAGTTGCGTTACCATGCTCGTGAATAAATTCTCCATTCCCGATATACATGCCTACATGATTCGGTTGTCTCCCTGTTCTTTTTTTCCAATCAAATAATATTAGGTCACCTAACTTTAGGTTTTTATAATCCCCACTGGATCGTAAAGCTTTGTATTCAACCTCTGTCCCCCGATTGATTTGATCTCTTGTAGTACCGCCTATATGCACATTTAATATGGTCAAGTACACTGAGGAACTAAAATCAGAGCAGTCCATATAAATAGGTGGATTGTTGGGATCAAGCTTCATTGTTGTAATTTTAGTATCCATACAATAAGGAATCTTCCCCAAAAACTTCTTAGCGAATTCTACGATTGCTTTCCTTTTCTCCTCGGCAGAACTGTTGGATGGTGTAGCCTTTGGTTCCTCCTTCGTCGGCTTTTCAGGAGTAGTCGGCGTCTTCTTGCCTGGTTCCGTTTTCGTTGTTGGAGCAGTCGGCGTTGCAACCTTATTAACCTTAGGCCATGGAAGAATGCCATTGGCTACTTGATGCAGGTACACTGCGAGTACATCGCGACCATAACCTTTGTTCTCCAAGCCGTATTTCTTCGCAAAATCCTGCAAAGCGGCGTTAAGCTCCTGATCCCAATCACCCGTAGTTGGTAGCTTGTACGAGAAGCTGTCTGGATATTTCTTGGCAAGCTTGTTCAAGTTTTCTCTGGCAAGCAGACTGTTCACGCCATACTTACTCCGCAGGGCAGCTGCTTCCTTAGCAATAGCCTTTTGATCGGCAACGGTCAGCTTATGAGCGGCATCCGCGTATTGCCCGGACAGCTCCTCCAGCCGGTTGGCATCGAGATAGGAATTGGCTGAATGTCCACGAATCAGCTCGTTGATCAACACATTGTCACGCAACTGATTGGCGAGAAGATGCATCTGCTTTTGCGTGGCTTTGTCGTTGGCGCCATGTGCTTCCCACCACTGAGACGTGTACTCATGCATTTGCGCTCTGGCCCAGGCAGGCATACGATCTATTTCTGCCACCTGCTGACGCAATTGCTTGGCCTTGGCTGCGGCTTCCTTGGCACCTTTTTTGTCCCCTGCTGCCACGGCTTTGTAGTAGTCCTTTTTAAATTGAAGCAGCAAATCCTGCACCCATTGCGGATACCCCTTTCCCTTCAATTCTTGAATCAGGGATTTATAGGCTTTCAATTCTGCGTCTGGCACCTGATTTTTGATGAACTTACTAGCCTTGATATGAAGCGTCCCATCGGTTCGAATATAGCTGGTTTTGCACGTCAGAGATATTTCGCGAGTAGCGGTCATCTGTACCTTTTTGCCATGCAGCACCAAGTCTGTATCGGCGTGAAAGGTAAGATCGTGATGACTATACACGTGAATACCGGATGCAGGATTTAAGCGTACAAGTATCTTTTCTTTCTGGGTGGAGAGAGCTACTTCTTTATCATCGAATCTCGCCACTTTTTGAGTTTTGGTATGAAACAGCTTTCTTGCAGGTTTGCTGATTTCATCTCCTTTGTAGTCTCTCTTACGGAGAGATTGAACCACATGAGCTTCCTGCTCCTTGTTGGATGGAAAATACAAATGAACATGATCCCCAAGCTCAGGCATGCAATGCCAGCCGATTCCATCACCAGTATACATGGTGGGGTAAGAAAACCAGCAACTCTCCGCTTTGGACTGCACAGCATCCACGGACAGGTGAAGCTTAACGGACTCGCCTTCACCATCTAAATCAATGACTTTCCCTTCAATAGAGGTACCTTTGATTAACTGGTTATGTATAACCTCCCTCGGAATACCTGCTTCCGGAACGAGAACGTAGCCATATGTCATGATACCTTGCTGCATCTCTGCATGAATCTCATCAATAACCCAATGCTTTCGTTGAAATACGACGACATCTCCAAGTTCAAAACGCTTCGTATCCTCCACTTCAGCATATGTATATTCTGGACCTGATTTTGTTTTTTGGAGGGAAAAGTTAATGCTACGCAGTTCCCCTTTCACCTGTTCTTTCGAGGTGCCTAGCCATAATCTCGGGAATACAGATGTAATCTCTGCAATCAATCCAGTTTGCAGACGAGAGGCCATTCTTTTTAGAAACTCCCAATCACTCTCCCCATACTGAATAGTAAAGCCATCGAGTTTTTTACTGCTGTCCGTCAGGTCAATAAAATCCCCGTGTGGATAAGCATCGATGAGTTCGCGGAACAGTTGATAATACGTCAAGCTGCTGTTTTGAAACGAACGGCTTTTCCGTTGTTGATCCAGCAAATATGTAAAAGAGGCCGCCTCTATGTACATGTGATATACGCCATTTTTGAATGCAATTCTAATATTGGTGACGATTCCTTTAAAAATACTAACCGTCCCTCGATCTCCATCCGTCTCATATACCTCCAGCACATCTTCATCATGAGCTAATCCGTCATACTTAGCATGATCCTCATCCGGTATGAGAGCAGTGATATATACCCTGCCATGGTCATTCACCTTCTGCGTCAATTCAAAATCCAGCAGCCGGACAATTTCATATGGAGCATTCACTCTAATATTGCCATAAGTCAGCACAGTTCCAGCCAGTCCCATCTTGCTCACCCCATTAGTTTTTCATAGATGTTGATATAGCTTTAAGCAATCTGTAACTATTCCTGCCCATCTGTCGTGAATGAAATTTTGCCACACCACATGCATAAATTGGTGGAGCAACTCATAAGAGCCGGAGATTGATCTACGTATACATCCCTCTTTCCATTCAACCAAGGCATAGATACGCTTGGTTTGCAGGGCTGCGGAATGATTTTTCCGCAAATACCTTTGTTAGCAGAAGAAACCACGGGATTATGCATACTGCGGCACAATCCGAACGAAGGGATATGCGTCTGTGGGTGAAAATCTTGAATATTCCCCTGCATTTTATCGCCAATGCTAATTCCTCTGTTAGCTGAAACACTAAATCTTCCCGTATCACTTCCATAGTTGCAATGTATTTGTGCCCCATCCACTACATAGCTCTCACTCATTCTTGGACTCTCCTTTGCATAGACGGCCCCTCTGTATCAACCTTCTGTAATTTCAAGCCTGTCAGATTGAACTTTAAAATACATTCAGCCACATCAAGATCCACAATGATATGATGATCTGCATCCTGAACCCTGAATATCTTATGATTCTCCACTGCATATTCATCTAAAATGATTTTTCTCAGTGTACCGTCTCTATGATATTCACTAAGTGATGATACACACATCAGGCTAGGCGGATTAGCCATCCAATACCTCGTTTGCTGCATTCGCTGTATATCGGCAAAAACAACCAACTTCCAGTTCAATCCCGCTTGATATACATCAAATATTTCCTTGAGCTGTTCAGAAACGATGGATACCGGATGCTCCATAAAATCAATATAGTCTGCATCACCTGAAACATAAAATTGTAAAATGGACTCTTCTGCGCTGGCTGTCCACTCCATTAGCTGCCTGCGATTCATCTCTACGGGATACATATACTCTGCGATACGGTCATCCTGTTGAATCATGTAATATTCCATCGACTGCTGAGTACACCACCTTACTGATTCCTTTATACTCCCCTATTCGCACTTCCAAATCATTCTCGTACCTTAACACCTTAAATTCCGGTGTTTGTACAGCCTGTCCAATAGCATCCCTGGCTAATTGCAAAATATATTGATGAAATTCCTCCGCAGCCTGAAGTGCAAATCGTTCTACATCAAGCTGAATCACCTTATTCATATAGGGTTTTCGGAGCTGGCTCAATTCATCCACCAATTCTCCCCAAAAGCTGAAAGCCCATCCTGCATCATAGGCTCCTTGGCATGGCCCAGGATCAAAGAACCAGCTTTTATCATAAACTTCGATGACATAGTTATAGTTGCGATCCATCAGATATGTGCGCCGCATGGAATAGGTAATGTATCCAATCTTTTTCTTGGACACCTCTATATGATTAGCCTGCTGACAAATCCATTGAAAGGATTGAATAAAAGATAATATGACTTCTTCTTTTCGCTGTTCATACAAAGACGCTACGTGGTGTATTTTCTGATTCAGCACCTCTTCTGCGTAGGTCTTATGGAAGTGTTCTAGGGCTTCCAATCTATTCATAATTCCACCTCTGAACCTATTATATAGAATATTTACATGATATAACTGGTTCTATCATCCTATTTAATTACACTTTTTTCATATGATGAGATTACATATGAATTTATGAAAATAAATAAAAATAATTATTTCACTTCATAAATGTGTAATAATATAACCAAATACTTTATTAGAAACGACCGTTTCAGACCTATTCCATGAAGGTTTGCGCAAGCCAATAGGTAAATTGAAGTAGAAAACCCGGTCTACAATGAAATAATCATGTAAAATATAGGTAGACTCCAACAACACATTCAGAGAATCATAATTTAGGTAGCGAGACTGAGATTACGCTCCATCTGACATTGAAAACATATCAGGAATTAGCTTGAAGCAGAAACTGGACTCCACTCATATATGGCCTAAAAGGGCACAAAAACCCGTGACGGATATCGTCACGGGTTTTCATGTTATGGATGTTTGCTAATATCACTCTAACTTACGTATATGTGCATGGCCGAGCCTAGCTTAGCCTAATAACGCTTGGGAGCAGCCAGCTTGGCCAAATCCGCCATGTACGTAAAAAAGGCTTCCGGGTCTGTGTCATATACGAGATTAACAGGGCGGCCATCCGCTTGTTCCACGGTTCTGCCCTGACTTGGGCCATCTGCGATGACGCTGCAATGTACCGTCTTTTTCTTTACAATATCCGGACGTCCCACTGATGCGGTAGTTAGCACATCCCACAGGTAGTAGGTCGAGTTCGTCTCGCTATAGACAAGCGGCGGACAGCCTGCGTAGCAGTTGCCCAGGAAATCTACGCCTTCATAGCGGCGCTCGGAAGCCCAACGATTGCGTACGGCTGGCGTTAATGGCACTTTGCTTGTGCTTTCCAGTGCCACCAGATCAATGGTAATACCGCTTTGCCATACCCGATATGCTGCTTCCGGGTCCCAGAACACATTCCATTCTGCTGTGCCGTCATGCTCAGGCTCCTCTACATTACCTTTTTCAAAGGTACCGCCCATCCATACCAGCTTGTCAATTTTCGCTTCAATATCCGGTGCCTCATCCAGCGCGCGTGCCAGATCGGTCAGCGGTCCAGTGAACAGGAGCAGTGTTTTGCCTTCGGCTCCACGCACCTTTTCGATCAGATGCTGATGAGCCGGCAGAGCTGAAAGCGGCGCTTCCATTTGTCCCGATTCATTCAGCACTGGCAATGCATCTACATAAAAGGAATGTAAACGCCAAGCGGCAGGAAATGGATTTTTACCGCGTGAATTAGATTTAGCAACTTCCACAGGCCCTTTATTTCGGCCAAAACGATCAATAATTTTACGGCTGGCATCCGTCGCAGGCTCCAGGTAACCATCTGCTGGAATAACCGATACTCCGGTCAAATGAACTTGCTCCATCTGAAGCAGCATAAACAGGGATACCAGATCATCTACTCCACCATCATGATTAAAATACACGTTTGTCTGACTCATCTGTCTCTTCCTTCCTTTATCCCCGCATAACAGGCATGTTCTCATCGGCAATCATCCTTAATTATGCCTGATCGCTTCGCTAGAGTAAATGTGCTATACTACTTTACACCAACAAAAAAGGACCTATATTTACCATTAATGTATAATTCAAATTTTATGCAATTACTTTTATAATCTTATGAGCAGCAGGGAAGAAGGTGCAGCTTATGGTATCCAATCTGAATGCATCCGGGGATGGTTTGCTGGCCATCATTGAAGAATTGCGCAGCGAGCTTATTACAAAGGCACAGCATGCGGCCTTTACCGACCCTTCCATTATAGAGCTAAGTCAACGTCTGGATCATTATGTAGTCCTTGCCCAGCAAAGAAAAAAGAGAAACTAATGCCTCTTTGGTCCCACCATAAATTCCTCCCCCTCTCGGGTCCGTTCAACATATAAAGCACCCATTTCCCTATCCTATCCTATCCAGTCCCAGACCTGATCCTCAGGTCCTGCCGCTGGAGCAGGGATTTTTTCCGTGCTTTTACCCTTCCACCTTCGCTCCATAGGATCGGGCCACGGCTACCGCCTGCTGGATGTCGAGCTTGGCTCCGGTGATATCCAAATCTTTAAAATTCACGCCATCCATCTTCGCACCACGCAAGTCCGTTCCTTGAAGCTGCGCCTTATGCAATCTTGCCCGGGTAAGATCTGCTTCGCGCAAATCTGCCTTTTCCAAATTACATTGGGACAGGTCAGCTTCCTTGAATCGTATTTTTCGCAAATCCTGCTTCCTTAAATCTGCATGACGCAAGTTCGTGTATGACCAGTCTCCGCCCGTAATCGTGATCCCGTCCATATTTGCCCCCGCGAAGTCTGAGCCTACCAGCTTGCAATTATCAAACCGGGCCACAAACAGATTCGCGCTGGTAAACAGACAATTCGTAAAGGCAGACTCCTTGTAATGAGAGGCATTCAGGATGGCTCCGGTAAAATCACAATCTACAAAAGTACAGTCTTCCACTAGAGATTCATTCATCTCCACACCCCGAAAGCGACAGCGAGTAAACTCACAATTTCTCCACTCGCCTTCTCGGGCATCCATCGAACCAAAATCACGCGCTTCATAGACCTCATCAGTATAAAAGAACATGTTATCCCCCCTATTCTTTATCCTTCAAATCAGGAACTCAGCATTTCGGCAGGGAACGTTCAAAACCCCTTTTCATTTTCCCGAGCAAGCCCTTCATCATCTCATGATCCTCTGTCGTAAACTCGGCCATACATGCACGGATCAGCTTGGTGTAATAAGGCACTACCGTTACCAGCAGCTCTCGTCCTGCCTCCTTTAGTCCGACAGTTACCATTCGTCCATCCCTCTCGTGAGCCACCCGTTCAATCATGCCATCCCGCTCCAGACCGTCGATTAGCCCCGTCATGGTTCCCCGCGTCACATCGGCCTTTTCTGACAGCTCTGATGGTGTCATCCGGTGCGGCGCATGGCAGTGCAATAGGCTAAGGACGATGATTCGGCCCTGAGAGACTCCCAGCTTGGTAAGATCGGTATCTATTTCTCTAAAAATACCGTTAGCCAAGCGCGCAAAAGTCACAAAAGTCTCCATATTGTCCACTTCGGCATCCTCTTGTCCAAAGCTGTGCAGCACCCCGCGTATAGAGTCATTATGAAAATTAAAATTCATGGCCTGTCCATTCCTTCCCTGATCCCGTCTGTTCCGTCAAACGATAGCTCCTCCATTCCTCCGGCAGTAAAGAAGCATACGGCTCCTTGGCAAACCGGTCATCTACCAGCACTAGCAAGCCTTCGTCGTGTTCTGTACGGATAAGCCTGCCTCCTGCCTGAAGAACCTTGTTCATCCCCGGATACACATACGCATAGTTGAATCCGTTCCGTCCTTGCTCCGAAAAATAATCCCGCAGCACATCGCGCTCTGCGCCAATTTGCGGCAATCCGACACCAACCACTACGACTCCGTTCAAACGATCACCCGGCAAATCAACACCTTCCGCAAACACGCCTCCCAGTACAGCAAAGCCGAGCAGAGTACGCTCTTGTCCCGGCTGAAAAGCCTTCAGAAAGTGATCCCGCTCCGGTTCGGTCATGCCCGGACTTTGTACCAGCGTATCCGCAGACACGCCCCGGGCCATAAATTCCTCATATACCTCTCGCAGATACGGATAGGAAGGGAAAAACACGAGCATATTCCCTTTACGCTCCTCAGCCAATCCCGCTAGCATATCTGCAATGGCCCCCTTCGAGCGCTCACGATCCCGATAACGGATAGAGAGCGGCAGCAGGCGTACATCCCATTGCTCCTGATGAAAAGGAGAAGGAACCTGCAACGTGTAATCTTCTTCCCTCGCTCCCAGCATGTCCCGGTAATACGCGAGCGGTGTCAACGTGGCAGAAAAGTAAATCGTCGAGCGATAGCCCTTCATAGCCTGTCCCAGCAAATGCGAAGGATCCAGGCAGAGCAGCTTGACCCGCACTTCACTGCGTCCCGCCTCAATATAGGTAACGTAGCGCTCATCGTACAAAGCTGCAATCCGCAGCATGTTTTGAGCGGCAAAGTACGTATCGAGAAGCAATGCATAAGCTGCACCTGTACTGCTCGCACGCTGGGCACCGCTCACGCTGCCCCCCGTTACCAGTTCACGTTCGGCTGCTTCCACGAAAGGCGCCAGCAGCTCCAGCAGTTCTTGCGGTGCGGACGCTTCCACTGCTTTTCCTGCATCCGCATGCAATTTACGCAGTGTAATCATATGCGCGTTCACTGCGCTCGCAGCCGCGGTAATCTCCGGGCTTAGCAGCTTGAATTCTTTTTTCAATTCCAAAAAAGACGATTTCACAATTTCCGCCGAAAACATATCCCGGCCGCGCTCCACCAGATTATGCGCCTCATCCACCAGCACAACACCTTTTCGCTTGTGCTCCTCCAGCAGTCTTTTCAAGGAAATACGCGGATCAAAAACATAATTATAGTCACTGATTATACCATCCGAGGCATACGCCACGTCCAGCGAAAATTCAAAGGGACATACCCTATGCTTGCGCGCATAATGCTCAATCACCGCCCGGGTCATCAACGTCTCATTCGCTAAAATATCGGACACCGCACCGTTGATCCGGTCGTAATATCCCTCGCACATGCTGCATGCTCCGGCATCGCAATCATTTTCATCCTTGAAGCAGATTTTATCCTTCGCCGTCAAGGTTACGACATGCATATGCAGCCCTTGGGCCTGCATTTTGGCATACGCTTCTTCTGCTGCTGCGCGGGTCGTGGTACGGGCCGTCACATAATATACCCGGCTCACCAGCCCTTCACCGATGGCCTTGATTGCAGGAAACAGGGTAGATACCGTTTTACCGATACCCGTAGGCGCTTTGGCAAACAGATTGACCCCTTCTGCAATCGTCTTGTACACCGAACCCGCCAGAGGCCGCTGGCCTGAACGATAGGTGTCAAAGGGAAAGGCCAGTGCTGCAATACTAGCATTCCGCTTCTCTGCATGTGCTCTCAGCAGGAATGCATACGGCGCATAACCCTCGACCATCCTCAGCGCAAAGGTCTCCAGCTCTGCAAAGGATAATTCCCGTCTGAAACGCCGAATTTCTCCGCTGTGTGCCTGTACATAAGTAAGCTGGGCCTGCATGGAATTGTGCTGCTCTTCGCGGGCAATCATATAGGCGTACAGAAACGCTTGCGCCCAATGTACGGGTTGACCATCCCCCGGAATATCTTCTAGAGGAATGGAGACCGACTTGATTTCATCAACCGTCCATATGCCGTCCAGCTCAATCAGTCCATCACAGCGGCCCTCGACGATAAATAGAGCATCCTTATATGGAATTTCTGCGTGCAGATGCACCTCTTTGCGGTCATGCTCCTTATAGCTTTTTTGGATAAGCTGATGCACCCGTGTTCCTTCCAGCATACTGCTGTTCGAGCGGAAACCCCCGTGAATGCTGCCGCTGCGATGCACATATTCCACAAGGGGTCGCACCGATATGTGAATTGGTTCCTTCATACGATCACCCGTTCCGGTCATAGTCCTTTCACTGTATCACGTAAATAAATGAAACGTAAGGGACATAAGAATCGTTTGTAGTCGATTGGTATTCACTCATGCCTACTTTTTACCGAAATATAGAAACGAGGCTTTTTACTTTCAACAATACTACAACTCACACATTACAGCATAAAGGGTAGGGAATATGTTAAAAGAATTAATTAACAATTTCGCATTATTAACGAGCTTCTTATTCTTTGGAAATTTACTTTCCCGAAAATATGAACGTTACCTGGAAAAACATGTATTTCTTTATCGGGTAATGAACGGTTTAATGCTGGGCCTGTTTGGCATTCTGTTAATGATGACCGGTTTGATCCGCGGGAATTCTGTTGTCGATCTGCGCCAATTGGCTATTATCATATCTGTTTATATGGGGGGACCGGTATCTGGTCTGCTAGCCGCCCTGATCATAAGCATGTACCGTATTTACATCATCGGTGGTTGGACAGATATTTCTCTGACTGCTACTGTCAGTAGCATCATGACCCTTGCCGTTTCCCTTACCTTTATTCGAGAAAAAAGCCTAAAGCTCGGCAAATGGATGTCAGCCGTGCTTGGATCTGCTGTTGTGTCGCTGTTAGCTACTTTGTATCTGTTTGGTCGTCTCAGACCTGAATCTTTTACACCGTTCACAACCGCTTTGATACTTGGCGGCTTGTTCACTTATTTTATGATGCACCATATCAAAAAAACAGAACGGGCCATTCACCTACTGGAAGAGGCTGCGAACCGGGATCATTTAACCGGATTATACAGTCCGCGTGCTTTTGATGCGCTGTTTGAAGAGGTCCTTCATACTTCCAAGGCTACAAAACAACCTTTTGGGATCGTGATGCTGGATATTGATCACTTTAAAAATATTAATGATACGTATGGTCATTTGAACGGGGACACCGTCTTAAACCAATTGGGAATTTTATTAAACCGGGAGTCTACAAGGAGGGCATATCCCTCCCGTAAAGGCGGAGAAGAATTTGCCATTCTGATTGGAGATTGCGACAGCCAGAAAGCAGCAAGCTTTGCCGAGAAGATTCGGAAAGCTGTGGAAAACGAACCCTTTCTCTTGAATGACGGAACCATCGTTCCTCTGACGGTATCTATCGGAGCAGGCAGCTTTCCTACCATTGCAGCGGGTAAATTATTGGAGAAGGTGGACGACGCTCTATATGAAGCCAAACGCTCAGGACGCAATCGGGTAGAAATAGCAAAACAATAATTATAAGTCGCTAAATGTCAGGAAAGCTGGATTATTGTTAATAAAAAGTGGTAAAATGGAAATAAGATTTGTATTAGAAAATTTTCTGCCGTTAGAGGAGACATGCCTTACAATCGACATGGGGGGTGGGCTTTTTGGACCTCGAACAATTGAAAAAACTCATGGAAAAAGAACGCCGCGAACTAAATCGTATGGCAACCTTACATGGACTAAGGGATGAACGTGTATTGGACAAATCCTCTCGGCTTGACCGAATTATGGACAAGTATCTCCACACCAAGCGAGCGATTAATGGTGACAATCAGGCACATCCATAGAAGAAAGCTACACCGCTGCCCTTACGGGCAGCTTTTTTTGTACATAGCTTTGTGTCCCGCTATCGTACCTGTATGTGTTAACTTTCCGGAAGGACATCCCCATCTTACTTATATCTTTCCTTACTTCCTCGCTTACTACTTTCTTCGGTACTCCGTCCGCAGTAATTCCTGCGTAAACGTAATCCATTCTCTCGCGGCAAAGGACAGATACAGATCCTTTCGCCAGATCATCCCTAGATGCCAGGGAATGACGGGATCAACGAGTGGAATAATACGCAATCGCTCAGAATCAAGTTCACGGCAAATCGCTTCCGGCAGCAGCGCTATCCCCAAGTTCGCAGCAACCATTTCGCTGATCAGGTCCCATTGTGAGCTTTCATAGACGACGCGCGGCTGGAAGCCAGCCCGGACACACTCTGCAATAATACGGTCATGCAGTGTAAAATCCTCGCGGAACAGCACAAACGATTCCTCCGCCAGCGCTGCCAGCGGTACCTCTGTACGCTCTGCCAGTACATGCGTAGGGTGAACCAGCAAGTTCAGCTTTTCCTCCACGAACAGAAACGTCTCGAATATATCCCCACTCGCTGGCAGCACAATTACGCCGATATCCAGTGCGCCCGCGCCTACGTCCTGCTCTACTTTTTTTGCCCCATCCTCAAATAGCTGAATGGTCACATCGGGATATGCCTTGTGAAATTCCCCAATGACACGCGGAAAAAAGCTCGATCCTACCATGGGAGGCAGACCGATACGGATGTGTCCTTTTTTCAGGCTCATCAAATCACTCAGCTCGGAGGACAAGCTCTGGAAGGACTTCACAATCGCTTGCGCCTGAAGCTCAATCACCTTGCCCGCATCCGTCAGCTCGATTCTTTTGCCGATTCGGTCAAACAAAGCGACGCCCAATTCATCCTCCAGGCTTTTAATTGTCTTGCTGATCGTCGGCTGTGTAATAAACATGCTCTGGGCCGCCTTCGTAAAGCTGCGCAAGCGCGCAACCTCCAAAAAATACTGCAAATGTCGGATATCCATCCTATCACCTTCTCCCATAGACAAACGGAATACATCGTATTCTTTATATGCATTTTACTCATGAAAACTTGTGATGTAAAATTTCATTACAGTTTTAAAAATAACGGAACTCATAGATAGGAGCCATTATATATGAAAAGCTTCATACGCGGTGTCCTCCAGATCGCCGTCCTGATGGCCTTTTCGCTCATCCTGAACGCAGTGGTCTCCTGGCTTCACCTGCCTGTACCTGGTAGCATTATCGGCATGCTGATTCTATTTATTCTGCTACAAACGGGCGTGATCCGTCTAAGCTGGATTGAGATCGGCGCAAACTGGCTGCTGGCCGAACTGCTATTATTCTTTATTCCCTCGGCTGTTGGCGTTATGAATTATTGGCCAATGCTGGAGCACGATGGTATGAGCATTATGCTGGTCGTACTGCTTGGTACCTTTCTCGTGATGGCCTGCACGGGCATGATCGCCAGTCTGCTCGGCAAACGAAAGGAGCACAAATCATCATGATCGGTCTTCTATGTATTGTATTGACGCTCGCTATTTACTGGATGGCCAAACGCATGTACCGCACGCTGCCCAAGGTGTATATGTCTCCACTACTCATTACACCGATCCTTATTATTTTAATTTTGACGCTTTCGGGTATAAATTACCGTTCCTATAATTCGGGTGCCCATTTGCTCTCCATGCTGCTCCAACCAGCCACGATTGCATTTGCCGTCCCTTTATACCGATATTTCCCTGTGCTGAAAAAACATGCGACCCAAATCATACTTAGCGTGCTGTCCGGTTCAGTCGTAGCCGTAGTATCCTCCATGGTACTCGCCAAATGGATGCATCTGGATTCCTCGCTGATGAGCAGCCTGATTCCTCGCTCCATTACGACACCGATTGCCATGAATGTTTCACAAACGATTGGCGGTAATCCGACAGTCACGGCTGTGTTCGTTATTTTAACCGGCTTGAGCGGTCTCATTATCGGCCCGATGATCGTGAAGCTGTTCCATATCGAAAATGAAGTTTCGCGCGGTGTACTGCTCGGTACCGGGGCTCATGGTACGGGTACTTCCAAAGCGTTCGAGTTCAGTTCGCTGACGGGCACTATTTCCAGCATCTCTATGGTGCTCGCCGCCCTCTTTACCTTGGCGGCTGCGCCGTTCCTGCTCCACTTGATGCTGTAAGCTCAGTATAGCGCAAGATATTGAATGGACACTGTACCTGATATACAAAACGAAGAACCTCCGTTCCACTAGCTGTAGTGGACGGAGGTTCTTCGTCTATTTGGGAGCAAGGCCCCCTCATCTATCATGCAATCAAATCGCTTTAACAGCGCCGGGTTTCTCCTCTGCCTCAACAGGTGTCACGGCTTCCCGTAAATAAGCGTCCAGCTCTGCCGCATATTGGCGCTCTAGCGCGGCGCTCCAGCCTGCATGCTCAGACATCAGCGCAATGACGGGCTGCTTCCAGCGGTTCACCCCGTCAATCTGAAAAAACAACGCTCCGGTGCGGCGTATGAAAAAATCAGACGGTGTCACCGTCATTTCCTGCTCCATGGCATACAGGAGCGGGACACGCACTTCCACGGGCAGCGCGGCTTCTGTCTCGCTGGCCTCCTTCATGCTGCGTGCCGCAATGGCAAACAGCCGCTCCGCATTGGAGCCGTATCGGGTGGCCCATGCTCTAGCCGTCTCTGGGGTCAACCCGAGCGCAGCACCTGCTGCCGCTTGCCCGCTCACGAAGGCATCCCAACCGGCGGAGCCGCCTACGTTGCCGCCCGAGATCGGGATGTGCCTGGTGCGGCATGCCCGGAAAGTCTGCCCATGCAAGCGCCCCAGCTCCCGTACCGCGCGGTCTACGACGAGCTCGGACATTTTCCGGTAGCCTGTCAGCTTGCCACCCGCAATCGTGATCAGGCCCGAGCGGGATTCCCAAATTTCATCCTTGCGGGAAATTTCCGAAGGGCTTTTGCCATCCTCATAGATGAGCGGCCGTACACCTGCCCAACTGGATTCCACATCTTTGACGGTCAGCTTCACATCAGGGAACATGCCATTGATTGCTTGGAGTACATATGTCCGGTCTTCAGCGGTCATTCGGGGATGGGCTGTATCCCCTGTATATACCGTGTCAGTTGTACCTGCGTACGTTTTCCCATCACGTGGAATGGCAAATACCATCCGTCCATCGGGTGTATCAAAATAAACGGCCTGTCTGAGCGGGAATCGCTTGGCGTCGAACACCAGATGGACTCCTTTAGTCAGACGGAGCACCTTGCCTTCTTTGGACCGATCCATCTCCCGCAGCGTATCCACCCACGGTCCGGCAGCGTTAATAACCAGCGAAGCGCGGATTTCATGAGACTGCCCCGTTACCCGATCCGTTACGCTCGCGCCGCTGATTCGTCCGTCATCATACAGCAGCTTGTCAGCCTTGGCGTAGTTTACAGCTATAGCCCCTCGTGCAACAGCCTCCTTCATGACCTCAATCGTCAAGCGGGCATCGTCCGTACGATACTCCACATAGCTGCCGCTCCCCTTGAGTCCTTCCCGCTTCAACAAAGGCTCCCGCTCCAACGTAGCCCGAATATCCAGCATTCGGCGGCGTTCGCTATGCTTAACCCCGGCGAGAAAATCATATACCAGCAGTCCGACAGAAGTGGTAAATGCGTTAAACGTACCTCCCTTGTGAAACGGAAGCAGCATACGCTCCGGCGTGGTCACATGCGGGCCATTTTCGAATACAATGGCCCGCTCCTTCCCGACCTCGGCTACCATTTTAACCTCAAACTGCTTCAAATATCGAAGGCCGCCATGCACCAGCTTCGTGGATCGGCTGGACGTACCTGCCGCAAAATCCTGCATCTCGACCAGCGCTGTCTTCAAACCGCGCTCAGCGGCGTCCAGCGCAATCCCTGCCCCTGTAATGCCGCCGCCAATAATTAAAATATCAAAATGCTCACGCCCCATACGCCCCAAAACGGCCGCTCTCTTCTGCGCAGCAAATGAAAATTCTCCCATTATCTATCCCTCCATCTCTATAATCATCCACCGACCCTACCATCAAAAATACAAAAAAAAGACCACGAACATCGCTACGGCACATGCCGAGCGGTTCATGGTCTCTCCAAGTCTCCTGACGGGTATTAACTTATCTATATCGTAGCACACACCGTACACGATGAAAAGGGGTTATTAGCTATTGCTTATAATGCTCAAAAAGCTGTTTGTTAGAAGTTGTTACCGCTGTAGCTCCGGCAGCGAGCGCTGCTTCCACATCCTCAGGGGTACGAATCAGCCCTCCTGCCAAGACGGGAATACCCGTGCGTTCACTGACCTCTGTAATCAATGGCGGCACGATGCCGGGTAGCACCTCAATGTAATCGGGTCGCGTTTTTTCCACCAGTGCGTAGCTTTTTTCCAGCGCAATCGTATCTAGTATGAATACCCGTTGTACAGCGAGAATCCCCTTTTTTTTGGCGGTCGCAATCACACCGGATCGGGTCGAAATAATACCGAACGGCTTAATCTCCTGACACAAATATTCAGCAGCATATTCATCATTCTTTAGGCCCTGCACCAAATCGGCATGAAGAAGCATCCGCTTGTTGTGGTCCCGCGCCAACTGGTGCAGGCTGCGAAGCTGTGCTACGTGCGTATCCAGAAAAACCGCATACTCATAGGAGCTGTCCAAAATATCCTCCAACTGCTTCATATGCTTAGCCGCAGGCAAAATGCGTTGTCCCTGAAATGACATGGATATCCTCCTTATGCTGAATGTCGGTCAACTCTTTCAAATTTTATATTATCACTCTGCTTGACTAACGTGAAGCGGTTTCATCTTAGCTATGTATAAAGGCTGCCCTCCCGGCCATAAATAACCCGCTCGGGAAGACAGCCCTCATTCTTGGCTAGCTGACAACACAGCAGCCTGTGGATTTGTATATTGCGCTAAACTTTAACCCTCAAAGCCTTGGCGCAGCCACGAGGTAGCCAAAGCAATCGCCCCGCGCTTGGCTGCGGTTTCCGATAACGGGTTCAGCATCACGAAGTCGTGAATGATGCCCTGAAACCGGGCAGCGATTACATCCACCCCGGCCTCACGTAGCTTGTTCGCATAAGCTTCCCCTTCATCCCGTAGCACGTCAGCCTCGCCTGTGATGACCAATGCTGGCGGCAGCCCCTTGAGCTGTTCGGTTGTTGCTCGCAGTGGAGAAGCCGTAATCTGCGCCCGTTCATTGGGATCTGTCGTGTATTGATCCCAGAACCATTGCATCCCTTCACGGCTCAGGAAATACCCTGTGGCGAATTCATGATACGATTCTGTGTCAAAAGAAGCATCTGTCACCGGATAGAACAACAACTGCTGTCGGATAGCAGGACCGCTTCGTTCCTTAGCAAGCAATGTTACGGCTGCGGTCATGTTACCACCGACACTGTCTCCAGCTACCGTCAGCGTATCAGGCATCAGCCCATGCTCGCGTCCATGCTGAGCCACCCACTGAACGACCGCGTAGATTTCCTCAATGGCCGTTGGATATTTCGCTTCAGGTGACAAGCTGTATTCCGGGAATACAACCGCTGCCTGCGCACCCACAGCCAGCTCACGGATCAGACGATCATGTGTGTGGGCATTACCGAATACCCATCCTGCCCCGTGGATGTATACAATAACCGGGAGGTCGCCTGTCACCTGTTGTGGACGAACAATCCGGACCTTGACCTCCCCGCTTGGGCCGCCGGGAATAGACAGGTCTTCCAGGTCTGCGGCAGGTTTGTCTGCCGGACCCGATTGGACCTCATTGACCGTTTCACGTCCCTTTTCAGGGCCCAGATCGTACAGAAACGGAGGCTTGGCGTTATCGTCTGCGAACTTCTGCGCTGCAGGTTCAAGCTGTACCTTTTTACTCATATCGGTTCACTCTTCCTTTCCTGTCTGTTGTTTTTATCTATCCAATGCTACTTCCATGCTCATTCAACTTCACCTTATATACTTAAACAGGATCAATTCTCTTTAATCGGACGACTTTAGGATACCCAGCACGAGGACTTGACTTTCATTTTAATATGTAACTATAATTGTTACATATTAAAGTTCATGAATGAACAGGACAGACCTATGATCAAACTAATAATCTGATCAACATTTAATAGGAGGTTATTTATTATGAAAATTGCAGTTATTGGTGCAGGCGGTAAAGCAGGAGGCAACATTGTTAAAGAGGCATTGGACAGAGGGCATGAAGTAACGGCGATCGTTCGCGACCCTGCCAAAGTAACAGACAGCCGTGTAACTGTGGTACAAAAAGACGTTTTCGATCTGAAAACAGACGATCTGAAAGGTTTTGACGTTGTCGTTAATGCTTTTGCTGCTCCATTCGGTCAAGAGCATCTGCATGTGGATGCAGGAAATGTTCTGATTGAAGCACTGCGTAATGTGTCCGATACCCGCCTGATTGTTGTAGGTGGTGCAGGCAGCCTGTTCACAGATGAGTCCCAAACCTTGTTGGTAAAAGACACGCCTGGTTTCCCTGATTTTGTATACCCAACGGCTAATAATCAAGGAAAGAACCTGGAGATTTTGCGTGGAACCAGCGATCTGAACTGGACTTTCATTAGTCCTTCCGCTGAATTTGCTCTTGGCAAACGCACAGGCTCTTATAAAATTGGCAAAGATGTGCTGCAAGTCAATTCCAAAGGCGCAAGTTATGTCAGCTATGAAGATTATGCGGTAGCTGTAATTGACGAAATCGAGAAACCACAGCATCTGAACCAACGTTTCACCGTGGTATCCGAGTCCTAATTCCTGCACCTCATCCGAACATATATGTATAAAAAAGACCCTTCGGTCATTTCCCATGGCCATGGAACATTCGGTTTTGTTACAAACCAGACCTTCCATGCACACCGTGGGAATATGAACCCGAAGGGTCTTTTATTTTAGATATGACTTAGCTATGCTGTCAAGCCCCGGCTTCTTTCTTCTGCTCATGGCCGGGAGACTTCTTATCGCTAAAGCACAGCTTGAGAATTGGAGGTGCAGCCAAAGTCGTCAAAATAACAGCAATGATGACCGATGTAAAATATTGCTGTGCCAGCAGACCCGTTTGCAGCCCGGTAGCTGCGATAATGAGCGCGACTTCGCCACGAGATATCATACCGGAGCCAATCGCGAGCGAAGAACGGTTATTAAAGCCCGTCAGACGCGCCCCGATTCCGCCACCGATCAACTTTGTCACCATTGCAACCAGTGTCAACGCAATGACAAATCCGATCTGCTGCCCTACTCCCTCGAAAGAAACATTTAATCCAATGCTGACAAAAAACACAGGGACAAAGATGGAATAAGCGATGGGCTCCACCTTTTCTTCCACGACATGCTTAAAGCTCGTTTGCGAAATGGCAATCCCGGCAGCGAAGGCTCCGATAATGCCCGCCATACCCAACATATCTGCAAAATAAGCAAACCCGAAGCAGATGATCAAAGCAGCGGTAATGGTGGCCTCTGTCACCTTGAGCGGAGCCAGTATTTTCATAATCCAGGGAACGACGAACCAACCTCCGAATATAGCGACGACAAAGAAAAGAAGCTTTTTGCCGACGAGTAGTCCTAGAGATGTTCCCCCTCCTACCCCGAATATACTCATCATCACTGCAAGCAACACCACCACCAGCACATCATCCAGCACGGCCGCACCCAAAATCGTCGAGCCTTCCCGGGTGTTGAGCTTGTTCATATCCTTTAGCACCTGCACCGTAATGCTGACGGAAGTGGCGCTCAGGACAACACCGAGAAACCACCCTTCATGCACCGAAAAACCGAAGGCTTCCCCAACACCAAAACCACAGATCAGCGGTAAAATAATTCCCCCGACCGCCACGGCTACCGCTGGTTTCCAGTTACGACGAAGCTGATCCAGATCCGTCTCCAGCCCAGCAATGAACATCAGCAGCAGCACTCCAATTTCAGACATATCATGAATAAGTGTGTTGTTCTGAACCCATCCCAATACCGCCGGACCGAGTACAATACCGGCGATCAACTTCCCTAGCACCGAAGGCTGACCGAACCTTACCGCCAGATCACCAGCCACTTTAGTAAACAGCAGAATCAGCAAAAGATACAATATAAATTGCATGGCTCATATACCTCCTTTAATCATCAAATGGCAGACATCTAGTATTGATAAAATGCTAAAACTTTGCGCAAAATATGTGTCTGACGCGCCCTGAACACAACAAAAAAAGGAACCTGTAACTACAGATCCCCTTAAAAAAAGACAAAGAGGAGCCTTGGTGACAGGCTCCTCCGGTAATTCATTTTCATTTTATGTTGTCGTTCGGTAACCTACGTAAGTTCGCACATATATAGCTTTATTATACCTTTTCATTAAACCGCTGTAAATGTTTTGAATCAGTTCTCTGCTTTTTCTACATAACGGGCACGGTATTCAGAGGACAGCATACTCATCAAAATCGAGTCATGGTATTGATGATTATAGAACAACGCGTCCCGTTGCACGCCTTCACGTTGAAAGCCTATTTTTTCATAGCAACGGATAGCCCGTTCATTAAAATCATACACATTCAGCTCGATTCGATGCAGATTACAGATACCGAATCCATAATCCAGCATAAGAACAAGCGCTTCAGTGCCGTAGCCTTTTCCCATATTCCCCTGTTCATTAATGGCAATGCGGATGTTGGCACTGCGGTTCAAGCTATCCATATCCTGAAGAGCAATGTCACCGATGATGCGGTCATCTTCGCAAAGCGCAATCAAAAGCAGCAGGCTTGAGGTATCCTGCCCCTTAGCCTCGATATAACGTGCAATTTGATCCTTGGTAAAACTGCGCTGTGTGCCTGTCAGCCTCCGCACATCCTGATGGAACAACGTATTATAGTACAGCTCAGTGTCCTCCACCTGAATGGGGCGCAAGTACACCCGCGATCCTTCAAGTAACCGTGCCACTGGCGTTGTGGGCGAAGATTTTTGAGTCATAATCATCCTCCTATTCTGGAAATATTCCGTCACTTCATTCGAAAACAAACTACTACTGTGCAGGGTCGGCATTTTTTACCGTAGAATGGTTAGAATCAGGGGAGCGCTCCTTCCAAATAACGGATTGAAGCATGAGTCCAATTAAGCCCAAAGCTCCAACCGTCACCCCAATCCAAACAAAGGTAGTCCCTGCTCCGACCATACGAATCATTACGCCCCCGATAAGCGGTGAGACGATCATAATCGCTCCAAGCACGGTACTTTGGATACCGAAGACACGCCCCACCATATCGGCCGGAGTTCCGGCTTGCAATATGTAATTCTGGGTGATGATGTACAGACCGTTGCCCACGCCCAGCATGACGCCAATCATAAGCAGCACGGGTAATCCTACGCCCGGTTGTGACCACCCCAGAGCGGCAATAGCTCCGCCAATCAGCACACAACCTCCACCGAGGCCCCAGCCCGCGCTTATCCGGTTCAAGCGGTTCAGCACGAGCATACAAGCGACGGCACCAGCGCCTATGGCTGAAACCAGCCAGCCGAGCAGCGATTCGTTACCCGGGGCGAGCACTCGCAGCAGCGTTGGAAACTGGTAGTCAATCATGAGAATGGCAATCATGCCGAAAAGTCCGAACACAAGCGTATGCAAAAGCATCCGGCTGCGCCACAAGAACGCCCAGCCCTCGCGCCATTGGCTGAAAAAACGGGACGAGCCGACGCGCTCCTTCCGATTCTCGGTCTCATCAGCCTCAGCCGCGCTTGGCGAATCCTGCTTTCCTTGCAGCACAGCAGTCGTCGCTTGCTGCTCCGTGCTAACGAGGCCCGGGCCGATTCCGCGCAACGGCCACAGCACCAGACCGGAGCACAGGCGCAGCAGCGCATTGAGGATAATGCATGCCTGCGGTGACAGCACAGCCAAGGTCATGGCGCCCAATAATGGCCCTGCCACTTTGGAAGCCTGATTGACCAGCCCATTCAGCGAGGTCGCCCGAAACAGGTCGCCGCTGGCGACTACAGTGCGGGTCAAGCCTTGCTGTGACGGCATTTGGAACACGCCAGCCGCCGCACGCAGACCCAGCAGAGGCAACAGCCACGCTGGCCCCGGAACAGCGAGAATCGCCAGCGTCAGCAAGGCAATAATTGCATCGCAGCCGATCAGCAGGCGGGCCTTATGCACCCGGTCGGCTAACGTGCCCGCAATAGAGCCCAGCAGAAGACCCGGTAGCGCCATCACGACCGGAATCAGCGCAATCAGCATGGGGTCGGCTTCCCAGCGGTAAGCAACGAGCACCTGAATGGCGATAGCATCAAACCAATCGCCAAAGGAAGCAGCCGTGTGCGCCGCAAACATCCGCCGAAAACGGCCGTTGCGCCAAATGCTGGGCGTGGATTCTGATTCTTTTTTTTCCTTCATTTCTATTCACCCTGCTCTCATTTTCTGCATTATTAGCAATAAGAACATTTTAGCGGGCCTATATCAGAGGAAAATCAGACAGCGAGAAAATATGTCAGACCGCAGAAAGTGTTTGCTCCAACCAACGCCTTAGTGCCAAACGATGCATGGTTAGTCCATTGTCCCGATCAAGCCGTTCATATTGAGTAGCATATTTCTCTTCCAACGCAGGAAAAGCACCATAACGCTTCAAAAAGCCGCGGATTTGACAGACTGCCTTGATTTTTAGCAACTCCTGTTTAGCCATATCAAGCGTGTCCAGCCCCTCATTCAGTAGCCGCTCGGCCTCGTCCACTCCCCCAGTAAGCAGGAGCATGAATCCCTGCATCATCCGATAACGCCCCAACTCCCGCAAATACGGAGCCTCAGATAGCATATTTTCCAAACGTTTGGACAGCGCCACAGCCTCCTCAATACGGTTGGCGGTCAGATGCATGTACATCTCCATCAGCGCAACAGGCATCACAAATTTATCCAGCTTATCCCGCTCCATCACTGCAAAAGCCAGCGAAAGTCCCTCCTGTGCGCGTTCAGGTTGTCCATTCTCCACATAAGCCTCCAACATATTGAGAATACGCAATTCACGCTCCTGCTCGGCGGACAATAATCCACTGGAAAGCGCCCGCTCACATAGAGCAAGCTCCCGCTCAGTTACCCCTGCTGTACCTGTATATAGCAATAACATCCAGTACAATCGATCTTTAGGAGCAAAGTCCTCCCGTTCCAAAAACCACAATATATCGGCCTGCACAAACCGAGTATACATCTGATAAAAAGGAGACAGTTCGAACCCCATCTGCTCCTGCTGGGAGGCCAGCGCCATCATGGAGTTCCCCTGTCCAAGCAACTGGTATTTTCGAAACAGTCCGTGGACAGCGTCTTGCACTTCCTGATCGTGCAGGGACGGATGATTCCGTCGTTGCACATCTGCAAGGGTCAAGCTGTAGCCATACCCTCTGATCGTATGAATACGAAGAGCAGTCCATGACTTGAGCTTTTTGCGCAATCTATAGATATGATCGTCCACCGTGCGCTCCACCGGATATTCCAGCGGCCATACACGATCCAACAATTGTTCCCGCGTGAACACCTGATTGCGGTTATCGTACAGGAATCGCAGCAACGCAAACTCCTTAGCGAGCAGTATGACGCGATCCGTACCATAGATTACACTGTAGCCGTCTGCATCAAATTGTAGCCTGATCATCCACCTCGCCTCCAACATATCGTTTCTTGGCTGCACCGAGTCCTGTAAGCAGAAGCAATACGCTCAGGCACAAAAGCAGCAGCAGCGGAATGGTCCAACCATGTGTAGCATCATGCAAATAGCCAAACAGTGTCGGCCCCGTCGCCGCCAGCAAATAACCAAAGGATTGCGCCATACCGGACAACTCCGCTGCCTGCTGCGGTGTTCGGGTCCGTAAATTAAAGAACATCATCACGAGCGGAAAAGCAAAACCACCCGCTGTACCGATGCAAATCACCCAAATTACACTCCACTGCGTAGCCCCCAGCAAAAATCCACCCAGTCCGATAAAATACAGCGCAGTCATGATCAGAACCAATATCCGCTGATCTTTCACCCGTGCAGCTAAAATAGGTACAATAAAAGTAAACGGCATTTGCGAAAATTGCATAACGGACAGCATCCATCCCGCAGTCTCCGAATCCATACCCTGTCCAACCATCATCTCGGGAAACCATGCGGCAGGGACGTAGAACAAGGCAGATTGCAACCCCATAAACAGCGTCACCTTCCAGGCTAAAGACGATTTATACACACTCACAGTTCGGGCAGACACCGCCGCTTTATTGACTGTTTTACGCGCCTTGAGAAGCTGGGGAACCCAGAGTAAAATACCTACCACACCCACAATGCTCCATATCCCCAAAGAACCGCGCCAGCCCATACCTCCGTTCAGAGCCAACGGTATACTCAGACCGGATGCTGTTGCAGCGACTACATTCATGGATACTGAATATACGCCGGTCATCAGTCCGCTGTTGCGAGGAAACTCCTCTTTGATTAGACTGGGCAGCAAAACATTACACACGGCAATAGCCAATCCCAACATGGCTGTCCCAGCAAATAATGCGGTCACCCCCAGCGTTGAGCGCACCACAATACCTGCGGTCAACAGCAGCAAGGCTGCAAAAATAATAAGAGGCGACCCGAAGCGGCGCGACAGTTTGGCTACAAAAGGCGACAACAGGGCAAAAGCCAGCAGCGGTAATGTCGTTAATAGACCACTCAGTGTATTCGAAATATGCAAAGAATCCTTAATCAAACCGATAAGAGGCCCTACCGAGGTAATCGAGGCGCGCAGATTGGCACCTACCAAAATGATCCCTGCGGCAAGAACCCAAGGACCGGCATGCCGCAAGGATTTGTATACCAAAGCTCGTTGGTGTTGCTGTGAACTCATCTCTCCATTCTCCAATCTATCTGTGTTATGCTCAAAGGCTCCAACCGAGTGTACGGCTGGAGCCTTAGCAATTTCTATCTCATTAAATTATAATGGCATTTATGCCATATGCATAGGACGGATAAGCGTAGCACTCCAAATCCTCAATTCAGCGTACAACCACAGCTACAGCCAAACAAACAAAAGCTGCCCGAAAGGATGCTTTCCTTTTGAGGCAGCTTTCGGTCCATGACTTAGATGCATCCAGTGCTGCTTAACGTACCAGCCAGCCTCCATCTACTGCTAAAATATGACCGTTCATGTAGTCGGAACCCTGACTCGCGAGGAAAACAACAACTCCCATTAAATCGGACGGATCTCCCCAGCGTCCGGCAGGAATACGCGACAAAATTTCCTGATTGCGGCTCTCATCCGCACGGATTGGAGCTGTGTTCGCTGTAGCAATATAGCCAGGAGCAATCGCATTAATCTGAACGTTATGAACCGCCAGCTCGTTGGCAAACGCCTTGGTCAAGCCAGCCACTGCGTGCTTACTCGCTGTATACGGCGGAACGAACTTTCCACCCTGAAAAGCAAGCATGGAAGCAACGTTGATAATTTTCCCGCTTTTTTGCTCAACCATCACCTTCGCCACTTCCTGACTCAGATGATATACAGCATTCAGGTTGATTTCCATGACAGCGTCCCAATCCTCATCCTTGTACTCCAGCAAAGGAGCGCGACGAATTGTACCCGCATTGTTAACAAGGATATCAATCTTGCCGAATTCCTTGACGCATTCTTCTACAATCTTCTTAATAGATGCTTTGTTCGTCAGGTCAGCTTTATAAAAGACAACCTTCACACCTGTAGGTTCCAGCAGACGTCTGGTTTCTTCATACTCTTCAATGTTAGCTACAATGAACAGATTAGCGCCCGCTTTGGCCAAAGCTACTGAATAGCCCTGTCCCAACCCCGTGTTGCCTCCTGTTACAATGGCTGTTTTGCCTTTCAGATTAAAAAAATCCAATGAAAAATTGTCCAGACCCATACTTACGCCTCCATCACAGTTTAATGTAAATCTATTTAGTTAAATAAATCTCCTTGCACTTTACAGCGCTGCACGAACTTCCTTATATTTAGCTACATAACGCGCAGCGTTCTCTGTGATCAGATCATAGCGGCCTTCCTTGGCTGGAGCCGTCAGATTGCCTCCAATTCCCACTGCGACACAGCCGTTGCGCAGCCAGGTCTCCATATTATCCAGATCAACGCCACCGGTTGGCATAATCTGCACATGAGGCATAGGGCCTCTGACTGCCTTGACAAAATCGGCTCCCATCGCACTGCCCGGGAACAGCTTTACTACATCACTGCCTAATTTCATGGCTTCCTTGATTTCATTCAGCGTCATACAGCCGGGCATATAAGGGATCGCGTACAAATTGCACAGCTTCGCTGTTTCTTCTTCAAAAGAAGGACTCACAACAAACTCCGCTCCAGCCAGAATAGCAATTCTCGCCGTCAGTGACTCCAGTACCGTTCCTGCACCAATAACTGCCCGATCCTTAAATTCGTCTCTTAATCTACGAATGACCTGATCCGCATCTGGCGTAGTAAACGTAAGCTCAATATTGTCCAAACCGCCTTCAATACAGGCTTTGGACATTTGATACGCTTCCTCCGCTGTGTTCCCCCGAATAACTGCGACAACACCAACCGAAGTGATATGCTCCAAAACTTTCCTTTTCGTCATGTTCCTGATCCTTTCCACGTATGGGATGGCAATGTTCCATTAGCCGCTTGCAAGTACCACGCTCCAATATGTCGGATTAACGCAACTCGCTCATGGCTACCTGATCCATGTCTTTGTAAGTTTTATTTTCACCGGCCATGCCCCAAATGAAGGTATAGCTGCCAGTAGCCGCACCACAGTGAATAGACCAAGGTGGCGAAATAACCGCTTCATCATTCTTCATCACCAGATGGCGTGTCTCGTTCGGCTCACCCATCAGGTGGAACATTCTGGCGTTCTCATCCAGCTCAAAATAGAAATACACTTCCATACGACGGTCATGAACATGTGTCGGCATGGAGTTCCATACGCTTCCGTTTTCCAGTGTCGTCATCCCCATAACCAGTTGACAGCTCTGAATGCCTTCATCATGGATAAAGCGACGCAAGGTGCGGTTATTGGCTGTTTCCTGTGCGCCCAGACTTTCAGACGGCACATCGGCAAAAGACTGCTTCGTTGTCGGGTACGTGGTATGAGCCAGCGCCGACACAATGTAAAATTTTGCAGGTTTTGAGCTGGAATCGCTTTCAAAGATCAACTCCTTGCCCCCTCTGCCTACATAGAGACAGTCTTTCGTGTTCAACTCGTAGGTTTCGCCGTCTACCTTTACAGTACCGCTGCCGCCAACATTAAAAATGCCCAGTTCCCGGCGCTCCAAAAAGGTTGCCGCCTTGATTTGATCGTTGCCTTCCAGCGCAACGGATTTATTCACGGGATGAATGCCCCCGATAATGACACGATCTTCATGCGTATAAACCAGCTTAACTTCCTCAGGCACAAACAGTTCCTGTATCAAATAGTGCTGACGCAGCTCTTCAGTCGTAAAATGCTTGGCATGTTCAGGATGAGTTGAATAACGCATTTCCATAAAAACATTCCTCCTGTTTAGATAAATTTTTTTATCAATGGGATTGTTATAAAAGCGGTTTCTAACTCTACTTCTTAGCTAGAATTGTAATAATTATCTAAGGGGGTGTCAACCCAATTCTTCACTATTCCTTGAAAAATCCTTAATATTCACGAACCTTTACACTTTTTTTACCGTTTGATAAACAAATTCATATTTTTTTATCTACATTATCCAAAAAGTTTTTAACAAATATATCAACTTCCTCATTGTGAAAAACCGATTTATGTGATAATTTCAATTTATTCAGTTGGTGCATACGCTTACAGATTTAGTTTACTAAACAAAGGAGGAATTTAGAATGACCGCAACATTGGATGCTGTTACCTTCGGAGAACCGATGGCCATGTTTTATGCCAATGAAGCAGGCTCTCTGGATGAGGTGCGTTCGTTCACCAAAGCGCTGGCCGGGGCGGAGACGAATGTTTCGGCCGGTTTGGCACGTTTGGGACTACGAGCGGGGCTCGTCACCAAACTAGGCGAGGATGCATTCGGCAAGTTCATTGCCGGGGCGCTGCGTCAGGAGGGGATCGACACCCAGAACGTCATGTTTACCAAAGACCATTCTACCGGGATGCTGATTAAATCCAAAGTTACAAGCGGGGACCCGGAGGTCGAGTATTTTCGCAGACACTCTGCCGCTTCCACATTAAGCATCGCCGATTTTAACGAGGCATACTTTGCCGGGGCACGCCACCTGCACTTTACAGGTATTTCTGTCGCCCTTTCTCCCGAATGTCGTGACTTCGCCCGACATGCGCGGCAGTTTATGAAAAAGGCAGGGAAAACCGTATCCTTCGATCCGAACCTCAGACCTAAGCTATGGCCTGATACGCAAACGATGGTGGAGGCTATTAACGAGGCATCTGAGGGTTGCGACTGGCTTCTGCCAGGCATTCATGAAGGTAAAATATTGACAGGCTACACTTCACCTGAGGATATCGCTTCTTTCTACCTTGACCGTGGTACTTCGCTGGTCATCATCAAGCTGGGGACGGAAGGCGCGTATTATAAATCCGCCGATGCAGAAGGATATGTGAAACGCTTCCGAGTGGAGCATGTCGTCGATACCGTTGGGGCGGGCGACGGCTTTGCCGCTGGTGTCATCAGCGCACTGCTGGAGGGATTGCCCCTGGCCGAAGCGGTCAAACGCGGCAACGCCCTCGGCGCACTGGCTGTCATGTCAGCCGGAGACATGGACGGCTATCCTACGCGATCCGAGCTGGAGTCCTTTTTGCTCGGCGCCAGCACGAATTAGGCAGGTTTTTTCCCCCTGTCTTTTCCTTCACCGCTGGTTCCACAAGCTCAACAAGGGTGAGTTAGGAAGCTTTGGATATAACTCAAATAACCCGTATTCACTTATGCGCGGCCTGAACAAGTATATTCAGGCTTGTAACGCAGACAGGAATACGGGTTATTTTTTTATGACGTGATATTAGAAGCTCACCTACAACGTTTTGACGGATTCGCCCCGGTTTAAATCAGGCACAAAGCGGTAAATGATTGGAACCGATTCGCCGCCCTCCTCGATGCTGGACAACAGCGTCTTTGCAGCCTGCTTTCCCATATCCGCAATCGGCTGCGTAATGGTCGTAATCGGTGGATTGTAAATATGGGCAAACTCTGCATCGTCAATTCCGATAATGGACAGCTCGGCCGGAATGCGTTTACGTCGGGCATTCACATATTTCAGCACCTCTGCCAGCACGATATCGTTCCCGGCCAACAGCGCAGTTGGCGGCTCCTGCAACTGAAATAGCTCCTCCAGCGTCTGCTGGATATTCTCCTTCGACACACTGCGCATGTACTCTTCCCGAAAGGGCAAGCCACGCTCTTCCAGCGCCTTTTTGTACCCGCTCAACCGCTCTACCCTTGGAGTAATCCGGTTCAGTCCCAGCGGCAGGGTAATCAGCGCGATCCGTTCATGATTATGGGCCACCAGCTCCTGGATCGCCAGCTTGACCGCCATTTCGTTATCCAGCAACAGGCTGCGCGTGTTCACACCGTCTACCAGACGATCCAAAAACACCAACGGGTACTTTTCACGAATGAGCTGGTTGTAAATATCCGCATGCTTGCCTGTCGGGAAAATAATCAATCCGTCCACCTGACGAGCCTTGAGCATCTCAATATACTGGCTCTCCTTGTCCGGGTTTTCGTCGGCGTTACAGATGATTACCTGAATACCAAAACGCTGCAATTCCTCCTCAATAGCCCGAATGGACTGGATCGACAGCGTGTAATCAATGTTGGCTACAATGACACCAACCATAAACGTCCGGTTCTGTTTTAAACTGCGGGCCAGCCCGTTGGGCTGATAATTTAATTCCCGAATGACCTCGGAAATCCGGTCTCTGGTCTGCTCGCTCATGTATTTATATCGTTTGTTCAGAAACTGCGAGACGGTGCTTTTAGACACTCCCGCCTTCTGGGCAACATCTTCTATCGTCGGTTTCTTCATGGATACGCTCCTTGTCCCTCATGTACTGCATGCACTGCATTAGTGCAACAAAAGTATATCTTTTTTTTAGTAAATTTACCATACTTCTATTTATGAATGCCATGATTAACTACTATTTACTCTCAGGGCAGCAAAAAGAGGCAGCTCAAGATGTTCTCTTGAACTACCTCCACATAATCATAAATATCCTCGAATCAGTGCACCGGAATCGGGGTTGCTGGTTGATCTGGTGTATCGTGCTCCACCAGCGCATGCTTTTCCCACAAGCGGCTTTTCCAGCGGACATACATAATGACAGCACGTGTCCATTCATCAGCAGCAATCGCCAGCCACACACCTGCCAGCCCCATATCCAGCTTGAACACGAGCAGATAACCGAGTGGCAGGCTCATGCAGACCATGGAGATCAATCCCATGAAGACTGGGAACTTGGCATCTCCTGCGGCACGCAACGAGCTAATAATGACGATATTCGTCGTTCGTCCCGTTTCCAGCAGAATACTAAGTAAAATCACCTGTGCCCCCAAGCGAATAATCTCAGGGTTTTCGGTGAATAGGCTGAGCAATGGCACGCGGAAAAAGATAATAATCACATCAATAATCACAGTCACCAGAAGCGCCCATTTTACACTGCTCATTACACGTTTATAGGCTGTATCTTTCTGTCTGGCTCCGACCAGCCTTCCGACCACGATGGCCGTCCCCATACCGACCGCCATACTGAACAAGTAGATATAGCTCGAAATGTTATTGGCATATTGACGGGTTGCCATCGCTTCTGCGCCCAAATAGGTCACGTACAGTGTAAAAATGAGCTGACACGACTGATACATGATGGATTCCAGCGCGGATGGCACACCAATACGCAAAATTTTAGCGATAAATTTTCTGGACAATTGGACGTAATATTTCCACTCGACACGCACCTCGGTTACGCGGTACATCAGCCAGAAGAAAATCAGGAGACACACAAAACGGCTGCCTACTGTAGAAATAGCTGCACCCTCTACACCAAGCGCAGGCATTCCCCAATGTCCGAAAATCAAAACATAGTTGCCGACCACGTGGATCACGTTCATCAGCACCGATACATACATCGTTTCTCGGGTAAATCCATGTGTACGAATGGTCGCCGCCAGCGCGTTAATCAATGCCTGAAGGAAAATGGCTCCCCCGACGATGCTCATATAGGATTCCGCATAAACCAGAATATCTCCCTGGACGTTAAGCCATTGCAGCATATGAGTACCAAACACGAGAAAAATCACGCTAAGTAAAAGACCTACCATTAAATTCAACGTAATAGCCGTACCCGTAACCTGGGCCGCTTCGACAAGCTTTTTAGAACCGATATATTGAGCTACGACGATAGCTGCGCCGTTGCCGATAACCTCCAGTACAAGGATAGCAATTGAAATAATTTGGTTGGACGCGCCTACACCCGACACGGCATTATCAGATACAGAACTAATCATGAACGTATCGACGCTGCCCATCAGCATAAATAGGAACAATTCAAGGAAAATAGGCCAGGTCAAATGGAACAAATTCAGTTCCTTGGCTTCGGACAATACCGACCCTTTTTTTAGTGCTCTGGTTGTCATTCATTCACCTTTCTTCATAGAATTATTTAACGAACAAAGGGTATGTTAGCACAGTCTTTCTGAAAATACATCCCGTTTGTGTAAAATGATTTGCAAAACGCGTAAGATTTCATTTATCACCTTCTTCACAATTGATTATCGAACTTTATTGAAACGCAGAAAGGTATAATAGAGTATGGGCCTGTGAGCATTGCCGCTGACAGGCTGCGCGGAGGGTTGTATACTGTTTACGTATGATTTGTGAATATATGAAATCGTTCGCCATCAAAGGCTTATATTGCAATAAAGGAGGCTTTTACAGATGACTCAATCATTTCAGGCCCTTGTGGTCGACCAGACACAGGACGGTGAAGTTCAAGCAGAGGTACGCTCTTTGGAAGCTGCCAGTTTACCTGCTGGAGAAGTATTGATTCGTGTCGCTTATTCCAGCATCAATTATAAAGATGGGCTTGCCGCCCGCAAGGATGGCAATATTGTCAAAGCCTATCCGTTCGTGCCGGGTATAGATTGCTCGGGAACCGTCGTCTCTTCGGAGGATAGCCGTTTCAGCGAAGGACAAGCCGTTCTCGTTACCGGATACGGGTTTGGTGTGTCTCAATTCGGGGGATTCAGCGAATATGCGCGTGTGCCTGCGGACTGGGTGGTTCCTCTTCCGGACGGACTCACGCCAAGAGAGGCCATGATTTATGGGACAGCCGGCTTTACCGCAGCCCTGTCGCTGCATCGGCTGGAGCAAAACGGTGTTACGCCGGAGCAGGGCAAGGTGCTCGTCACCGGAGCGACGGGTGGCGTAGGCGGAGCCGCGATTGCTCTGCTGGGCAAGAGGGGCTACCATGTTGTAGCCAGCAGCGGCAAAGCCGAGGCGCACGACTACCTCAAGGCGCTCGGAGCGGCTGAGGTGATCTCCCGCGATGAGGTCTACGACGGCGCGGAGAGCATCCGCCCACTGGGCAAGCAGCTTTGGCAAGCGGCCATTGATCCCGTAGGCGGAAAGCCGCTCGCTTCGCTGCTCAGCCAAGTCGCCTACAACGGCTCCGTTGCCGTGAGCGGTCTGACGGCAGGCACCAAGCTGCCTACTACGGTGCTGCCGTTTATCTTGCGCGGTGTCAGCCTGCTGGGCATAGACTCCGTCTTCTGCCCTTATGAAACACGCGTAGCGCTCTGGAAGCGGCTCGGCAGCGACTGGAAGCCAAAACAACTGGAGCAGCTTGTCGAGCGCGAAATCGGGCTGGCTGACCTTCCAAGCGCGCTGGAGGACATCCTCGCGGCCCGCTCGCAGGGCAGAACGCTCGTGCGATTGGCTGACTAAGCGGAAGTGTATTCACAAGCTATCCGTCAATGAAGTTGCACATAAAGGACTGTTCATTCCCTCGTGTCTAGCTTTGGAAAATTTAAGAAGCCTGTAAATCTGCAGTTTTGAGATTTACAGGCTTCTTTTTCGTTCTACCGTTACTTATGAATGGATGAGCAAGCAACCTGGATAAAACATGGTACATTTGGGGAAAAGCGAAATCCAGTCAACACGGACGTTTACTTTTCACAACAATGAACCTTTTTGGAACTCCAGTTGTTATATAGATAACCCGCACAAGAAAGGAGAGCGAATATTGGAAAGCAATCGAGAGCTGTTTGATAGATATCAACGGGATGTATATCGAACCTGCTACTATATGGTTCATGACCCGTCGGATGCAGAAGATTTGACGCAGGAAGTGTTTATCACCCTGTTTCGCAGCAATCGCGAACACATCGAACAACTAAAAGCCTGGATTATGAAAGTTACAGTAAACCATTGTCTGAATTACCTTAAACGCCGGAACAGCTTGCATACGAAGGTGTCAGCTAATCCCCATTTATTTACCGGGATCGAAAGCAAGCCTGTAGACAGGCTGGTGGAGGAGCGCGAATCCGCAGAGGAATGGGCTGTTTATATGAATCGTCTTCCAGCCAAAATCCGCGCGGTGCTGACACTTCGTTATATGTATGATTTTACTTTAGGGGAAATATCCGAGCTGCTGTCAATCCCACTGGGAACTGTCAAATCAAGGACGCACAAAGGACTTAGGTTAATGGAGCGAATACTGAGGGATGCAGGCGTACAGCTCCCCGAGTGGGAAGGAGACAACTATGAGCAAAATAGAAGAAACCTTGAAGCATAAACTAAATGAGGATGCGGGAGTTCCCTATCCCGATTTCGAGAACATGTGGAGCCGTATGGAACAGGCAGGGCATACCGCACCTACCACGACGTTCCATCCCGAAGCCGTTACCCCACGCCGACACAGAAACTGGCGCAAAATAGCTATTGCCGCCTCTCTAAGTGCACTTCTGGTTGCAGTTCCTGTCTATGCCGCCATCCACTACAACTGGGACAATCTGCTACGCGGAAGAAGTGGCATCCAGACAGCATTGAAGCAAAACCTTGGGCAACCGCTGGAGCAGTCCGTGACCAGAGACGGAGTGAAGCTAACGCTGCATACAGCTATTGTCGATGAGAATCGGACCGTGATCCTGTACAGCTTGGAGGTCGGAAAACGTGCAGACAACGAGTTTTGGAATGTTAAAGGTATGTCATTCAAAAAGGCTACGCAAAAAGGCAGTGACGGGGAGTACAACTTCCAACAGTGGGATCCGAAAAACCAGCGGTATAACGGATATTTTGAAAGCGATTGGACACCACAGCGGGAGACGGAGAACATGCAGCTGACCGTAGAGCATATGCAGCTTTACAGCATACAGGAAGTGGATTTGCCGCTCCATATCCAATCGCCTGAGCCGCAAACGTTCACGTTGGGTCGTGACGGATTGCACGACATTAAGGTACAAGCATTTGATCAAGGGAAGGACAAACTGATGCTATCCTCCGCAATTACCTTCGATTCGTCCATGCCAAAGAAATGGGATAATCCGCAGATCATGGCCTACAAGGGCGGAATCCCTGTGATGTCGCAGCCGGGAGGGGCTTTTGGCAAGCCTGGAGAGAATGGAGAATATACGGCACAACAGTATTTTAAGCGGAGTGATATACCGGAAGAACAGACCACCTACAAGCTACAGTATGCCAAAACGGAAAAAAGTATCGACGGGCCCATCGAATTTGATCTTCAGTTAAGCAAAAAACAAATGGAGAGCGGAACGATTAAAACCGTGCTGAATACCCCACTGGAGAAGGGAGATCCAAATTTTACGATGGAGCATATGCTCGTCACACCCACACAAATTCGTGTCACGGTCAGAAGTAAGAAAAAATTTGCCGATATCCCTTATCAAAAATACTCCCTTTCCGTGAACGGCAAGACGCTGGAGGGTAACCGATGGTCACCGCCTAATAGCGAACCTTATCTGACCACGATCCGTTTTGAGCGACCGTCCGATCTTGTCATTACCAAGGACTCCCCGGTTACCTTCACCGGGAAATACAAAGTAACGATACACTCAGATGATAAAACGCCGCTGCGTTTAACTCATATTTCCGATCAAAGGCAGACGCTGACCACACAAATCGGCGGCTATCCGGTGAACTGGACCTACTATAAACAAGGAGCGGATCTGTTCGTGGAAACCGATAGCGAGGATGCCCGTTTTGGTGGAATCAACCAGACCCATATTGGTCTGGGCAAAGAACGGATTATCGGCAAACCGATCACGACCAACTTCAACGGAGACGGCAACAACAAGGCGGTTGATGTCTACAAGAACTTCAAGGGGACCGAGGCTTCCATCTATATGTTCTACTACACGACGGACGACCCAGAGGCAGAGACAACTGTACCCTTACAGCCTCTGACGACCCAAAGCGAAGCATCTGAATAGTAATGCTATAAAAAGGGTGTCCCATATACCTGTGTGAACTGCGGTATATAGGACACTTTTTTCCAGTAAGCTGCGGTGGGCGTGGAGTATTCTATTTTCGCTTACTTCACGGAGCCTTGCGTAACGCCGTTGATGATCCATTTTTGTGCAATGAGATAAACGATAATCATCGGCAGCAAGGCCATCAGATACGAGGCAAAGGCCAGATTGAAGTCTGTATTGAACTGTCCCTGGAACACATACTGGACGAGCGGCAGTGTATACTGCTCCGGGTCGCTGATTATAATGAGCGGCAGCAGAAAGTCGTTATAGGTAGACAGGCAGGTGAGAATACCCACGGTAGCACTAATCGGTGCCATCAATGGAAAAATAATTCGCCAGAACGTACCCCATGTCGTCGCTCCGTCTACTGTAGCCGCTTCTTCCAGTGCCACCGGAATGGAACGGATATAGCCGACATAGACGAACACATTAAACGCCAGCCCGTACACCGTATGCAGCATAATCAGACCAAACAGATTGGTCATATGAAGTCCCGAGGCCAATTTAACAATCGGTAGCATGATGATCGGGAACGGAATGAACATAGCGCTCACAAAATAAAAATATAATCCTTTAAAAAAACGCCGCTGCATATTACGCGCAATCGCATAGGCGACCATAGAATTGGTCAACAGCGTCAACACTACCGTCGCTGTCGTGACCATCACACTATTCTGAAAAGCGCTGAAAAAGTTGGTCATTTCCACCGCACGACTAAAGTTTTCCCAATGCAGCTCGGTCGGAAAGGCAAAGACAGAATACGCCATCTGTTCAGGATTTTTAAACGCAATCGTTACCGTCATATAGAGGGGAAACAGGATAAATATCGTTCCCAACGCCACCAGAAGCAGTGCAGGCCAGTTGGTACGTCTGCTCGTTTTCATCAGTTATCCATCTCCCTTCTCTGGAGGAATCGCAGCTGCAAGATGGAAATCATCGCAATCACAATAAAATAAATGACAGAGTTTGCCGACTGATAAGCAAATTCCCCGCCTCTAAAGCCCCCTGTATAGATCAAGTGTGATATCGACTGTGTTGCCCGCCCCGGTCCACCGTTCGTCAAGGCCACGATCTGGTCGAACACCATGAGTGAATTTTTCATCGCCAATACCATATTGATCGTAAAAAACGGGGCAATCAGCGGAAAGGTAATACTCCAGAATTCACGCCATTTGCCTGCACCGTCCAAATTGGATGCCTCGTACAGACTTGTTGGAATGGTTTGCAGCCCGGCCAGATACAGAATCGTATTAAAGGCAATCCCCTGCCATACAGCTACGATCACAACTCCCACCCAAGCCAACTGTTCGCTGCCCAAAATGTTGGTCGACAAAGAGGTAATGCCTAAATTTTGCCCCCAAATCGTAAATACGTTCGAAAACAAGTAATTGAATATGTACCCGACAATCAGCACACTCAAAATATTAGGCAGAAAATAAATACCCCGGAAAAAGTTACGGAACCGTATTTTAGCATTCAGCCCCAGCGCAATCAGCAAACTGAGGACGTTAATCGCAATCGTGACCACAATGGCAAACTTGAAGGTAAACCAGTATGCGTTCCCCACATTATCGTCCTGAAACAGGTTGACATAGTTTTTGAACCCGACAAAGTGATATTGATGACCAAAGCCGTTCCAGTTCGTGAGCGAATAATAAAAGCCCTGCAAAGCAGGCAATGTCAAAAATATAAAAAACAACAGGACAGCCGGCACAGTCATCCAATAGAAAGCCGTTAGTCGCTTGTTCATGTCTTATCCTCCTCCCCTATCGGCGGTTAGCCACCTTATCCCATTCACTGTCCAGCTTCGCCAGATAAGCGTCGATGTCTCCGTTTTGCAGGAAGGCCTGCACAATGGAGTTTAACTGTACGGCTTTCGGAATATAATGATCGGCAAAATCAATGACACGCCCGGATTTAAAATACGGCAGCAGCTCCGCTACACTCGGATCATCCTGCGTGACTCCCTTCACCGCTGAAAACAGCGTTTGCTCCGTGATATACTGCTTGCTGTTCTCTGGCTTCAACAGGAAGGCAATAAACTCCTCGGCCTCTTTTTTATGCGGAGTGCTCTCCGAAACGGCTAACAGTGTATCTATACCGGACACCAGCTTGACAGCCTTTTCATCGTTCCCTGTCGGTAACGGGAAGAACCCAAGCTCCACCTTCGGGTTCGCCTTGCGGATTTCAGATATCGCCCATGAGCCCTGGATGTACATAAGCCCCTGTCCATTAGCAAAGGCACGGTTCCCATCCGCATAGTTTTTGCCAAAATTATCGCCATGTCCGTATTTCAGCAGCTCCAGTTGCTTTTCTGCCACCTCGCGGTACTTATCCTGAAAGGTGACCTGATTGGCACGCCGTTGCAGAAAAAAATCAATGCCCACCAGATTTGGGCCAAGCGCATTGAAGGGAAGGTTCGTCTGCCAATCATCTTTATATGTAAAATAGAACGGGATTTTGCCAGCAGCCTTGATCTTTTGTGCCGTTGCGATCAATTCGTCCCATGTTTTGGGCACCTGTAATCCCATTTCCTTGAAAAGTGTTTTGTTGTACATCACACCATTCGCATTGGCAGCGTAAGGAATTCCGTACACAGGATCAGCCCCGGTCACATCCTTGAGCATTTTGAGGTAGATTGGGTCCACGGTACGCGGCAGCTCCGTATTCGCCAAATCCGTAAAAATACCACTCTGGGCCAAAATGGAATAAGTATCGGTGGCCCCAAGCCCCACAATGTCAGGTACATCATTTTTGACAACCCGGGTCAGCAACACCGTCTCTGCCTCCGGCGGGTTGACCTGTGTCACTTCAATACCAGGATGCTCCTGATTGAATTGGGAGATCAGCTTATCGAAGGAACCCTTGGCCTCCGGCTTGTTCTGGAAAAATTCAATCTTCACCTTGCCTGACGTGTCGCCCTTATTGCATGCGCTTACAATAATCGCAATTAGAAGTATCGAAGCTAGTATTGACAGCCTCTTGCCCCATTTCCACATACTCCTACCTCCTTTTCCCCTATGTCAATCTATTGCGTGACTAGACAATTAATACCCGTCCCTTACGGAAAAGAAACGATGCACCCTATTTCAACATTACAATTTGTGGCATATGTATCCATTTCTAACATAAGATTAACTGGACTATAGAGGAGGAGGCGTTCGTTTGTGAGAGATTGGCGGTTATATGGTAAAAAGGTACTGGTATTCGCTGCAGTATTGCTGCTTTTTTCCGGCATTGGTTTGTTGAATGGAGGTAGATCATTTGCAGCCTCGGGGTTTTATGTAAGCGGAACCAGCCTGAAGGATGCTAACGGAAATACCTTTGTCATGCGTGGAGTGAATAACCCTCATATCTGGTTTGATACACAGGCCTATCAGGCATTGGATAGCATTGCGGCGACAAAGTCCAACACCGTTCGCATTGTGTGGCAAACGAATGGATCAGCACAAAGACTGGAGCAAATTATCAACCGCGCTAAACAGCTCAAGCTGATTTCCGTCGTTGAACTGCATGATGTTACGGGCAGCAATGACGCCAACCGTTTGAACGATATGGCCCGTTATTTCGCTGATCCAGCGGTAAAAAAAATACTGGCCGATAACCAGAAATACGTACTCGTGAATATCGCGAATGAGTGGGGTGACCACAACCTCACCGACGCCGCATGGCGAGACGCTTATAAAACGGCGATCACCACACTGCGCAACGCAGGCTTGCCGAATACAATTGTGATCGACGGCTCCGGTTGGGGACAATATGCTTCCCCGATTAAAGCCCATGGCGTTGAGCTATTACAGCATGATCCGAACCATAATTTGCTGTTCTCCGTCCATATGTACGCCAACTACAATGATTCCAGCAAAATCGGCTCCGAGCTGCAAGCCATTAAGGACAAGGGGCTGGCTGTAATCGTGGGCGAGTTTGGCTACAACTACAACAATGGCAACAACAATCTGGGCACCACCGTGAACCCTTATGAGGTCATGAAGCAATCCCAAGCCAAAGGCATTGGCTATCTGGCCTGGTCCTGGACGGGCAATAACAGTGAGAACGCATGGCTTGACCTTGTGAACAGCAGCGACTGGAAAACACCGACGGCATGGGGCAATATCATATTGAACGATGCCAACGGCATTAAGAACACCTCGAAGACAGCTTCGGTGTACTGAGGTAGAGTCTCAGAAGGAATTAATGTTAAAAAAGATCCAACCGATCCTCAAGCGGTCGATTGGATCTTTTTTAACTTTTATGATGTTCAGGCTACAAAGCCCTATTTCTAAACAATCTTTTTTTGCCATCGTGTAAAACTAATAATGATACTTACCAGAATTAATCCTCCTGCACACATCCAAAAATTAAAGGAGTTCTCTACTCTTAAAGCAAACCAGCGTTAATACCAAATAAAACACAAGTATGTAGAGTATGGCATCTGATGGGGGAGAGGCATCTGATGAACCATATTTAAAAAAAGTAGAGCTATGCGGGAAGAACAACCATCCTGTGAGTACACCTATAAGCAGGCTTGTCCCCATAAAAATGCCCGTCGAGGCTGATAGTGCGAGCAACTTGGCAAGCCAAAACTGAAAACGTCGATACGGTCGTAACATATATAGCCTATACGCTCCGGAATAGAGATCGCCGCTTAACTGATCCACATACAGAATGGGCAGGATTGCTGTAATTAGAAATAAAGCAACCTCACTCATCATCAGCCACGGCAGGTTCAGATTATTTACGGCCACAGTTCCTTCACCAAAACGTAAGACCTTCGTACCCGTTACTTTATGGCTACATATAATTACAACCACGATTAATATATAGGCTATATATAATAAAAGAGTGGATTTGCGATTCCAAATTCGTTCCATCTCACTTCGCCAGATTCTCAGCATGAAGAAATCCCCCTAATACAGATAATCATCGGTCACAAAACGGCGATATGCACCCCAAGTAAAAAAAATAATATATAGACTAACAACGGTGACAATGGCTCCATTCACAGACAAGTTCCCCATTAAAGACCTATCTAATCCTGTATGCTGCATAAACGGAATAATCATAAACGTGATTACATTGTATAAATAGGGTATATGAGAAACGAAAGAGGCCAATTTTAAATACAATGAATCAAACAACAGAGAGCCCAGATTGTATACCATACAAACACCGATGGCATACGTTACACTCTTGCTGTGCATAGCGACAAAGCAGTAGAAGGAGCTTATTGCTAATAACGAGGCAAGCGCCCAACCATAGTATTCAAGCATCTGTAGTCCTTGAGATCCGGACAGCCCCGCATCACTTATATCATATGAAAGAGTCCATACTTCAACAATCACCTGCGAGGATATTGCAAATGCAATGAGAAGAAGCAAGATAGAAGCATTCAAAACAAGTAACTTACTCCAGAAAATCTGACCGCGGGTAAATCGGCGCATAAATAACAAACGCAGTTGCCCGCTTCGAAATTCCTCTGTGTATATAGCTGCAGCTAAAGCAGCCACAGCTATGTTGCATGCTAAAAACAAATTCTCACGCAGACCAGTAACGACAAAGTTTAAGGATAATACCTCTACAGGGACCTTCATCGTGCGCAAAAAATATACTCCTGTCGAATAGGCTAGCATCGGTGTACATAAAACCATGAGCCAGAACCACTTTCGTCTCCATAATCGCTCGAACTCACTGTATATTAATAGCTTCATAGTCCCATTAATCCCATAAAGGCATCCTCCAGCCGTTGGCCTTCCTTTACCAGTTGATCAGCAGGCCCCTGCCAAACCAGCCTGCCTTCTTTAATTACAATGAGTTCGTCACACATCTGTTGCAATTCATCCAACAGATGACTGGAGATAAAAAAGGCATAATTCGCTGAATCACGCAAATGAAGCACAATATCTCTCAATTCCCTCATCCCCATGGGATCAAGCCCATTGGACGGTTCATCCAGCAATAGAAGTTCAGGAGCACCCAGCATGGACTGCGCAATGCCTAGCCTTTGCTTCATTCCCAGGGAATAGGTTTTCACCTTGTCATCCCCCCGCGTTTCCAGCCTCACCTTTGTAAGCAACTCTTCGATATGTATCTCCCGATCTGAGGGCGCAATTTCAGAGTGCAACCGTGACAAATTACGCAGAACCTGCCTGCCTGTCATATAATCAAAAAAGACCGGAGATTCAATAATAGCACCCACCTTGGACAGCGCCTTTTCCCGATCTGTGTGTACATCATATGAAGCTATCTTTACAGAGCCGCTGGTTGGCTGCATTAATCCAGTCATAATACGCATCATTGTTGTTTTGCCTGCTCCATTAGGCCCAATAAATCCATATATCTTTCCTTTCTGAAGCTTAAATGAAACATCATCCAATAAATTTCTTTTCCCCATTTTTTTCATTACTTGACTGACCTCCAGTAAGGAGTCCGACATACTATCCCCTCCATCCACAAGCAAATCACAAAATAGTTCCAACGGTGCATTTGATATGTAAAATCTTTATTGACAACATAAACTTCATTTAACAGTGCCTCATATTATTTATACAGATTAAAAAATATCACATGTTGCGAAATGTAAACAACTTTCTTTATATGTAAAATAAAAATATAACAATTCATTAATACTAATTATTTTAATAAATGGTTATTAAATTACCGATAATGATGACTTTACACAGCAAGAGGGTAGCCCCTCGGTGAACGTTCCACCTCAGGGCTACCCTCTATATAAAATAAACCGTTGTCTATTTAGTAACTAGCCTACCACTTATGACAATTCAATCCACTCGCCGAGCAACGTGTCCAGCTCCGCTTGCAGTCGCTCACGCGCATCCCACAGCTCCGCCATGCGTGCAGTGTCGTCGCTTGTGCCGAGCTGCTCTAGCTCGGCATCCGCCGCCGCCAATTCCGCTTCCTTGGCGGCAATCGCCCGCTCCAGCCGTTCGCTGGATACGGCGGGCGGCCGGAACGGCTTCGCGGCCTTCGCTCCGCGTGCCCCCGTGCCAGCGGACGACCCGCCACCTGCGGCGGGCGAGTCCAAACGGCCTGCCGCACTCGGACGCGTGCGGCTCGCATCGGCCCCGGCTGGCACTTCTGTCCGCGCAGCCGAAGCCGTCCCATTGCTGGCTGCACTGACAGGTGCAGCCCCGCCCAAGCCAGAGCCGCCACCTGCGGCGGCTTTGCTTCCGGATGCCGTGCGTGCCCCGGCATCTCCTGCGCTCAGGAAGCGGGCGTGTTCCAGCTCCCGCTTCTTCGCCCGGTATTCATCGAAGCCGCCCAGATAAGAGGCCAGCTTTCCGTCCTCCAGCTCCCAGACGCGCCCGGCCAGCTTGTTCACAAAATAACGATCATGCGAAATCGCCAGCACGGTTCCCGTGTAACTGTCCAGCGCTTCCTCCAGCGCCTCGCGTGAGTCGATGTCCAGATGGTTGGTCGGCTCATCCAGCACCAGCAAGTTCGGCTTTTTCATAACCAGCAATGCCAGCCGTAAGCGGGACCATTCTCCACCGGACAGCATGCTAACAGGCTTAAACACATCTGCTCCGTAGAACAAATACTTCGCCAGCAATCCGCGTGCCTCACCTTCCTCGACACCCGCTTCTTCCTTGAAGTACACAAGCACGGTCGCACGGCTATCCCGCTCTCTTTCCTGCTGTGCCAAATATCCATACTCCACACGTGCGCCCCATTGCACCATGCCTGCATCCGCGCTCTCCTGACCGAGCAGCAGCTTGAGCAGCGTCGTTTTTCCCGAACCGTTATCTCCTAGCAGAGCGACCTTTTCGCCGAATTCCAGGCTTCCTGTAGCACCTTTTAATATCTGGCGCTCCCCGTAGGCTTTGGCCATTTCTTCGAAATGCAGCACCCGCCGACCCGAACGGTCCTCCAGCCTCAAATTAAACTCAGCCCCTTGCGGGTCCAGTACAGGCCGCTTCACCAGTTCCATGCGCTCTAATGCTTTACGGATCGAGTTCGCTTTTTTAAAAAACTTTTCGTTGTCGCCATTGCGGCCCCACTCTTCAAAACGCCGAATGGCCTCCTTCATCTTCTTGATCCGCTTTTGCTGTTCCTTATAATCCTCAAATTGCAGCAGCAACCGTTCTTCCTTTTCCTTGACGTAGCCACTGTAATTCGTATAGTACGTAAACGCCTCGCCATCCTCCAGCTCAATCATCTTGACGGCAACCCGATCCAGAAAATAACGGTCATGGGATACAACAACACATGCGCCCGTATAGCCTTGCAAAAATTGCTCCAGCCATTCCAGACCTTTTAAATCCAAATGGTTGGTCGGCTCATCCAGCAGCAACAGATCCGGTCGTCCGATCAGCTGGGACGCGAGTGCAATTTTCGTTTTCTCACCGCCGGACAGCGAACCGAAGCTGCGTATATACATCGCTTTGGGAATACGCAGCCCGTCGGCTACCTGATCGATATTCGCATCCATTTCATAGCCGCCATTGCGCTCAAACCGTTCTTGCAAGGCAGCATACGATTGCAGCAGCTTTTCCAAACGATCCGCATCCGTGGCTACAACCGGATCAGACATTGCACGCTCCAGCTCGCTCATCTGATTGCGGCAATCCTTCAGCTCACGATAGGCGTAAGCCAGCGTTTCGTACACGCTCAAGTGTTCAAACTCCGCCGGGATTTGTGGCAAATAGCCGATTTTCGTATCCTTGGCGATGACGAGCTGTCCTTCATTCGGTCGGGACAAACGCGCAATGAGGCGTAACAGGGTGGTTTTACCGCTTCCGTTGCGACCGATGAGTCCCACCTTTTCCCCCGTATGAATATCAAACGATGTACCGTCCAGAATCAGATTGGCACCGTGGTATTTTTTCAATTGTTGACCGTTCACGATATACATGTTTAGGCTCTCCTTTATTTAGGAAGACCCTCACCTGGGCAACACAAAAAGAGCCGCAGGAGCTAGTAGCCCGCGACTCTTTGGATGGTACAGCAATCCGTTTGAGTTAAGGTAGGCGTCTTCTCGCGATGTTTACAACCGTATAATTAAAATTGGACAGACTTCTCCCGTTGTACGGAAAAGTATGCATAATGCCAGCCATAGCAATCGGCAGCTGGCTAATACGGTTGTTCAGCATCTCGTGATTCACCTACCTCACCTCCTTCTTCATAATTGTGTGTAGTATAGCATAGTTTCCCGCCTTATAAAAGAGGGCGATGTCGTATCGAGCTATAAAATGGATTGGTGCCCGTGCCCACTAACTGTTTGGGCTATTCCGGTTCTGGTAATCGAAAATACGCCGCATACAAAAGCTACAATCACAAAAGCCCCGCCTACCCAGGCATTCGTAGCAACAGATTCGCTATGCTCAATCACCGCACCACCCAGGGCTGACCCGAGAGCAATCCCGATCTGGAGAGCGGAGAAATTGAAGCTTTGCTGAATACTACCCGATTCAGGGGCATTTTCGATGAGATAGCTCTGCATCGGCGGGGACAAGGCCCAGCTTAATATACCCCAAACGATCAGCAACAGCGCAAATACATACATCGAGTGAATCGAGAATGGCAGCAAGAACATCACGGCGATAAATACGCCCACAATAATCAAAATACTTTTCGCTGTGCCAAAACGATCCGCCAACGAGCCGCCAATAAAACCGCCCCCAACGGCCGAAAGTCCAAATACAAAATAGGCGACACTAATCCACGATGCGTTCAAGCCCATCATGTTCTCCAGAAATGGAGTGAAATACGCATATAGTGTGTAATGACCCGCCAACGTCAGCGTAGTTACTAGATGGGCACTGATCACTTTAACATTTTTCAAGGATTTCAGTTGCTCACGCATCGGCACGGCATGTTCCGTCGGAATCCGTTCCATAAACAAGTTCATGACGATCATAGCAACTACCGTCAACACGGCGATAATTAGGAACAGCACCCGCCAGCCAAACGCATTTCCAATCAGCACCCCGGCTGGGATACCAAGCACAATGGACGAGCTTACCCCCATGGAGATAACACCGAGAACCCGGGCCTGATAAGCCTTGGACACCACTTTGACAGCAATCGTCAGCGATAACGTTACAATCAGCGATCCACTTGCGGCGGTAACGATACGGGATATAAATAAGACTGCATAATTCGGACTCCAGAAGGCCAACAGGCTTCCCAGAATAAAAATAAACATTGACCATAGGTACAGCCTTTTTCGTTCAATTCTGGCGGTCAGTGCCAATAAAGTCGGCCCGGCAATAGCGTATACGAGCGCATAGATCATAATAAGCTGGCCCGCCGTGCTTACGGAGACATTCAAGTCCTGTGCAATCTGCGGCAGAACGCCACCGATAATTAACTCCACCAGCCCGACCGTAAAGGTCGCAATCGTCAAAATAACTACTTTAAAGTTCATTACATAAGCTCCTTTGCTGTCATGTAAATCCCTCGTATCACGCAAAAAAATCCTGACCACAAGAAATGTACAAGACGCACATTTTTTGTAATCAGGATTTATCGGTTCCTGGTAGAGACCCTCAAACCATATTATTGAGGTTATACAAATGGGACATTCATTGATCACGCATCACGAAGGTTATAGATATTACTATAAAGGAGCCTAACCCGAAGTTCAACCCCCTAAAGCTGTAAAAATTCGTTCATGGCGTGATCCGACAGATGCGGTAAGTATTCATGACCATATTCGTGATAAAGAAGCATTTCCTTGTCCGATACGATTTTATTGTACACCGCATATTGTGTGGAGGGTGGGCAAACCGTATCCGACAACCCCGTCACAAATAGCACCCGACCACGAATACGATCTGCCAAATGTTGAATGTCGATGTAGCCTAATCGGTGAAATAGCTCTTCCTCGCGCACATGATTTGGATCGAACCAGCGAAAATAATACACCAGCTCCTCATATGCGGATGTGGTGGCATCCAGCCCCCAGGCTCTTTTATAGTCCGACAGGAACGGATATACCGGAACCGCTGCACGCACACGTGGCTCCAATGCAGCGCAGGCAACCGTTAATGCTCCCCCTTGGGAGCAGCCGAATGCGCCGATTCGATCAGGATCTACCTGCTTCATCGACATCAGAATGCGCACCGTCTGCACTGTATCCAGAAATACATTGCGGTAATACAATCGGTCCGGGTCCGGGTCGTCAACCCCCCGAATCATATGCCCGCGAATTGTCGTTCCCTGAACCTGCAAGTTATCCTCGGACAGCCCCCCTTGCCCCCGGCAATCCAGGGCCAGCACGGTGAACCCGTGCGCGGCATAGCTCACCTTGTCGAACCAGTCGCCGCTGTCACAGGAGTATCCGTGGAACATGGCCAGAGCCGGGCCTTTTCCCGTAACCTGTTTGGGCCGGGCAAGCTTGCCATGAACCTTCGCTCCGCCTACCCCCGTAAAATACAGATGGTAGCACTCCACTAGCGGAGAGACAAAATCGGCTGGCTCCAGCGTGTAATCTAGCGGCTGCTGCTCCAGCTCCTGTAAGGCCCGCTCCCAGTATGAATCAAAATCCGACGGCTTCGGGCTACTGCCCGTATACGACTGCAATTGCTGTAAAGACATATCCTCCGGCATTCGTCATTCCCTCCTACATCCGGCCTGACTCACGGTCGTCTGCAACCACTTCATCCGTTGCGATGACATACTTCATCATGTCGGACACTGTCGTGTATGCAACACCTACATACGTATCGGCGGCTCCATAATAAATCGCAATCCGTCCGGTGTCCGCATCATGCAGCGTAGCACACGGGAACACCACATTCGGCACAAAGCCCCTTTCTTCGTACCATTCCTCCGGGGTCAGCACGAAATTGGAGGAACGATATTTAACCTTGGATGGATCATCCAGGTCAAGAACAGCTACTCCCATGCTGTATACCAGCCCATTGCACGTGCCCGTCACGCCGTGGTAGAACATGAGCCAACCCTCGGTCGTCTCAATCGGAGCCGGTCCGCCGCCAATCTTCACTGATTGCCACCAGCCCTGTCCGCCCTTGCTCATCACATGACGGTGCTTGCCCCAATACACCAGATCCGGACTTTCACTGAGAAAAATATCGCCAAATGGCGTATGACCGCTGTCACTCGGACGAGATAGCAACACATAGTTTCCGTTTAGTTTGCGGGGGAATAGCACACCGTTGCGATTAAACGGCAGGAATGGATTTTCCAATCGTACAAAGCTTTTAAAATCCTTCGTTTGCGCTATCCCCAACGCCGCACCGTAAAAATCTGTACACCAGATGATATAATAGGTGTCCTCCACGCGAACCAAACGCGGATCGTATGCATAATTAGGCTGGTAGTCATTCCCTTCCTCATCAACCAAATGCAGCCGCTCCGCTTCAATGTCCCAAGCCAGCCCGTCGTCACTCCAGCCCAGATGCAAATGCGGGCGTCCATTAATCGTTTCGGTCCGAAACACCCCCACAAACCGTCCCTCATACGGGGCTACTGCACTATTGAAAATACGGGCAATGCCCGGCACCGGATTCCGTCCAATGACCGGATTCTCCGTATGTCTCCATACCGGAGCTTCGCTGCCTACAGGTTTATCCTGCCACGGCATTTCCGGTAGGCTGTCTCCTACAATTCGTACGTTACCTGCATCCAGATCTACATTCAATTTACTCATACGTATACTCTCCTCTCACCGAGACCTTTTTTTATTCGCAATTCCTATTTCACCGAGCCTTGCGCGAACCCGTTATAGATATATTTTTGTAGTGACAAAAACGCAATTAACGTCGGAATAATAGCAATGATTATACCCGCGCTAATCACTTCCCATTGCGAGCCATAAGGACCTTTAAACTTGAACAGCGCCGTCGATATGACCTGAAGGCTTGTTTTGGGCATATACAGGAACGGGGTATAAAAATCATTGTATATATTAACGCCCTTGATAATAATCACGGTCACAATGGCAGGCTTTAGCAGGGGCAAAATAATGCGCCAGTAGATCGTCAGATAGGAGGCGCCATCCAGCATGGCCGATTCATCCAGTGCCACCGCGATGGAATCCAGAAATTGCAGAAAAATATACACCGCAATAATATCGGTCCCCAAATACAACAGAATCGCCGCCCAAGGCGTGTTAAACAGCTCCAGCTTGTTGATAATTTGGAATGTCGATACCTGTGTCGTTACCCCCGGAATGAGGGTTGCGAGCAGGAACGCCCCAAGCATGAGACTTTTACCCTTGAATTTAAAACGGTTCAAAATATACGCAATCATCGAGCCCGTCAGCGTGGCCCCGATGATCGAGATCAGTAGAATAAAGGCTGTGTTCACAAATCCGGTTAGCATATTACCGTTCACAAAGGCTTTGGCGTAGTTCGCCCAATTCAGCCAGTTCACCGGGGGAGTCAGAGGACTGGTTGCCGCATATTCAGCCTTCGTTTTCAAGGAAGCAAATAAAATCACGACAATAGGCAGCAGTGCGACGAACGCACCCAGCAAAAGCGCGGCATACTTGATGCTGCTTGCCAGCGTTCTTTTCAGCATATACACGGTTAATCCTCCTCCCCCCGAATCAGCAAACGTTGAAGCAATGTAACTACAATCACGATCAGCAGCAAAATAACGGCCATCGCTGAGGCCAGACCGACCTTACTGTATTTGAACGCCACATCAATCGTTTGGATGACGAACGTTTTACTGCCATTAGAGCCGCCAGTCATAATATACGGAATATCGAATGCGCTGATCGCACCGCTAATCGCCAAGATGAGATTCAGCTGTAAAATCCGCTTGATACTCGGCAAAATAATGTACCGGAACTGATGCCAGCGGTTGGCCCCGTCCATATCAGACGCTTCGTACAGATCACTTGATATGGAGGAAATCGCACCGAGAAACACAATAAAGTTAAAGCCCATGTATCTCCAGATCGACGTGCCAGCCAGCGAAATGTTGATAATCTCCGGATTGCCCAGCCACAGCTTGATATACGAGCCCAGCCCCAGTGCCTGAAGTAGTGTATCCAGGGTGCCGTCCGGCTTGAAGAAGAATAGAAAAATAAAACCAATAGCCACCCCGTTCATCAGGGAAGGGAAAAATAGAATGCCCTTAAACACATTTTTAAACCAGGTTTGAAAGCTGAGAATGGTTGCAAAATAAAGGGCCAGCCCCATCTGTACAAACGTAGCGACAAAGTAATACAGACTGACCTTAAACACCGAGAAATACTCAGGGTCGGTAAAGATTTTGATATAGTTTTCAAAGCCCACATATTCCAGACGCTTACTATAGCCGTTCCAGTCCGAAAAGCTGTATTTGAACATGTTGATCACCGGCAAGTAAGCAAAAGTGACCAGCAGCGCCAGCGGAATAAATGAAAAGGCTACAATAATCGCCAATCTTTGTTTGGAGTAACTGAGATTCGAAAATTTAAACATGCTGCACCTCCTGGCTATCCGTCCATCGACTGCTACGTCAATCCTTTCTAATCGTCAGCTCAGATGACTATTTGGCTGCCTTCGCAGCCACTTCAGCTCGCGCCTTCACCCATGCGTCGTTCAGATCCTTCATAATGGTGTCATACGATTCAGGGCGGTTACCGACGCCTGCCTCAATAATGCGTTTCTTGAAATCCGGCTGCCACAAGCCGATTTCTCCCTTTTTGTCGATTTTATCAACAATTCCTTCTTGTCCTTTTGGGGAAGGAGTGAGCGTTTCAAAGACAACTCCCTGATCTCCGTATTGCTTCAAAATTTCAGGCAATTTAGCACCCTGTAGCGGACTGATGCTGCCCGCCTGCTCTACAGCATAGTTGGACTTCTCGGTAAACCAGTCCACCCAGGCACGGGCCGCTGCTTTATTTTCACTATTTACGTTAATGCCGAGGTTGTAATCACCTGCCAGCGGAACAAGCACCTTGGAGGCATTGGTCGGAAACGGCATAAAGCCGACATCATCCTTGTTGGTGGCTGTGCTTTTGATCTGGTCAATGGCCCAGGAGCCGAGTACCATCGTACCGATTTTGCCTTGAGCCAAATCCGCCTTGGAGGTCTCCCAATCGGTGGTGGTCGGGTCTTTTTCGATCAGACCATTTTTAGCCGCATCGTACATGATCTTATACAGCTCATAGTGAGGCTGACCCTTCGTGAAATTGTCGTCTGTATTCGGCTGTGTGACATTCACATATTCCTTCGTACCCGCCACTGTAGCCAAATCAGCTTCCCACTGGGTCAGTGCCCACCCGGAGGCATAGTTCGTAAACAGCGGCACGGCCTTGGTTTTGTCCTTAATCTGCTGTAGCGCTTTCAAAAATTGATCCGGGGTTTTAGGAAGCTGCGTGATTCCCGCGTCCTTGAACACGTTTTTGTTATAAATCACACCGGAATATGTCATCGCTACCGGAATACCGTAGACATTATTGTCCACCATACGTTCTTCAATGCCGGTATACTTGCTTTTCATCTCCTCGTAAGTGCCCAGCGGCTCGAAAAAGTCGGGAAGCTCTGCAATGGGAATACTGGTAGGAATAAGCAAGACATCTCCGTAATCTCTGGTCCCCATCCGAATTTTAATTTGGCTCTCATAATCGGCTAACGCCTGAAAATTGACCTTCACATTCGGATATAGCTTGTTAAATTCCTTGGCGTAGTCCTGAAACACTGTATCCACAATATCTGTCCGTTGTGTAATGACCGTGATTTCACCCTCCACATCCTTCGGATCAGAGCTGGCTGCTGGCGTATCTGATCCTTTTGGGGCACATCCTGCAAACACCCCCGCTAACAACAGCACCGATAGTAACGGCACCAAAACCTTGGACAACTTCATAAAACGACCCCTCCTGTTTTTTGAAATAAGGTTATCGTTAAACTAACAAAATCATTTTATTATGATAACGCTTACTATGTCAATTTTATTATTTTTCGAATGTATTTAAAATGACAATATGCTATTTATAAAGTGATAATTAGGACAAAACACGGCAGCACAGCTGCCCTGATTCATAACCATTAGCCTTGAGGTAACTGTTACTGATCAGGAGAGTTGACAGCTTTAGAATACGTGATTATGATTTTAAATAAAGTTAACGATAACCTAATAAAATTTACAAAGGAGGATTGTGCCTCTTGGACACGTTGCTACATGAGATCAGACAGGAATGGAAGGATCATATACTCCCGTTCTGGCTAAGGTTGAAGGATGAAGCGCACGGTGGATTTTATGGTGAGGTGGATGTCGATCTGCACATCCATACGAAGGCGGACAAGGGCGGGATTGCCACTGCACGGTTACTCTGGTCATTCTCGGCGGCAGCCCGCGTGACCGGGGAACGCATCTATAAGGATGCCGCACGACACGCTTTCCTGTTTCTGCAAGAGCACCTGATAGACCCGGTATATGGAGGCATGTACTGGATGGCAGATCACACGGGCCGTCCAGCGGACACGTGCAAGCACGTCTATGCGCAGGCATTCGCCATTTATGCCTTATCCGAATATGCGCGGGCAACGGGCGACCCGGATGCCCTGTCACTAGCCAAGGAGCTGTTTCACCTGCTGGAGCAAAAAGGATATGATCGCACCCGCCAGGCATACGGTGAACAATTTGACCGGATGTGGAACACGCGGCCTAATGAGCTACTCAGCGAAAACGGGGTTACCGCGCATATCACCATGAATACCCATATTCATGTTCTGGAAGCATATACCCAGTTGCTGCGCGTATGGCCGGATGAAAGCGTGCGAGATGCACTGGTGAATGTACTGGACATTTTATACAGCCGTATTTACGATGCTTCCGCCCGGCGGTTGCGGGTATTTTTCGACAGTGACTGGCGCTCTCTGCTCGACCTGACCTCGTACGGCCACGACATTGAAGCCAGTTGGCTGATTGAGGAAGCTATGAACGTACTGGGGCACCATCCCCCGGAATATGTAGACATGGTGGTGGATATCGCCCATGCGGTAGCCGAGCGTGCTGTTCAGCCAGATGGTTCACTGATCAACGAACGGGAAGGCGATCGGGTAGACACCTCGCGAATATGGTGGGTACAGGCAGAAGGAATCGTCGGCTTTTACAATGCGTATCAACGCACACAGGACGAACGTTTCTTACAGATTGTACGGGATTTGTGGGCCTACACTCGGCAGTATATTGTAGATTCACGCCCCGGAGGTGAATGGTTTTGGTCCGTTCAAGCGGATGGCAAGCCTGATTCGAGAGAGATTGCAGGCCCTTGGAAATGCCCATATCACAACAGCCGATTTTGCATCGAAATGCTGGAAAGGACGGGAACGAAATGATTCATACCCAATACCATAAGCTGCTTGCGCAGCAAGAGGAACTGATTACACGCCCGAATGAGGTCAGCACCACCTTTTACAACGGCATCTACGAACGCTACCGCTATCCTGTACTCACACGCCACCACGTCCCGCTGCACTGGCGGTTTGATCTAAATGCACAAACGAACCCGTTTTTCATGGAGCGTCTGGGCGTGAATGCAGCGCTAAACCCGGGCGCGATCTATCATGAGGGCAAATATATTCTGGTTTCCCGCACCGAGGGGCTGGATCGAAAATCGTTTTTTGCCTTGGCCGAAAGCGATAACGGTATTGACCAGTTCCGGTTCATCGATGCTCCATTAATATGGGACGATATCGACCCGGACGAAACGAATATGTACGATATGCGGCTGGTGAAGCATGAGGACGGCTGGATCTACGGCATTTATTGTTCGGAGAAAAAGGACCCTGATGCACCAGCGCACGACACCTCCAGCGCCGTCGCTCAGGCCGGACTGGTCCGTACCCGCGATCTTCGCACATGGACCCGTCTACCGAATATCTCCACCCAATCTCCGCAACAGCGTAACGTTGTCCTGCACCCCGAATTCGTGAACGGCCAATACGCCTTTTACACGCGTCCGCAGGACGGATTTATTTCCACCGGCTCGGGCGGCGGCATTGCCTTCGGTCTGTGCGAGGATATTACACAGCCTGTGATTGAGAGCGAAACAGTGATTGACGAGCGCTGCTATCATACGGTGTACGAGGCCAAGAACGGGCAAGGGCCCGCTCCGGTCAAGACCAGCCGCGGCTGGATTCATATCGCTCATGGCGTACGCAATACCGCCGCTGGCTTGCGATATGTGCTGTACACCTTTGCCACCAGCCTGGAGGACCCTTCGTGCGTCATCGCCAAGCCCGGCGGGCATTTTATAGCCCCCTATGATGAAGAGCGCGTCGGGGATGTCTCGAACGTTATTTTTTGCAATGGAGCAGTGGTTAACGAGCACAATGAAGTCTTTATTTACTACGCCTCCAGTGATACCCGTATCCACGTGGCAACAACGACCGTTGCCCGCTTGGAGGACTACACGTTCAACACACCGCCTGACCCACTTCGTTCACTCGGCAGCGCCGCTGTCCGACGTGAGCTGATTCAGCGCAATGAAGCGCTATTGCAAGCACAAGCCCATTCTTCGTAGCGGACATAAGCCGCAAGCTTTATCCTGCCTGCGGAACCATGTATACTATCCAGAGAACAACTGTTATCCGCAGGCTAATGGTTGTTCTCTGGGTAGCTATGCTGCTAATCTTTATGTTTACAGGACAGCTATGCTGCTGATGTTGATCTTTTTTAAATTGGAAGGCGGAACAGGAAATGAAGAGCAACGTAACGATGCGGGATATCGCAGATAAGCTGGGGGTTAGCAGCGTGACCGTGTCGAAGGCGCTCAATGACAAGGATGGAGTTAGCGATGAGCTAAAGGAGCGCATCAAGACGCTTGCAGGCGAAATGGGCTACCGTTTCAATACCGCTGCCAAGTCCATGAAGGAGGGCCTCACCTATAACATTGGTGTTGTCATTCCCGAGCGTTTTACCGGCCCCGGCCAATCGTTTTATCTGCACATCTATCAGCAAATTTCGCGGGAACTTGAGCAATACGGCTACTACGGCATTCTTCACATCCTCCATCGCGAGGACGAAGAACAGCTTCATCTGCCACGTATCTATTACGACCGCAAGGTGGATGGCTTCATTCTTCTGGGACAAGTGAGTAAGCCATATATCGAGCTGGTGCAGTCCATGGATCTGCCCAAAATGTTCCTTGATTTTTATGATGAGCATGCCGATATCGACTCCGTAGTAACCGATAATTTTTATGGAGCCTACGAGCTGACCAACTATTTGATTGCCCAGGGACACCGGGATATTGCATATGTGGGTAATCTTTATTCCACCAGTAGCATTCAGGATCGTTTCCTCGGCTACTATAAATCCTTGCTGGAGCACAGGCTGCCCCTACGTAACGAGTGGGTGCTCAGTGACCGGGACGACGAAGGTGTATACGTTGATATGGAGCTGCCCCAGCCGCTGCCGACCGCCTTCGTATGCAACTGTGACCAGGTCGCGTACAACCTGGTGCAAAAGCTCATGGCTCTGGGCTACCGCGTGCCTGAAGATTGCTCTGTGGTTGGCTTCGACAACGATGTATATGCCACCCTTATTGTTCCACAGCTGACCACCGTCGGAGTCGATATTGAACAGATGGCACGTACTGCCATTGAATCGATGATGAAAAAAATAAGCCATCCCGGCAGTCGTTTTGGCCGGGTCCTTGTACAGGGTCACATTGTGTATCGTGATTCCGTTCAGCGTTTGGAGAGGCCCTGATCGAATGTGGACTGTATTTGGACAATTGGCCCCTATTCTCAAAGCTTCACAACCAAAAGCCGCTCAGCATGTCGCTGGAGCGGCTTTTGACATTCATAGATTTCTATACACGTGGTCAACGTACTCGCCTTTACTCAGGAGCGTTGGGCCACAAAAGAGTTGCCTGTTCGATTGAGAATCGGGAGCATCCGCGTTTCCTGTCCCATGGAGGCTTGGCAGAACGGACAAACCGGTTCACTTAAAAAGGTGAAATCCGTTCGCATCCAGCCGTTGCAACCCTCGTTGGTACATGACCAAATCGCCGTATCTTCCTCTGGGATAATCTCCGGAGCCTGGCGTCTGTACATCTACATTCCCCCCTCGGTTTTATGGGGTAATCCCCTACATTAGAAGGGAGCCCCGCCGATGAAACGGCAAAGAGGCTCCTCTGATCCAGCTCATCCTGACCGTTTTTAGCTGGTCTTGGTGACATGCTCCGCCTGCGGCCCGCGCTGGCTTTCCACCACGTTAAATTCCACATGCTGGCCTTCGTCCAGCGTCTTGAAACCTTCGCCCTCGATAGCGCTGTAGTGGACAAAAATATCCTGGCCCTCTGTCTCGATAAAGCCGAAGCCTTTATCTGCATTAAACCATTTGACTGTTCCTGTTGGCATATTGTTAATTCCCTCCTGTGCGGGTATTAATATGCTCCATCCTCTGAAAAATATGCGTATTTTTCCAAAATGTTTATTTGCGGATCGCCTTGGTCCAGAAACCGCCATGAAACTGCTTCGGCTCCACTGTAATAACAAAGGCCTTTGGGTCAATATCCAGAATGGATTGGTACAGCTTGTTCTGATTTTTTCGTTTAGCCAAAATTTCCATCACCAGCCGATCTCCATCCCGCCCGCTGCCCAGCCAGGCTGTAACACCGTACCCTTTGTCACGCAGCGCATTAGCGATACCTCCGTTGACCTCATTGCTGATCACCTTGACGGTTACGTAGCCGAGCGCTATTTTTTCCTCAATCCATGCTCCAATGAGAACACCAAGCGCATAGCCGATGGCGTAAACCGCGAGACTTGCCACCTGATCCAAATACTTAAGCACCATGTTCAGGCCCAGCACATAGATCGTAACTTCTACAGTGCTTATGAGCGCAGCAACGTACTTCTGTCCTTTCAGCGTCAAAATCATACGCAATGTATACGCAGACACGTAAATAATTTGAATAATAAAAATAAATAACAAAATTTTAAGCATACGCCCACTCCCCATTTCACGTTCTGATTTGGCCTGTATCCATCATTATACCCTCGCTCGGGTAAAGACTAACTACAGCATGTTGAAGGACGGCAAATAATTCCGTGCTTTGGATATGAGCTTTGACGCACTTTTTCCCCATCAAGCTTCGCTGTCTTGTGCAACGGGCTTGTTTTGTTTGACTTGTTTTGTTTGACGACTTTTCAAAAAAATTTTACGAAAACAGGGCAACTTTTACTGTTGCTGTTGCGTCTAACCAATATAAGCACAACTGCTAATATCCCTCCAAACGTGTTGGATTTTGTAGGCATTAATGTTACTCTAGACTATGAACTAGGCTATAATTCTTAAATAAAGGGGTAGACCGACGAATGAAATCATTGAAATCTATGAAAAAGCCTGTCATCATCACTGCCGTATCCGCCTTGGCCATATCCGGGGCTCTTTTCAGCCAATCCACATATGCCGCACAAGTGACTAAGCCGATCCAAGCAGTTTATAACAATATCAAAATCATCTACAACGGAACTGAAGTTCCTTATGATGCAAAAACAGAACCATTTATGCTGGATGGCGTGACTTATCTCCCGCTTCGTCTGGCAGGTACAGCTCTGGATAAAAAAGTAGAATGGGACGGCACGAACAAACGCGTAGTTATTGCTGACAACGGCGTTCCAATTGATCAATCTACGGTTACAGCATTGAACAACCAGATTACAACACTGACTCAAGAGCTAAATACTGCGAAAGCAGCGAACACGACTAAAGACGCTACCATTGCTCAATTGCAAAAAGACAATCAGACACTAAAAGATGACGCAAGCAAAAACAGCTCTGATTCCCTGAAGGATCTCCAAAAGCAGTTGAACAAGGATTACAGTGATACCTACAACACGAACTCGGATATCACGCTGGATGGCAACAAAAAAGATATTACCGTGACCATCGAAATGACAAAATCCAGATGGGAAGACCTATCCAGTAGCAGACAGAAAAGCTATTTGGAGGACATCGTGGACGATATTTTGAAAGAGTACAAAGATGCCGACGTTGAAGGCACAGTGAAGAACTCCAGTAATAGGGATAAACTAGCAACCTTTACAACTAACAGCAAAGGCGATGTTACGATTAAAAAAATAGCTTCATCTTTGGATACAAGCACGATCCAGCGTAATTTGTCCGATAGATACGGCAGCTACGCCGGCATCAACCTTGATTTCACCGTGAGAGGCGACAGCAGTGAAGCTACCGTGGAAGTGTATGTAACTTCAGATGACTGGAATAAACTCTCTGGCACTCAAAGAACCAGCCTGACAGATGGCGTTATTTATCAGCTTAAAGAGAGAGAGTCCATTGACAGAGTTATCGGATACGTACGCAATAAAGGGAACAGCAGCCAAATCATTACCTTCTAAGATTATTTTAAAAAAGCGACAAAGGCTTTCGAGCCTTTGTCGCTTTTTGTGATATACAAACATCATGAATTCCATTATTGAATCAATCTGCCTACGGAAGTAATATATTTTATATAATCTTTATCCGCATTGGTCGTATCGATATTTTGGGTATAAATCAAATTACCGTGGCTGGTTATGTTAACTTTATAATTCATATTGAATTTAGAGTAAGGATTTACACTATGGCCCCCTTTGCTATACACAATCAGAGGATTAAAGTCGATCTGCTTGAAGTCGGGTGATAAGCTGCTCTCATACGTAGCATAAATATCCAATACGCCTTTTTTTCGATCCCAATCAAAGGAAGTAAGATTAAATGCGTTCACATCTATGACCTGAGCCAGGTCTTGTCCCTTAAATTTCATAAGAACCGTGCTTTCGTTAAAGCTATCGTGCTTTAGTGACAATAATTCGCGCTTAGGATCCCACTCCATCTTCGCATCTGTATCTTTCAACAGAATGGATACCGGTAAAAACATCGCATTGCTTTTCATGATAGGGACTGTATCCATTGTCACTGGCTCGCCGTTAACCGATATTTCGGGTGATCCGATGGTGACCGTTACATTACGGCCCAACAGATCGACAGTGGCGGTTTTGCTCGTTGCATTGTAAGTTACTTTACCGCCCAGTATATCCTCTGCCGCTTGGAGCGGTATAAGCAGTCTGTTCTTTTTATCCACAAAGGGTGATGCAGGGTAGGTATATAAGACGTAATGTTCATTGACCTTGAGGTGTATCGGTGTTTGGCCTTGAGCTTGAGCTGATGCCCAATTCGTGTTTGTAGCACCCAAACTCATTAAAATCATAAGGCAGATTAGTAACCTGATTTTCATAAATGCCCTCCTCGTTATTATTCGTCGTTACTAGTGTATCGCCACAGAAATATCATATCAACCATAATTTACAACATATATCCAAAAATAAACATGGTATTTTACATATACTGGTTTATAATAGATTAAACTGCAAAACAAAAAGAGAGCACAGAATTGCACTCTCTTTGAATACAGCATATAAAAGTAAGAAAATATTAATAGGCCAATGCAAAAAGTCCTTTAATGTGGGACAGGTAACGGATGTTACTGCCTTCCTTCATCAAAGTCGCTACAGCGCCTTTCAGTTGGGTGCCATTCGCGCCTACAGTACCAATCGCGTCTGTTCTGCCCAAGCTGCCCAGCGTACCGGAGAATACAGGTGTAAATTGTTCCATATTTGCTCCGTTAAAGTAAGCAAACAGGTTATAACCCACCGTCTCGCCCATTTGCCAAGCCAACTGTGCAGTTGGAGGGTATGGACGCTCGCCCCCACTCGGGAACACCACTGCGCTGTCACCAGCCAGGAAGATGTCTTCGTGGGAAGTCGATTGCAAGGCACCATTCACGGTTGCACGACCACGGTTCACTTCAATACCGGATGCGCCAACCAGTGCGTTACCTTGTACGCCGCCTGTCCAGACCAGTGTGCTCGTTTGGATCGAACGTCCGTCTTTGAGCAGAACTTCGTCGGCTTTCATTTCCGTAATTGGAACACCGGCTACGATTTGAACGCCACGTTTTTCAAGGCTTGTTACTGCACGATCAACCAGTGGTTGAGGGAAGCCTGCCAAAATAGATGGTCCAGCTTCTACGCAATACAGGTTAATATCTTCGTAGTTAACGCCTTTTTCACGGCAAACTGCAGGCAGCTTGTCAGCATATTCGCCCACCAGTTCGACACCCGTCAGACCGCCACCACCGATAACGATTGTAGCGTCCGCTTTGTTGCCGGATTGCTTGTAAGCATCCAGACGAGCTTCTACATGTGCGCGAATACGATTCGCTTCTGCCACTGATTTCAGCGTGAAGCTGTGTTCTTGCAGTCCCGGAATACCAAAGTAAGCCGTTTCGCTGCCCAGGGAAATAACGAGAGCGTCATAGCTCAACGTAGCACCACTGGCCAGAGTTACTTTCTTATCATCCGGTTTGATTTCCGAAACAGTATCCACTTTCAGGATAATTTCTTTGTTACGCAGCAGTTTCTCCAAAGGAAGCGCAACAGCTTTCTCAGCAATTGTACCTGCCGCCAAACGGTGCAGCTCCGTAATAATTTGGTGCGACGCAAAGCGGTTTACCACTGTAATGGTTGCTTGGCTAGCGTCCAGATGCTGGCGTGCTGTCAGAGCGGCCAGCAAGCCGCCGTATCCGCCGCCCAAGATCAAAATTTGCTTCGACATGTCCATCCTCCGTTCTTGATCAGGTAATTATTTACTTTCGCGTTGGCGCTCATTCAGAATATCCAGGAAAGCCTGGCTGAAACGCAGCGTTTTTTGTACATTTGGATCTTTAAGCATTTTGAGCAGACCAAACAGACCTACACTGCCGTCTGTAGTTTGTACGCGGTCGTTAGCTTCAATGGCAGCAGAAGCCAAACCTTTAGCCGACTCTGTAACAGGCTTCACAAACTCCCCCATGGAGCTTTTCATATCGCCGATAAAGACAGGGTCAGTCGACAAACTGCGGGCTACATCATAAGCGTCGGTCATCAAAGTAACCATTTCAGTCAACTTGGGCAGATTTTCTACCAGCACGGTCAGCGATTGCTGAACCTCCGGTTTCATCAATTGGTCCAATACATCCCGAGACTCTTTGGTAGCTTCTTGTGTTACGGCCACCTCTTGTTGGTTTTCAGACATGCGTGAACGTCCTCCTTTACTGTGAAAATAGAAGTCCATCCCTTTCTCGTAACCTGTATCATAAACTCTAGCAATACAACGTTCAATGAATTCGCGCCCTTAAACATACAAGAAGCACAGCTTAAACCGGCCTATACCCTAAAGGGCAAGACTGATCATCGCAGATGCCAATTGTATATTGCTCGGACGGTATTCTGTTATTGTTACTGCTGCGGAGTATCTCACGAAGCGCTTCTTCGTGACTATAACAGGTCGAAACGGAACCCTATACCTCTATATTACACTGTTTACAACACAATCGTCGAAAAAAATTTTAAATTTGCACAAAATTCCGCAAATTTTTATTTGTTATTTTAGATAAAAATTAGAATAAACTCGATTTTTGTCCAAATTCACCGTTAAAAAAGGGTCATTCTATAAGAAGATAGGGTAAGTCTGATTCGCGGGAGTGCCAATATAGAGCTGTATTAAAGGTCGGGAAACCGACACCCTCAGAAGCGCCCTGCGTTCATAAAGAGTCCTCAGGAGCATCGGGATCATCAGGAGATGGCAACGGCACACCAGATTCGATGAATTCATCGACATCGCGGGCCGCCTTGAATTGATTGCATTCGTTGCAAGCACATACACAATTGACAGGCGTCGTGTGCCCCCCTTTGGCACGGGGCAGCAAATGATCAATGGTATCGCCGTAACCCCCGCAGAAAAAACAGGTATAGCGATCACGCTTGAGCACATATTGACGGAATTCCTTATTGCTGTAAAGTCTGCGGATGGTGTACGGATTAACAACCACTGCCATGCGCTCTCTGACCAGGGTAACCGCCAATTCAAATTCAATCTCCTGATGCCAACGTCTCCCCTGATCGGTTTTGCCCCTTAGCCGAATCATACCGTTACGGTTGAGCCGCAGGGACTTGGTATCCGCCGGCTTCAGCCTGCTGAGCAAATGCCGAACCCGTTGTCGATGACGCTCGCGGGCTTTATCCGTGACTGGCTTCCTGCGGGGCGGCTGAGGCTGCAGGTCAGGCTGTGCGGGCGCCTCCATGCTTTTTTGCACGACTGCCTCATACCCATCGCCATGCGATGCCAGGAAAGCCGAGAGAGGCTGTGTCCCCTCAGTGGAAGGAGCGGACGCAGCCGCACGTTCTTGTGCCGTTACCCCCCGGCAGGAACGGCAAGGACCACGCCGGGAATAAGGACCCGCCCGGCGACCGGTTCTGCGCTGAAATTCCGTTAAAGGCTTCAGCTCCTGACAATACGTACATTTTTTCATCAGCGGTTCGCCCGCTTCATTCCTGATTGACTGCGATTCCGTCATGCCCGCCCCTCCTTTCCCCATTGCTCACGTTTACTAAATACCTGAAACCCGAACTTTTGTTAAGTTAAATTCATTCTACCGTTTTCACGTTCCCTTTTCTAGCCATCGAATATATACACCCTCAAGGTATAACAAATTTTAACCATTTAGCATACGTTATACAGCGATCCCTGTTCTTCATTCGGCAGCTTATTGACCGCCTGACGTTTAGCCCCCCTTGTTTGGTGGGTAACTTGTTATATATGAAGGAGGGACGCATGATGAAAAGGAACCATACGATGATGCAGTTTTTCGAGTGGAACGTCGAAGCTGACGGCTCCCATTGGAAGAAACTTGCCCGCCTGGCACCGGAATTGAAGGCCAAAGGAATTGATGCGATATGGATTCCACCTGTCACCAAGGGCCAATCCCCCGAGGATACGGGGTACGGCGTCTATGACCTTTACGATCTGGGTGAATTTGATCAAAAGGGTGCGGTGCGCACCAAATACGGTACCAGAGAAGACCTTTTGGAGGCAGTTACCGCCTGCGTTCGTCACGGCGTGACCGTCTATGTCGATCTGGTCATGAACCATAAAGCTGGCGCGGATGAAACCGAAGTATTCAAGGTCGTCGAGGTCAACCCGGATAACCGCAATGAGGTCATTTCCGAGCCGTTCGATATCGAAGGCTGGACTAAATTTACGTTCCCCGGTCGTCAGGGCCAGTATTCCACATTTCAATGGAATTTTGAACATTTTAACGGAACCGATTACGATGCAAGTCAGGACCGAACGGGAATTTATCGTATTTTGGGCAAAAATAAAAGCTGGAGCGAGCATGTAGATGATGAATTCGGCAATTATGATTATTTGATGTTCGCCAATATTGACTATAATCATCAGGAAGTGCGCAAGGAGATGATCCGCTGGGGCAAATGGCTCGTGGATACCCTGCAATGCAACGGGTTTCGCCTGGACGCAATCAAGCATATCAATCATGAATTTGTACGGGAGTTCGCGACGGAAATGATCAAAAAGCGCGGACAGGACTTTTATATGGTCGGCGAGTTTTGGAAACCCGATCTGGAATCATGTCAAAAATTTCTGGACACTATTGATTATAAAATCGACCTGTTTGACGTATCCCTCCACTACAAGCTACATAGCGCTTCCTTGGGTGGAAAGGATTTCAATTTAAGCACCATTTTCGAGGATACGCTAGTCCAGACTCATCCCCTGAACTCCGTTACTTTTGTCGACAATCATGATTCCCAGCCCCACGAAGCTCTGGAATCGTGGGTAGAGGACTGGTTTAAGCCCAGCGCCTACGCGCTCATCTTGCTGCGCAAGGACGGTTACCCCTGCGTATTCTACGGCGATTACTACGGCATTCAAGGGCAAACGCCCGTGAAAGGCAAGCAGGCCGAGCTGGATCCGCTCCTGTACGCCCGATATCATAAAGCCTATGGTGAGCAAAAGGATTACTTGGATGATCCCCATACGATTGGATGGGTTCGTCAGGGCGCGTCTGAACTGAAAGGCTCCGGCTGTGCCGTGGTGGTCACCAACGCGGACGACGGAAAAAAGCGTATGTATGTGGGAAAACAACGCGCAGGAGAGCAATGGACCGATCTGACGGGCCGTCACGACCATATCGTACAGATTGAACAGGACGGCTACGGCGTATTCCCGGTTCGTGCCGGCAGTGTATCGGTGTGGGCGCTTCCCGCCGAGGATGACAGCCCGGAAGCAGACGACGTGGACGCTTAACCTATACCCAACCCAAAGAGGACAGGATGCGAGGATGCGCCCTGCCCTCTTTTTTTATCGAAAATCACTCCGTCACCTTGCCTTGGTTAGCCACGGCCTGTTTTTTCGCCTCCACATGACTCGGATCACCGAGATAGAAGCGCCGAATGGGATCTATATGCTCGTCCAGCTCGTATACCAGCGGAATGCCTGTCGGGATATTCAAATCCAGCAGGGCGGTTTCGTCCAAATTCTCCATATACTTGATCAATGCCCGCAGGGTGTTGCCATGCGCGGAAATAATGACCCGTTCCTTTTTTTGCACCAAGGGTACAATCCGCTGCTTCCAAAACTCACCGACCCGATGCACGGTATCCTCCAAACTTTCCCCAAGCGGTAGCTCCTCCGGCTTAATGTTACGGTATCGTTCCTCCCTGTGAGGACTGCGTTCATCCTGTTCATCCAGCATAGGAGGCCGCACCGTCAGGCTGCGCCGCCAGATATGAACCTGCTCCTCGCCGTATTGGACGGCAGAATCCAGCTTGCTGAGTCCCTGAAGAGCACCATAATGGCGTTCGTTCAGTTTCCACGACTTCTGCACGGGTATCCACAAATCATCCAGCTCGTCCAAAATGTGATACAGCGTACGAATGGATCGTTTTAGCACCGAAGCGAACGCCAGATCAAACGTATACCCGGCCTCCTTGAGAATACGGCCCGCCTCTATGGCTTCATGGGTTCCCTGCTCGGTCAGGTCCACATCCGTCCAGCCTGTGAACAGATTTTGACGGTTATATACGCTTTCTCCATGCCTCACCAGCACCACTTGATACATAGGCCCCACTCCTTTACTTATGGTTTACCCAACTTCCATGTTTTTAACGTAGTAAACCTGTCGATTAGTTAAAAATCAGGTCAAAGAAGGAGAATACCTTTCATTATATAAACATAAATTTGAATTAAAACATAATTAAACCATTCCTATCCTGAAAAAAATCGCATTGACACATGTTAATTTTTGGACAATAATTGGGGGTGAAATCATAAAAATTGGATTTTTTGTGTGAAGGGTGGTTATGATTTGGAACATACACCTACGATCTTGGCGGAATTAGAAAACTATTTACAACAACATGAATTGCCGCTGGTACAATTTGCTGAACTTTCGGGCGTTTTTCTAAGAACGCTTAGTAATTGGATTAATCGGCATCAACCAGTTTCTGTAGAACAACTTGATCGAGTCACCTTAGCCATGGGATTACCGAGGGGGCATTTTTACGAACGATACATAGAACATTACATCATTGACCGTGCTCCGAATTGGCGCCGAATCGAGCCTATGTTGTATCGTTGTGCGGAGCTGGATAAGTTGGAAGCGATTAAACGTGTCGTTGGGCATATCATGGATAACCTGCTGTACTCCCCGAGATTATTTGAGCTGGCGGAAAATTTATTTGCACAAGATCGACATGCTGCTGCATTGCCCCTCTATAAAGGAGTTGCCGAAGCGGAGAAGTATCAGCATTCCGAGCGTCTGGCGATCTGTCAGTATCGTCTGTTTACGATTCAGATTGGAGATGATAAGGAGCAAAATCTTAAGGCCGCTACGCGATTTGAAATCTTTATTGAACGTCTGGATGAAATAGAGCAACTGGATGCGCTGAAAGATTTGGCGAATGTGTATCGTTCGTTACAAGAATGGGACATGTTGTACGAAACAGCTCTTAAAATGAAAGAGAAGGCGCAAATCCAATATACTTTAAAACATCAGCAGAAGAAGCGGAAGAGTGAGGAACCGGGAAAGAAACTAAGTCGTCCCATGTTTGTGTACATTGCCTATGCTGATTTACTATGTGCCGACTCTCGCGAGACTCAGGGTGATTATGAGCAGGCTCTACAATTGACATACGCCTACTCCGATTTAGATTGGGTCGTAGAGACGGACGAGGATACTCTATACTGGGTCAACTTATTTAAGCATTGGGCACAAGCTAATACTATGGTGAATAAGCTTTTATCTGGAGATATAAGTGCGCTGCACGATTATGTTAAATATATTGCTGCATCGTCAGATACAACTGAGGAAGATAGAATTGTCCAACTTTTGAACATTATGATAGCGGCCAACCGATATGCAATAGATGTGGATCATGCTCTCTCGCATTTTGAAGTGGACATTAATTCTTTTGCTCAACTCCCTATATCTACTGACATGTACACTCGAAAGGTCCTTCCCGATTATCTTGCATATTTTGGTTATGAATTATCTTATTACTATTTGTATAAAGGAATGTATAGTGATGGCTTTAAACACTTGAAGTCTGCTACGCTAAAAGCGATTACACTAAAGAATGAAACCTACTTTATAAACTGTTTGGGATTATTCGACCATTTTAAAGCCTACGCAGCGGATGAAATAAAGGTAGAGTTTTCGAAATTTATTGAAAAGGCGTGGTTAAATAATGTTAAGAAAAATAGCACTGCTGGGTGTTGCAGCTAGCTTTCTGTTGATACTGACGGTACCTGCGCAGTTAAGTAATCATGATCAGGGCATCCAACCTCTTGTACAACATGGAGGAGCTTAATAGAATCAGATGAAGGGAAATCCTCGCTGACATGCAGAAAGGGACGGCTGAATGCCGTCCCTTTCTCTACCCCTTTGACAAGGGGATCACATGATGGAAATGAATCGCAGACACTTAGTCCTCCTTGCTAAACTTGGCCAATAGATCCAGAATCCGTACATACAGCCACACTAAAGTCAAGAGTAATCCAAAAGCGCCGTACCATTCCATATATTTGGGCGCTCCTTGCTCGGTCTGCTCCTCAATAAAATTAAAATCCACCAGCAGATTCAAAGCCGCAATCACAACGATAAACAGACTGATACCGATACCAAGCCAGCCTGTCTCATGGATATAGGGAACATTCAAACCGAATAAATTCAAAATAAAGTCCACCAGCGTTACCAGAGCGATTGCCAACGTGCACAAAACAACGAAAGATATAAAGCCCTGTGTCACCTTGATAATTCGCTGTGTATATAAAAAGAGCATCATGAACAAGATACCCATGGTCAGCATAATGGCATTGGCCACAATGCCGGGGTATTCATACTCCATATAAGCTGAAATACCGCCCAAAGCAAAGCCACTGAAAATCGCATAGATTGGCGAAAGAAGTGGAGCTGTTTTTGGAAAAAAGAATATCGCAAGGGCCATGCCGGCCATACCGAATAAACCTGCGGTCATCAAGGATAGCACCTCTATGATCCCCTGGTCATTCATATACCAGGTGATACTGCCAGAAACGATAAGCAAAACAAGTAGAAGCAACGTTTTATTTACCGTTCCTCCAATGGTCATGCGTTGTTCACTAGCTTCTCTTTCATCTTCTCGCAAAAAAATGTCATCACGTAAAACCGGATTGCTTAAGCTCATTCAGGATGCTCCTTTTCAAATGTGTTAATTTCTAAGTTTGGCCTGTCGAATCTTTGTGCTGTATATGTATATATCGGCACAACCTGAAAAAAGTTTCAGAAAATTTTCAAAACAAAAAAAGAACCTAACCTTACCTCGTGGTAAAGTTAGGGATAGAGGGTCAGATCATGCCGAATTAAAGATCAGCCGTCGCAATCTGGATCGTACCAAATGTGGCTCCGGCTGCACTAGTCAACAGACCAGCTACCAGCAATAAGGCAACTTCCAGAGTAAGGCTAGTAAATGCAGGGATCGTATACGTGATGACAGGTGCATTGACGCGAGTAACGACAAGATCGATCGGAGAGGGACCGTTATTATTAACGGTTATTGCTGCATTCGCGCCACCGCGTAAATTTTCATAATATGATTTACCGATACTAGCCGCAATAGTGAAGTTTTGTTGAGGTAAAAGAATCGCCATAGTTTTCACCTCCCTTGTGCTTGATAGTGTATTCTATGCTTTCAATCTATCAATGCAACGTCAACTGACTCAGCAATAATACACAAATTAACAGATTCATAGATTAATATCCCTATACACAAACCAAAAAAGGGTTGCCTTCTCAGATCCTTTGCAGAATCTGATCGGACATCCCCTTCTTAAATAAACGAAGAAATAATCTACATCATAATATAACGTTAAATGTTCTTCATTTTAACTCTACTGCACATGAATACTCACTTCCTGCGGACTAAAACGAGATGGCGTGGAAACCTTCACACGGATATTGCCAGCCTCACCCTTCGTACGAATCCAGAACGCAATACGCCCACCAATTAGCGATAGGCTGGACGGACCGATTAATTCACCCGCTCCCTCGACCTCCACCGAAACTGGATCAGCATAGAACGGCAAGACGTTGCCGTATTCGTCCAAAGCGTCCACTACAACTCTGGTCACGTCCCAATCGCCCGCCTCCAGCACGGCATCGTCTGCGGTCACCTGCAGCTCCGTCAGCACCGGATTACGAGAGTAGCGTCTGCGAATCACTTCTTGACCGTCCACATACCCGATGAACATCGCATCTTCCCACTTCATGCCCCAGTAGCCTGTCAACTCGTCGATAACGACGGGAGGATGCGGAAGCGCCGGGTATTTCTCTTGATTCGGACGATAGACCCCCTTGCGCTCGTCACCATAAATGAATTCCACCTCATCACAATTGGTGAACACAACCAGCGGCACGATGCCCCCGATGTTTCGTTCGCCACGGGACCAATAAGTGACCGGTTCCATCACAATTTCCTGCTCGACACGCTTCTGGCTGCGGTACACGCTCGCTGCGAATTTGGGGAAACGGAACATATCCATGACACCGTGATAGCAAATTTTATCGCCAGAGCCAAAATCCGCGTGGGTATTGTAGTCAAAAGCGCACCAGCCAATCGCACCAGCAATACCTTCATCGGCATAGGAAGCGTTCTGCACCCGCGTATGGCGCAGCGCATGCTCCATTACCCGTTCCTCCTGATCAAAACGTTTGGTCGGATACATATGCCCGTTATATTCCGTCACCAGATAAGGGACTGGGTGATCCAGCTTCGTGACGAGGGAAGGCTGACGCAAGCCTGTCGTTTCGCCATCTACGCCTTCTGTATCGTCGTACGTATCGAAATTGCGAATTTCCTTCGCCAAATATTTTTTATGCCCGCCGTCATGAACGAAATCGTTCATCGTATACACATCTTCCAGCAGCTCGCTGCCTACAATATAGCGCACGCCACCAGTTGCACGGGTTGGATCAAGCTTGCGTGCAAGCTCATTGGTATGTGCGTACAGCTCATGATCATCCTGCGATTCATTAATCCGTACGCCCCAGATCACGATAGACGGATGATTGCGATCACGGATAATCATGTCCTCCACGTCCCTTACCGCCTGCTCCTTCCACGCTTCGCCGCCAATATGCTGCCAGCCCGGAATTTCCTCAAAAACGAGCAATCCGATCTCATCGCAACGGTCCAGAAAATGACGGGACTGCGGGTAATGCGATGTCCGCACCATGTTCAGACCCAATTCCTCTTTGAGTACATCGGCATCACGCCGCTGCGCTCTTTTCGGCATTGCATAGCCGACATACGGGTAAGACTGATGGCGGTTCAAGCCGAGCAGCTTGATCTTTCGCCCGTTTAGGTAAAACCCGTCCGGCTGGAATTCGGCTTCGCGGAAGCCAAAGCGCACATTCAACCGATCCAGCTGTTTCCCGTCTCTTAGCAGCGTCAGCTCTGCTTCATACAGCTTGGGATCATCTATATCCCAAAGCTGTAGACTGCCCAGCTCTTTCAGCTCCAGCGTCACCTCCGCTGCCGCCACGGCTGTCGGCCCGGTCTCCGCCTTCACGCTCGCTCCGTCCAGCAGTCGCAGGGCGACCGTCAAATCGTTTCCTTGATCACCAATCCCCTCCAGCTCCACAACCACGCGTACTGCCTTGCTTGCCGCAAGTGGCTCCGGTGTCTGGACGAATACCGTGCCGAGATGCACAGGCTCGACAATGCGCAGCTGCACTTCGCGGTAAATACCGCCGTAGGTCAGATAGTCAATGACTGCCCCAAAAGGAGGGATATCGTCCCGTTCCGTGGAATCGACAATGACCGTTAGCACGTTGGAGCCACCATACTCCGCAACTCCGGTCAGTTCAATACTGAACGGCGTGTAGCCACCTTTATGTTCCCCCGCTTTTACCCCGTTCAGATATACCTCCGCATAAGTCATGACCCCTTCAAAATCGACATACACCCGTTTCCCCTTGGCATCCGCCGGAATGTCCAATTCCCTTTTATACGTGGAAACAAACTGAAACGCCTTGTCGTCAAAATAGTTATACGGCAGCTCTACATTGGTGTGCGGCAACAGAATGGGCTCATACCGACTCGCATCAATTCCTGTGCTTATTTCGCTCTCAACATATTCAGGACGGTAAAACCACTGGTCATTCAACGGCAAAATGGTACGCATGGGCAGTCACCTCAACCTTTTTTTTCAATCTGATTCCATAGTAAGATATTTAAGTAAAAATAACGAGTAAAACTTAGTAAAATAAATATAATTTTAATGTAAGCATTTACAAAGCATTTGTCAATTCCGTTTTTTCAACTGTCCATACAAAAAACAGCCCCGGCATCCGGAGCTGTGAAAATCATGAAATTACAATGCAGCACATTCTATATCGAATCGGTAAATGGCGGCCCACTGCTGTTACGAATCATCAGCTCGGTCGGAATGGTGACCTTGCGACCGACCTCATTCGGACCGTTGCGCACCGTATGCAGCAAGAGCTGAACGCCCGTTTCTCCCATCAATTCGGTATACGTCTTGACCGTCGTCAGCGACGGTGACAAATATTCCGCTGTCGGAATATCATTGAAGCCGACGATTGAAATACGTTCAGGGACGGCGATTTGATGCTGCTCCAGCGCCTTTAATACGCCAATCGCCACCGAATCGCTCGCAACAAAGAAGGCTGTAGGCAGGTTCTCTGTCCCTGCCAAAATTGCCGCTTCCATTGCCCGGAAGCCTCCTGCCGCCGTTCCGTCGCACACATGAACATCATCCGATGTGCATAATCCGTGCTGCTCCTTGTACTGCAAGAAGGTCTCATAGCGGGCATCCAGCACTGTCCGTTCAGAATCATAGGCTTGCTCATCCTGCCCCATGCCCACATATCCAATATGACGATGACCCGCGTCCATCATATAATCGAGCGCGTCAGCCGCAGCACGCGCGAGGTCAATGACGACATAGTCCGCACCCATGCGCTCCACTGGGTGATCCAGAAAGACACAAGGAACGGGCAGCTCCAGCATACGCTCTACCTCTCTGCTGCTAAAATGCCCCAGCACGATTAGCCCGTGCACCCCTTCAGATAACGTCTTCAGTGTGGCCAGATCTTCCCGTCTGAAAATACGCTCCAGCTGCGCTCCGCTTTGTCGGCATTCTTTTTCCACGCCAAAACGGATGGACAAATAGTAAGGGTCTTCTAATTCCTCATACGCACTCAACCAGTGCACCATCCCCAGTCGGATGGGCCCCTCTGCCTTTTTGCGGGGCTGACGGCCGATACCGCCATTTTTACGTTTAACAGTCGTATATTTCATCCGTTCGGCAACTTCAAAAATTTTACGCCGCGTTTCCTCTGACACTGACAGTGTTTCATCATAATTCAATACTCGGGAGACCGTAGATATAGAAACCTCTGCCTCCTGAGCGATATCTTTTAACGTAGGCATTGCAGACTCCTTTAATCGTTTTACTTCATTTTTACGTTCTTTTACTGTTATCTTACTCGTCGTACCCATGTAACACAACCCGTCATCTGAAAAACTCAATCCATTTTTTTCATATATAAGCCTAATCATGATAAAATACATATCATTAGAGTTTTACAGAACTCCCATCTTATCAGTAATGACACCAAGGAGGATATACGCATGAAACAGGAACTGATTGAACGCCTGACCACTTATGTTCAGGTAGATACCCAATCCGATGAAAGCAGCAGCACTTGCCCGACCACACCCGGACAGCTCACACTGGGCAACTTGCTGGTCAACGAACTGAAAGCCATTGGTATGACGGACGTGACGATGGATGACAACGGTTATGTCATGGCAACCCTTCCTTCCAATACGGATAAAGAAGTCCCGGTTATCGGCTTTTTGGCCCATCTCGATACCGCTACCGAAATGACAGGCGCAGGGGTAAAGCCCCAACTGACGGAAAACTATGATGGGGGCGACATCACGCTGAATGCGTCGCTGGGTGTGAACCTTTCTCCACGCGAGTTCCCCGAGCTGCCTCAATATAAAGGTCATACCCTGATCACGACGGACGGTACCACATTGCTTGGTGCAGATAACAAAGCCGGGATCGCAGAAATCATGACAGCCATACATTATCTGCTGGATCACCCGGAGATCCCGCATGGTAAGATTCGCGTCGCATTTACACCGGACGAGGAGATTGGAAGAGGACCGGAACGGTTTGATATAGCTGCTTTTGGTGCCCAATATGCCTATACGGTGGATGGCGGACCGCTCGGAGAACTGGAATATGAAAGCTTCAACGCCGCAGCCGCCCATATTACCATTCACGGTGTCAATGTCCATCCTGGTACAGCCAAAAACAAAATGATTAACGCCGTCAAAATTGCCATGGAGCTGAACGGACAATTGCCTGCGAATGAAGCTCCGGAACACACGGACGGATACGATGGTTTTTATCATTTGCTGGAATTTGAGGGTACAGTAGAACAAGCCAAACTGTACTATATCATCCGTGATTTTGATCGTGAAAGCTTTGAAAACCGAAAGGCTTACTTAACAAACGTGGTAAAAGAGCTGCAAGCCGCATATGGGGAAAACCGTATCGTTCTGGAGCTGAGAGATCAGTATTACAACATGAAGGCGAAAATCGAGCCCGTCAAGCACATCGTGGATGTTGCCCATGAAGCGATGACAAAGCTGGGAATTGATCCGATCATCAAGCCAATTCGCGGCGGTACAGATGGTTCACAACTGTCCTATATGGGACTGCCTACACCGAACATCTTTACAGGTGGGGAGAACTACCACGGCAAATTCGAGTATGTATCTGTGGACAACATGGTGCTTGCAACCAAGGTCATTGTCGAAATCGTACAATTATTCGAACAGCGCGGCGAGTGAACCGATTACAAGAAGCTTGTGCATCATCATAAAACGAAAAGGCACACCGTTTCCTTGCTGGAAACGGTGTGCTTTTTTTCTGAAACTCTCATACTCGTTAAAATTCCCAATACTTTTATAACTTTTATCACTCTAAAGACCGACAATGAATACAAAGCTATAAAAAATATATTTAGTAAAGAAAGGTAGGTAATCTATTTGAATACAGTAGATGCATTAATTGCAGCAATTCCCTACATACAACAGATTATGCGTGAGAAAGTAACCCTTTGCCTCTTTGACCGTACTCATGTTCTGGCTTATAGCGAGTCGGAGGGTATGGAGCTCGGCTTTGAAGTTGGCTCAGAGCTGCTCGAGGGCTACAAAAACTTTGCCATGCTTAAAAATGGACATGAGCCCAGCCTGACCCACATTCCTGCTGAACTGCTGGGATTCCCTCTTGATATGGTCTGTATTCCTGTGTTTGACGAAAAGGATGAAGTCGTTGCGGCATTTGCGGCCTCCTATAATTTAACTAACAAAAATCAACTGGACCAAATCGTCACTGAGAACCTTTCCATCACTGAGCATCTCATTGATATGGTGCAGCATATAGCAGCGCATTCCGAGGAGCTACAGGCTACCAGTGAGCAGATTTTGAAGAACACCCAAATTGCCGTGCAAAATTCGGGAAAGATCAATCAAGTAGCTGTATTCATCAAGGAAATCTCAGAGCAAACCAACCTGTTGGGACTGAATGCAGCTATTGAAGCCGCACGTGTCGGCGAAGCGGGAGCAGGCTTTGGCATCGTGGCTCAAGAGGTGCGCAAGCTATCAGTAGAATCCAAAAAAGCGACGGTTGATATTGAAGGAGCTCTCAAGGATGTACAGAACTCCATTCATCAGATGGAGCAGGAAATTGGTCAAATCGTTTCCTCCTCTCAGGAGCAGGCGACTCTCGTAAACTCTTTTACCGAAATAATGGAGCGTATGCAACAAGCGAGTGAAACGATGCAGCATCTGGCGAAGAACCTGACCTCCTATATCGTAAAATAACATAGTTTACACATGAAAAAGGGAGCCACTTATCGCATCATTTCACATGCGTTAAAGTACGCTCCCTTTATTTACAAAATCCCTGCCGGGACTGATCCATCCAATCAAGTTTAAACAGTAACAGAGAACACCCCATGATTGGCAGGATTCACGGGGTCTAGCTCACCCAGTATAGTTCCCGCCGGAATCACAATACTAAGAAACACCAAGACCATAGTTACCGAGATTAAAGCCTTTTTCATTATGAAGCCCCCTTAATAAAATGGTTTGATATTGCTCTTGCTGTGACGATGTTGCCAAATCTCGATAAGCCTCAAACAGAGCGACCAGTGTCCTGAAATCGCCATCTGTTTCTGCACTAACAGAGGATTTCAGAGAAGCAAGGACATAATTTAACGCAACGGTGTATTGCCCCTGTTTGAAATAATAAATGGCTAATTGGTTAACCAGCTTTACATAATATACGCGGTTTCCTCTATCTTCATAACCTTCAAATATCTCAATATCGTGGGCAAAATCATTCAGCAGATCGTCAATATTCCAATTATTCAAATTAGCTGCTTCGGCAATACCGACCAATCCCGGAAGCAGTTCCTCATCATTGGCATGAAGAAATTGAACATATTCGGGCAGAAGTTCCCGTTTTCCCGAAAGCAATTCGATCGTGTACAGGTTGGCTTTGGCGAGAAAACGAAATCTTTCTACTTCTTCATGGCCGCTCTCATCCAGCCCCATAAACCAACCCATTTCGCCGTACTTCATAATATATTCTCTGGCTTCTTGATACTTACCCTTATTCTGAAAATAAATAGATTTAGCCAAATAACTGTATGCATAATAAAATACCAATGGATGTTTGGTATTCAATGTCTCGTGCTTGCCGTCCGCAGCATTTCTCAGTTGGATGTGATACAGGCTTTTAGCCAAAGCATGCAGATAGTCTGCAACCTTGTTGGCTTCATCCCAATCGTTATGTGTGTAGCTGATTCTAAACAACTCACAAGCCTTGTCGAGTTCGTGGCTGTCCGACAACAAATAAATAGCTTCCCTTTGATTCAGGACCTCTTCCACTAAAACCCGCCTCCCTATCCTGAAAATGACGTTTACCCATGTATTCTCATCAGGAGCATCCGCGTTGTCATTTCTTTCGCATACCAGTATATTACAAATATAGACAAAACCTAACTTGAAGTCAATTCAATCATAGATATGCAGTTTCTTTTGCAACCTAACATTGTCGTGTATGGTTTATAGCCGATGAATAAATGAATCATGCTGTAGAAATAATCCATAACAAAGACGTGGATCAGGCCCTCCCAAAGGAGGCCAAAAAGAAGTCATAGTATCCTCAGGGTAACTACGTTACGAATTAGTGCGTACTTTTCAATCGGATACCGGGGGCTTACAATCAAACCTGTGCATGAAACCAAAGTATTCACAGCACTCAACAGAGCATGTACCTGTTCATCCAATACAAACTCACTAAAGGAGTGAAGTTAATAACATGGAACTTCAATTAGCTTTAGACTTAGTAGATATCCCGCAAGGCATTGCATTGGTAAAAGAAGTAGAATCATATATTGACATCGTAGAAATCGGTACGCCGATTGTCATTAATGAAGGACTTCATGCGGTAAAAGCAATGAAAGAAGCATTCCCGAATCTGAAAGTGCTGGCTGACCTGAAAGTGATGGATGCAGGCGGTTACGAAGTGATGAAAGCTTCCGAAGCTGGCGCAGATATCGTTACGATTCTGGCTGTAGCTGAAGATGCAACGATCAAAGGTGCGGTAGAAGAAGCGAAAAAACAAGGCGGCAAAAAAATCCTGGTGGACATGATCGGTGTTAAAAACCTGGAGCAACGTGCGAAAGAAATCGATGCTCTCGGCGTAGACTACATCTGCGTGCATACAGGCTACGATCTGCAAGCTGAAGGACAAAGCCCGTTCGAAGCACTGCAAACGGTTAAAAAAGTCGTGAAAAACTCCAAAACAGCGGTTGCTGGCGGCATTAAGCTGAGCACATTGGCTGAGGTGGTTAAGGCTCAACCGGATCTGGTTATTGTTGGCGGCGGGATCACTGGTGAGGACGACAAAAAGGCCGTTGCTTCCGAAATGCAGCAGCTCATTAAACAAGGTTAATTCCAATGGAAACCTCTCAATATTTATCCGAGGTGCTCAAGGAACTGCAATTGGTTCCACAGCTAATCAATGATGAGGAATCAGAGCAACTGATCCAGTCCATTACCTCAGCGAATAAGGTGTTCGTCGCAGGCGCAGGCCGTTCTGGATTCATGATCCGTTCGCTGGCGATGCGGCTGATGCATATGGGTGTTCAGGCTTATGTGGTCGGGGAAACAGTAACTCCAGGTTTGGGCGAAGGTGACTTGCTGATTATCGGTTCAGGCTCTGGTGAAACCAAAAGTTTGACCTCGATGGCAGAAAAGACGAAAAAGCTGGGGGCTTCTCTGGCACTTCTGACCACCTCCCCTGGATCGACCATTGGCAAGCTGGCTGATATTATCGTCAGGCTTCCGGGCGCACCCAAGGATCCATCCAACAAGGATTACCAAACCATTCAGCCCATGGGTTCACTATTTGAGCAAACCTTGCTGCTGTATGGCGATGCATTGGTGCTCAGAACGATGGAGCTACGCAAGCTGACTTCTGAATCTATGTTTGGTCAACACGCCAATCTGGAGTAGAGATCGTATTATTTTACAGTAAAAGGCAGATCGTCCTTCGCATGTCCTTGTGGCATGTCAGAGGCGGCCTGCCTTTTTGGTGTATAGAAATGATTTCCACGTGTAATCCATACCTATGTTGCTATTCGTTGCTCCCCGCTGGCAGCGGCGGTACTTTGGACGGGTCAACAAGCGCCCAATAGGCATATTTGGCCTTTAACCGTTCGTCGAACAGCAGCGGCTTATCCAGCCGGGCAATCGGGAACATACTGAGCCACGTATTTCCATCATCCGTACCCCAAATCGTCACATTACTGATATGCTCCTGCTGTCGGGAAAACATATCGAACAACGCCCGATAGCGGTGAGCCTGCCGGATCAGCATGGCTTCAGGTATCGTTTCGTAGTGGTCTGTATCATTAGAATACAGGCCCATATCCAGCTCCGTGATCTGATTATCCAGGCCGAGCGAAGCAAACTTTTCAATAGACTGCTCCATCTCGTCAATAGCAGGGAACTCCAGGCGGATATGCGATTGGTGACCTACGCCATCGATCGGTACGCCTTTAGCGAGTAAATCACGCACCAAATTGTACAGAAAATCCCGTTTCTTCGGTTCATGCGTGTTGTAATCGTTAATGTACAGCCGGGCGTTCGGACCCGCCGCTTCCCTCGTGACACGGAATGCTTTGTCAATATAATCCGTGCCGGTAATCTGATACCACTTGCTGCGGCGCATACCGTCCGGCTGGTCGGGATCAATGACTTCATTCACCACATCCCAATCGGTGATTACATTTTTATAACGGGCTGCAACAGCACGAATATGCGTCTCCAGCCGATCCAGCAAAAGCTTTTTATTTTCCGCGGTCGGCGTCATCGGCTGTCCATTCTTATCCTTAAACATCCAATCGCCGGTCTGGTTATGCCACACCAGTGTATGGAAACGGATAGCAATCCCATGCTGCTGGGCAAATTGCACAATCCGGTCTGCTTCTTCCCAATGGAACTGTCCTTCGGACGGCTGCAAGGAGATCGGCTTCATCGCATTTCCGGCGACGACGCTGTTAAAATGCTTCTGCACCAGCTCCCCGTAAGCCCCTTCTGTCTGGAAAGCTTCAATAGCCGTACCGATGCTGAACTGTCCCTGATACAATCCATGCAAAGAGGGAATGTCCTTCTCAATAGCCAACGGCGGCACAAGCGACAGCTCGAAATCATCCATGTAAAAGGAAGCCGTACCTTCTGGCGTTTCCAAATACATAGAGACGGTGTCTGCCTCATGCGCGAGAGTATACGTTCCGTACAAATGCGTCCATCCCCCAGTCGTGATGGCCGTGTTGCCTACCACAGTTTCATACGTACTTTCACCTTGATGATCGCGCTGTACGCTGAGGCGCACCTTGGCAGGCTGCTGCTCGCCCGGTGCCAGCTTTACCCAAGCGCTGACCGTGTAACGGCTGCCTTTTTGCACTGTAGCAGTCACGTCCAGCTTTGGCCCGGCATATGTTTGTTGTCTGCCTGTCGTCAACAGACTGTACGATCCGGTTCGTGCATCGGCATTCGACACCTGCACCGTCTCGGTGCCCATACGGGATACCCAGCCTTGAGCCGTACCATCTTCAAATCTGGATTCGATACCACTTGTCGGCTCCGTTGGGGGAGTGGTTGGTGTCTCCGACACCTGCCTGATTTCCACCTCATCCAGATAATAGGCCTGTGCAGGATTCGAGCTTTCCACATACAACTTCAATGTATCCATCCCCCCGGTGAATGTATATGTCCCTTGAAGTTTGGCCCACGATGTATCCGTCGTCTCTGTCTGCGCAACCGTCTTCCATGTCGTGGCCCCGCCTGTCGGCTGCTGCTCCACCGTAAACTTAATCACGCTCGGCGTCGTAGAATTACCGTCCTGCTTCACATAGCCGCTAATCTCATATTCCACACCCGGCTGCAACAGCGACTTCACATCCAGCTCCGCACCGTTCCAAACCTCCGTGCGAGCGGTTACCTTCAGGCTGTGTACGCCGCCATATGCAGCTTCTGAGACGGTTGCGATTTGGGTATAAGTCCCCCGAGGCTTCCAGCCCTCAACGTTGCCTTGCTCAAATCCATACGTCCCGATGGTCTTATTCACGCTCCCCGTCGACAGAACCGTATCCGCAACTGACTGGGAATGTTCCACAGTTGGAGTCGCCTCCGCTACAGACAGCCCCCACCACCCCACTGGCAATAACAACACCCCGACCAGCACCAGACCCAAAGATTTATACAAAAATGACCTCAACGCAATCCCTCCTACGCCCATATTTTCAAAATATAAGAAAGCGAGTTTCACACATTTCCGGTCCTTGCTTATCCCTTGACACCGCCCAAAGTCATACCCTTCACAAAATATTTCTGCAAAAATGGATAGACCAAAATAATAGGCACAGACGCCACAATTGTCATCGTGGCACGAATGGAGGTAGGAGTAACCGCCTTCGCCAGATTTTCCGAGCCTGCGAATTGGCTGGCATAATCCTGAGCGTTCACGGACGTGTTGGAATTTTGCAATATTTTCATCAGCTCATACTGGAGGGTACTCCACTGCTCATACGACGAATTGTACAAAAATACATCGAACCAGGAGTTCCATTGCGCTACTGCCGTGAACAGCGACACCGTTGCCAGCACCGGGACACATAGCGGCAAAACGATACGCATAAAAGTCGCAAACTCCCCCGCCCCATCTATACGCGCCGACTCCAAGATCCCTTCCGGTAAGCCCTCAATAAAGGAGCGAATTACAATCACATTGAACACCCCGATCAGCCCAGGCACGATATACACCCAGAAGCTTCCAAGCATCCCCAGCTCACGAATCAGGAGAAAGTTTGGAATCAATCCACCGTTAAAATACATCGTCAATATAAAAGCAATCGAGACAAATTTGCGCAGCACATACTCCGGCCGGCTGATCGTATACGCCACCATTGCACAACAAAACACCGAGGTTACCATACCTGCAACCGTACGCAGCACAGAAATCAACGTGGCATGGAAAATCGTCGCTTCCTTGAATACAAATTCGTAATTACTCCACGTAAATTCACGCGGCCACAAATAAATACCACCCCGAATCGAATCATTCGCTTCATTCAGCGAAACCGCCAGCGTATTCAAAAATGGATACAGCGTGAACACCATCAGACACAGCATAAATACCATATTGCACGCATCAAAAATCCGATCCGAGGGCGCCCGAAACCGCCCATGTAAGATCTTCCCTTTGCCCATTGACTTTCGCTCCTTTCTAAAAAAGGTCCTGATAAGGTCCGCGAAGCGGCCTGCTAAAAATCCACTGACCTGCACCTATAGCATGCATGAACAAGCGCCTTCTGCTATCGCCCCCACCAGCTAAATCCTAAAAATACCCTCCGATGGCGATAGCGAAGCTAAGCCAGCCATCATGACGCAGTTACCCAAGGAAGCGCGAGCCACGCGCCTTCCATCAAGCTCTCCCCTGCCACTACCCTCAGTTCTATAAAAGAGTGACTTTACGGCGGGGAGCAGCGGAGCGGGCAGAATTGTTCTGAAGAAGCGGCAGCGTTCGCCTTTATCCCCGGATTCCAACCTCTAATGTTTTATGATAAAAAGGAATCCGGGGGTAACAGCGATCGGAAGAACAATCTGCACGCGGAGCGACCTTCTCCCCCCGTAACTCACTCTTTTCTCAGAACAATCTCTCCTCCCCTAACCGCTTCGCAATATGATTGGCGCTAAACAGTAAAATAAAGCTGACTACTGTTTTAAACATCCCGGCAGCAATCGAAAGCGAGAAGTTGCCCATCTGAATACCATATTTCAGCACAAAAATATCCAGGTTTTCCGAGTAATCCACGTTCATGCCGTTACCCAATAAATATTGCGGCTCAAAGCCCGATTCCAGCAGATTGCCGATATTCATAATGAGCAGGATGATGAACACAGGCTTTAATCCTGGCAAGGTCACATGCCAAATCCACTGAAAACGTCCGGCTCCATCCATCTCAGCCGCTTCATATTGCGAGGGATCAATCATCGTCATCGCAGCCAAATAAATGATGGTGTTCCAGCCGACATTTTTCCATACTTCCGATGCACCGAGAATGCCCCAAAAATAGCTTCCCTCGCCCAGCCACAGGATAGGCTCCTTGATCAGCCCCAGCCACATCAGCACCTCATTGACAATGCCGCCATCCGCAGACAGCGCCGTACTGATAATGCTCGCCGCGACCACCCACGAAATAAAATGCGGCAAGTAGCTGATCGTCTGCACCACTCGCTTGAATACGATCTGACGAAGCTCATTCAGCAAAATTGCCAATATTATAGCAGTTACAAAGCCCAGCACCAGATTAATGAAGCTCATCGCCAGCGTATTGCGCATCACCCGCAGAAAGTGTTCATCCTGAAACAGAAAACGGAAATGCTTCAACCCAACCCACTGCTGATCGAGCAGCTTACGGGCAGGCTTAAAATCCTGAAAAGCAATCGTCCAGCCCCAGATAGGCAAATATTTGAAAATAAACAACCAGATTAAAAAAGGGATGGACATCCATACCAGTGCCCGCTGCTGGTTCAGCTTGTGCATAAATCCTCTAAAGCCGTTTCGCCGTGAGGGCGGCAAATGGCTCTGTGAGATCGTGACAGGTGTCGTGTGGCCCATAGCTGCTTCCTCCTTTATTTTTTACCAGCAGTTTCGATTTTTTTGACAACCTCCTTTGTAATCAGCTCCTCATACTCCTTCACATCCAGCTTGTTGAATTCAGTAGTGTATTCATTCCAAATCGACTCAAACTGCCCCGGTGCAGACAGCACTATACGTGGGAAATATTTGCGTTGCAGGTCGCCCTTCTTTTGCTGGAAGAGCTGCGCCGGTGAGCCTTGGACAATCGGGATGCTCCAAGCCGGGTACCATGGACGCTCGTCAGGTGCGGAAAACATTTGCGAGAAGGACTTAACACCATACGCTTTTAGCAACATTTTATCGCCCTCGGTATAGGACATACGCGCAACCTCAGGCTGCCGTCCGGGGCCAACCGAGTTGCCGTCAGGCAGGGTAGAACCACTACCGTATCGCGGCCAACTGTATTCAAAATATTTGAATCCGAATGATTCACGGAACGCATCCTGACCCGTCTGCTTAATTTGTTCCTTGGTCCGATAAAAGCGCCCTTTTTTATCTACATCATAGGTTTCGCCCTTGACCCCCCAGTTGGATAACACCTGGTTTTCATCGGTCAGCAGGTTGTCAAAAAACTTGATGATACGTACCGGGTCCTTGGCACTGACCGTAATTCCAATGCCTCGGTTATTAACGAATGACGACGGATCAATGTACTGATCCTTTATATTCTTGTCGTATACAACAGGTAGCCCTATATATTCCATATCATCATTGCCCGATTGTTTGGAAGCCTCCTGCAGGTTATTTAGAGCCTGCCCCGCCTGCCAGCGGTAGTCGAAGAAGCCCAGCACCTTGCCCGAGGTCAGCTTCCCCAAATATTGATCGTAATTGTCCACAAAGGATGCTTTGTCGAACAGGCCCTCTGCATTGAGCTGATTCAGCTCTTTGAGATACCGCTTCGTAATTTCCTCATCCCCATAATCCGTGGCCTGATGCGATTTCATATCAATTATCGTGCCGCCATCGTTAGGATACCCTGCCAGATGCATCGGCGCGTTCGTAAGAGCATAAAATCTATCCTGTGTGGTTAACGCCAAGTACCCGGTCAAGCCCTCGTCTGCATGCTTTTTCACATAGTTGCGAATCAGGGTCAAATACTCGTCGAGCGTTTTTATTTTTGGATATCCCGCCTCCTTCAACACCCTGCGCTGTACCCAAAAAGCTCCCTGCTCCACGTTAGGCGCGGGCAAATAGTCACCTACCACTGCACTGAGTGGAAGGAAATAGATATTCCCATCCTGCGCCTTCATCAGGTTGTAATACGGTCCGTATACACGTTTAATATTCGGACCATATTTATCAATCAAATCATTTAGCGGAATAAAGGCTCCTGCATCCAGCAGCTTATCGATTGTGCCGTCCGGTACAATCACGTCCGGGAAATCGTTACTGGCAATGAACGTACCGATTTTCGTATTGGAGTCTCCCACCAAATGCTCCAGCTTCCAGTTTACTCCTGTCTGATCCTCCAGAATTTTGCCGATCCGCGTTTCATTGGTATTGATGTCCCTCCCCGCAGTGGCATTAAAATACGTGAATGTGACCTTCTCATTGCTATCTTTTAACGCTGGATCCTTACCCACACTCCCTGAGCAGGCAGTGATCATAGATACCATCATGATGAATACCAGGCCCATTGTTCCGAATCTTTTGCTTGCCATACCAGATAATCCCCTTTCGGCCTCTTTGTCGGTTAACGTGGATATCAAATTGTAAGCACTTTCATTTTATAAAATGCCATGAACTTCGATCACCCGCCAATCTAAAGGTGTTACTTAGGAAACTAAAGGAAGCAGGCCTCATTCCACATCCGCCGGAATTAGAATACGAATCTCCGTCCCCTCGCCGGGTGCGCTGCGAATATCAAGCTCAAAGCGGCTTCCGTAGTAAAGCTTCAGACGGTAGATGACATTCTGCAGACCGATACGCTCGCCCATTTCCTCCTGTCTTTGCATGTAACTGTACAGCCGTTGTACCTGTTCCACAGACATGCCGACTCCATCATCTCGAACCGTTAACATCAGCCGCTCCTCCCGACGCTCAAAATGAATCTCGATGCGCCCCCCATGCTTCAGCGGCTCAATGCCGTGAATGCTTGCATTTTCAACCAGCGTAAGCACAACCATTTTGGGAAGCAGATAGTCCAGGTCCTCGGGTCGCGCCTGCACTTCGTACTGTATCCGCTCACCAAAGCGGTATTGCTGAATTTCCAGAAAACAACGGATCAGCTCCAGCTCCTCCCGCAACGTGACCCTATCCTTGTTCCAAACCAACGAATTGCGAAAAATTCGCGCCATATTATGAATAATGCGGGCTGTCTCGTCTTCATGCTTCATCAGGCTTCGCATACGAATCGTCTCCAGTGCATTGAACAGAAAATGTGGGTTGATCTGGCTGTGAAGTGCATTAAGCTGGGCATGCCTGCGCAGAATCTCCAAATTTTTTCGCTGAATATCCGCCACATAGACATCATTAATCAGTCGCTTTATTTTGAGCATCATCCGATTAAATTCACCGGTCAGCTGCCCGATTTCATCTCGCGATTCTGTACCGGGAATCCGTTCAAAATGCTGATTTTTCACCTTTTTCATATGCTTCAGAATACGATGAATGCGCACGTTCAGCGAACGTGTAATCCAAATAATAATCAAGGTAGGCAGCAGCATATTCATACAGGTTAACAGCAGCACAAAATTGCGGGATTCCTCCATTTCATACAGTACTTCATCGCCCGACACCGCAGCCACAATGCTCCAGCCATTGAGATTACTCGTCAGCACATAATTGGTCTTGAACTCTATAGTATCCTTGGGCTGTTGGAGGGTATTATAGGCCACAACCTTATGATTGATATCAATCTTGGGATCCGTCGTATATTCGATTTCGCCCCGCTCGTTGAGTAGAAAGAGACTGCCCCGCAAATTCAGATTATGGAAAATCTCTTGAATGGACGACATTCGCAGCTCTATTTTCAGTATTTTCTCGCGGCCATTTTGGGAATAAAAATAGTTCATCCGCCGAATCAGGCTAAAGGGATACTGCTGCTCGCCCGTACTGTCGTCAGTACGTACAAATATAGGCTTGGACTGCCGTCCGGGCGGGATTTTGGCATACCAGGACAAGCTTTTAACCCGCTCATCTATAAAGCTGATCCCCCCGGAATTCAGTAGAGTCGGATTATCTGTGTAGATCGTCATTCCACCCACAGAATGGTATACAGGACTGTACGTATTGTTTAACATACGACGTAAATAAGAATCATAGGCGGCAATATATTCAGCGGGATGGGGGTATGTTTGCTCCAATAGTTCGTTTAGCTGATGATCGGTATAAAAGATAGACGAGATTTCCATCGCATCTTCAAACTCACGGTAAAACTCAATTTTGATCTGCTCCAGCGCACGAGAAATATCCTGCATTCGCTGTTCCTTTACATTTTGCGAGGTGACGTGGTAAAAAACCAGATTGGTCAGCACCACTGGCGCAAATACACAGAGAAAATACAGCAGCAGCATTTTATCCCGCAGGCGGACGTGGTCAAGGGTTGAGCGCAGCATCCTCATTCGCTGCCCCTTTGCGGCTCCACACGGGTATTCAGGCTACTGCGGTATTCGCTTGGCTTGGCCTGCACCAATTTCTCAAATTGGGTGACAAAATAATCCGGGCTGCCAAAGCCCACACGCTCGGCAATTTCATAAATGCGCAAATCGGTCTGACGAAGCAACCGTTTAGCCTCCTGAACCCGTAATTGCAGCAGGAATTCGTTAAAGTACACCCCGTACGTTTTTCTGAACAATTGGCCCAGATAGACCGGATTTATGTAAAAGCGGGCTGCTATACTTTTCAGGTTAATGTTCTCTGCCGCATGCTGCTCAATGTAGGTGCGGATGTGCTGAATTCCTCCCTGTTGACGCTCCTTGCGCAACACTCCAATCATTCGGCTGCTTTCCTCGGCAAAAGCTGTAAATAGCCGCTGTAATTCACCCAACGACAGGTTCATATCCTGCCAGCCCATCATAGGCTCTAATGACTGAAGCGAACGTTCATCACCCTGCATATTTTGAATGACCCGCACGATGCTGATTACGCATTGATGCAAGTTCATTTTTACAGCCTCCGGGGCATAATGCTGCTCACGAAAGCTGCAAAACAGATGATCTACGGTCGAATATAGCTCCTCCAACCGCATCTCCTCCACCTGCTCCGTCAAGCAATCGAGTACATCCTGATGGATCGTCCTGTAGTGGAGCGTTGGCATTTCCTCCTCCTGATACAGGACAATGCCGCTGCGGTCATGAATGTATTTATGGAGCGCCGCTTCCTTGGCACGTTCATAGGACCTATGGATATCTTGCAATCGTTGAACAGGGCTCCCCACGTATATAAAGACCCGGTTCCCCATCTGATTTTTCAGTAACTCCATCTCCTCCAATTCCCGTTGTAGCGCTTTCATAAAAGCGTCTGCCCTGCATTCAAAGCTCTTCAAAAAGAAGTCCGGCACTATGATGCCAATCCGGTTACGGTGCTCATGGATATAGAGAGAATACTTACCATCGATCAAACGATAAAGTGCCTGCTCTACAAGCTCTCTGAATTGGAAAAGAGACAGCGGAACAGCGTTGCCATCGGGACGCCACGGATGCTGATCATTCAACTCGACGAGCACATAGTGCATATGCGCAGCTTCTCCAAGACGTAGCTGCTGTTCCCAAGCCGGCACCACGACGTCATCTTCCCCATTCATCGTCAGTGTCTCCAACAGCTCACCTGTACGGCGACTCTGATAGAGCTGTGCATTCTGTTGCTCATGATGCAGCCTTTTACTCAGTCTGCGCAGTGTAGCCGAAAAGTCCTTCTCATCAATCGGCTTGAGCATAAAATCGTGAGCCCCGTAGCGAAGTGCCTGCTGTGCATAAGCAAAATCGCTGTAGCCGCTCAAGATAATAAACGCAGGATGATCCGTCCACCGTCCGATTACACAACGAATTAGCTCCAATCCGTCCAGCACAGGCATACGAATATCGGTGATGACCAGATCAGGATGAACGCTGCCGATCAGTTCCAGTGCATCCTCACCGTTATCCGCCTCCCCAACGACCTCAAAGCCGCAGGCTTTCCAATCCATGAGTTGAAGCAGTCCTTTGCGAGTGAATATTTCATCATCTACTACAATGGCTCGATGCAGTTTCATAACCTACTTCCTCCTTTTGGTTTGAGCGTTATTTTATTTTGGTTAACTATTCCAATTATATCTAGCAATATGGTAATATGGAAACATCGGGAAATGGAAATTGCTGTTACACCTATCATTTTTCCGATTCATAGACTCCAATAACCTCTTAGGAAACACCTGCCCCCATGCCTCCACAACACGATCAACTCCTGTTTAGCAAAAACTTTTAAAAATACTGTATTGACTCTTTCTATTATTTTTAAGTATATTGATAACGATAATCATTATCATTTATGGGTGAATGGTGATGCACATCAATGGGTCCTGCTGGATCTCTTTTTCACTATACTAATCTATTTTCAGGGGGGAACAAGATTGTTGAAGGTTTGGAAAAATAAATGGATTGCAGGCTTTCTTATCGTCTTACTCATAAGCAACACCCTGCTTGCTGCAGGAATAGGATTTGCGGCTTCAGCGACAGATGAGAATGGCACTTTGCTTTCACTGGATACCGCAAAACAGAAAGCAGATGCAGTAGCAAGCTCCAGCTCAGGCGAGCCTTCCTTTAAGGAAAAGCTGGAAACAGGAGCCTTAAAACAAAGCGGAATCGCCAGAAAATCCGTTGCAGAGGCAACCTATGAAGCATCAGGAGAAACCAACGTAACACAAGCCACCTACGAACCCTCGGGCAAAGTAACCGTAATCGTGGAATTACAAGGTGCCCCGCTTATTTCCAGTGCTTCCACCAAAGCTTTCAGTAATCGACTGAATGCTCTGCAAAGCAGTGGGCGTACCCTCGCAGCCCAGCATGAATCGGTAAAAAGCCAGATTCGCGCTTTCTCCACAAAGGATTCATCTTCCTTAAAAACTTTTGGATTAAGCAAGATGACCGCCCCAAAATTAGAAGTCATCTACGATTATTACATGGTTATGAATGCGATTTCGCTAAAGGTAGACTACCAGCAGTTGAAGGAAATTCGACAATTGCCTGGTGTTAAAAACGCCTGGGTAGCCAGCACCTATGAAAAGGTCGTGCCTAAGCAGTCCATGGAGCCTCTTATGGCGAACAGCTCAGGAATGATCGGTTCTCCTGCGGCAATTGCGGCTGGCTATACAGGAAAAGGAATGACGGTAGCTGTTGTCGATACCGGTCTGGATTGGAAGCATGAAGCCTTTTCCACGCATATGCCTCCCTCATTGACCCTAAAGCATAGCCGCCAAAAGATCAGTGATATCCTAAACAGTACCGATATGTCTGCTGGCAAAGTGAAGGTAGATGATGTCTACATGGATGATAAGGTGCCTTACGCCTATGACTATGCTGACAAAGACACCAATGTTATTCCCTCAGCCAGTTCTGACAACTCCCACGGCACTCATGTGGCAGGCACTATAGCTGCGAGTGGCGATAAATTAAAAGGAATTGCACCTGACGCCCAGTTGATGATCATGAAGGTGTTTGATGACATCAACGGATATACCAATGATGCTGACATCATTGCTGCATTGGACGATTCAGTCAAAATGGGAGCAGATGTTATCAATATGAGCCTTGGCTCCAATGCGGGCTTTTCCACAGCTGGAGAAGCAAGTAAGGACGCCATGTACGGCAGAATTGAAAATGCAGGGATCAACCTGGTGGTCGCTGCTGGCAACAGTTACAGCGCCGCTTATCAAAACCAGTCCGGCTCCAACCTCCCGTTTGCCAATGAGCCCGACAGTTCCATCGTAGCCGCTCCTTCCACCTATGAAGCCGCCTTATCCGTGGCAAGTATGGTGAATAGCGGTATCTCGGACGCCCCTTATATTCTCGCAGGCGATCGAAAAATTATTTTCAACGATACCTCCAGTGCCGCTGATCCCAAAATACAGGCGTTGAACCGTACATACGACTATGTATACGCTGGTTACGGAAGCACGGAGGATATCCGGAAGGCAGGGGATTTAAAAGGGAAAATCGCCTTGATGTCCCGTGGCGGCCAAATAAGCTTCCAGGAAAAGGTCGGCGCTGCCTATGGGGCTGGCGCGGTAGCAGCTGTCATTTTCGACAATGAAACAGGCAAAGCCAACATGGATATCAGCTCCTATTACATCCCGGCCGTTTCCATTACAAAGGAAGACGGAGAGTTCCTGCTGAACCTGGCTGATAAAAAGCTGACGGTGGACGAAAAATTCAGAACAAATGCGCCTAACCCGGATGGATACAAGATGTCGGAGTTTTCTTCATGGGGCGTATCACCAGATTTGAAGCTGAAACCGGAAATCACTGCACCCGGAGAAAATATCTACTCTACCGTTCCCGGCAATCAATATGAGACGATGAGTGGTACATCTATGGCTTCTCCTCATATCGCCGGAGCCGAGGCTATAGTGAAACAATATGTCACCAATAAATTGAATATTGCAGATGCGGTCGAACGGGAAAAGCTAGTGCATACTCTGCTGATGAACACCGCTCACCCTGCCAAGGACGAGGATCAGCAGTATTACTCCCCACGCAAGCAGGGCGCAGGCTTGGCGGATGTGAGCGGAGCAGTCACGACAGGAGCTTATGTGACGGTTAAGGACAATGAAAGACCTAAAGCCGAGTTGGGCTACAACAAAGCAGGAGCCTATTCCTTCACCTTCGATATTCACAGCATGTCGGATGAGGCATTGTCCTATGACCTGAATACAGCGGCTCTATCGGAAAAAATAGTGACGAAGGACGGCAAGAGCCTCTTTGCACAGAAGTCTACAGACTATGCCGGAAAGGGCATCCAGGTACAATACAGCGGTGCAACGGACGGTAAAGTAACTGTACCTGCACATGGGACAACGAGTGTTACTGTGAAAATCACATTGTCGGATGCGCTCAAAGCACAATTGGACCAAGCGACAAAAAACGGAACCTTTATTGACGGATTCGTGATGCTGAATGCAGAAAAGGGTGTAAACCTCTCCATTCCGTTCGTCGGATTCTATGGGGATTGGGGACAACCTCGTATTTTCGATGGTACGGAGTACGGCAAGGAAGGCTACTCTATGCTAGGCAGTACAGTTTATAACTTGTATCCCGGTGTGCAATATCTTCTGGGTCAAAATCAGGTTGCCATTGCCCTGGATCTGAACTGGGGAGTCATGCCCGAGAAATTCGCAATTTCCCCGAACAGCTTGGGGAACAGCTCCAAAATTGTGGGTATCTCAACAGGCATGCTGCGGAATGCAGAAAGCTTGAAGTATACCCTTACCGACCAGGCCGGAAACATGGTCAAAGAGTTTAATTATTCGCACGTGCCCAAATCCATTTACTATCCAGGCTCTGGTGAAATCAGTTGGGCGGAGGCTCTTCTGGGCGACCAGCCTTTCTTTGACGGACTGGACCAGAATAATGACGAGGTACCGGAAGGAATATATACCTTTAAGATTACCGGGGTAGTCGCAGGTACAAACGGGCAAGGAACCGATTCCTGGACCTTTGATTTTGCCTATGACAAAACAGGCCCCAAGCTCGCCGATTACAGCATTTATAAAGAAAATGACAAGACGTATCTGAAGATGACTATCAAGGATAACCATTATACCAGCGGGCTGCAATTAACCACAGGCAATGGCGGCGCATTGTCCAATCTGGTGGCTATCAAGGATGCCGATGAAAAGCTGCCGGACGGAACCTCCGTCAATACAGTAACTATGGATATCACGGATCTGAAGGACAAGCTGACGAAAAACGGTCTTCCTACAGACAAAATCTCCGTAGACATGTTTGACTATGCGTTCAACTACAGCAGTGAAAGTATTGTTCTTGAGCCTGTTGGAACAGAAGGCATTACACTGGATAAGGAAGCTCTCTCCTTAGTCGTCGGTACAACCGAGGATTTGAAGGCAACCATTACGCCGGTAAATGCCACATACAAAGCGATTACCTGGACAAGCTCTGATCCGGCGGTGGCTACCGTCGATACAGAGGGAGCCATTACTGGCGTGAATGCTGGCACGGCAACGATTACGGCAACCTCCAATGGCAAGTCAGCTTCCAGCCAGGTTACGGTCACACCGATCGGCAGCCAAGGCATCGTGCTGAACCGAGCGGCGTTGAAGCTAACCGTTGGTTCAAGCAAGCCCTTGAAAGCGACAACCAACCCCGAAGTGGTTACAGGCCCGATCACCTGGACCAGCTCCAATGAATCGGTCGCCAGTGTGGACCAGAACGGATTGATAAAAGCAACAGCAGCCGGTACAGCAACGATTACGGCGACGGCCTCCGGAAAATCCGCCATCAGCCGGATCACGGTAGAGGCAGTCTCGAGCACTGATTTCACTATTGTGAATGGAGTTCTGACGAGCTACAACGGCCCCGGCGGTCACATTGTCATTCCCGATAGTGTAACCGAAATCGGCGAGGAGGTATTTGCCTACCGCGAGGATATTTTATCGGTGAAAATTCCGGCCTCGGTGAAAAAAATCGGCAGAGCGGCATTCAGCTATGCCAAGGAGCTTAAAGTGATCACTTTATCGGAAGGGCTGGAAGTGATCGGGGAAAGCAGCTTTTCCGACCTCGCCAAGCTTGCACAAATTACGCTGCCAAGCACAGTGAAGGACATCGGCGATAGCGCCTTTGCCCGTGACACAGCTCTGAGATCGTTGCACCTGCCGGATCGTTTAACCCGGATTAATCGAGGCGCCTTCCAGGAAACCCGTGCCCTCACCTCCATTAATATTCCAGAGAGTGTAACGGAAATTGGCGACTATGCGTTCTCTCTTACAACCAGCCTGAAAGAAATCAAGCTGCCGGACGGCCTGACCTCCATTGGCCGTGCAGCCTTCACTTCTTCGGCGATCGGGTCCGTCGAAATACCGAACTCCGTCACTTCCATCGGGGACGAGGCTTTCTGGGGAAGCCGGATCGCTACCGTCCAACTGGGCAGCGGGCTGCTCACCATTGGAGCAAGAGGCTTTGCAGAAACGCAAATCTCATCCGTTACCATCCCGGACAGTGTAACCACCCTGGGAGACTTCGCATTTGCCGAAAATGCGAAGCTAGCCAATGTCTCCATTGGGAAGGGCGTAACTCTAATGGGACAGCAGGCATTTGACAGCAACGGCAGCTCAAGCCTAAAAAATATCGAAGTATCTGCGGACAATACAGCCTTCTCAAGCCAGGACGGGGTGCTGTTCAACAAGGACAAAACAACCTTGATCCGCTATCCTGCCGGACACGGTCGGGATGCCTATACGGTTCCTGACACCGTGACCAAAATCGAAGATTATGCCTTCCATGTTGCAGCCAACTTGAGCTCCATCACGCTTTCGGATGGCCTGCAAACGATTGGAGAGCATGCTTTTGATTCCAGCATTAGCTTGCTTTCTCTGACGATTCCCGACAGTGTCAAAACCATCGGGAAGGCGGCGTTTACCCACTCCGACAAGCTGGAAAGGGTGAAGCTGGGAGACGGGGTAGAAGAGCTGGGTGCGTATGCATTCGCCTATAGTGGCAAGCTGACAAGCATCGATCTTGGCAAAAGCGTCACAAAAATTGGTGACTATGCCTTCCAATACAACAGCAGTCTGGTGGAAATCACGATTCCGGACCAAGTAGAGTCCTTGGGCAGCTTTGTACTGTCCAACTCCGAGCGGCTGTCCATTGTGAATATCGGGAAAGGTGTGACCTCCATTGGCGGTAATCCTTTTGCCAGCTCACTGATGATTAAGAGCGTTAATGTCGACCCGGACAATGCTTCTTATGCCAGTGAGGAGGGTGTATTGCTGAATAAAGCAAAAACCAATCTCATTCTATATCCTGCGGCTAAACCGGAGTCTGTGTATAAAATTCCGGCGACCGTAACAAATATCAGTAACTACGCCTTCCAAAAGGCACAGTTCCTTACAGACATCCAATTCCCCGAGGGATTGTTGACCATTGGTACTTCTGCCTTTAACAGAACGAACAATCTGAAATCCGTGAAGCTCCCTAACAGCTTGACGGAAATCGGAAGCTTCGCCTTTTCTGATACAGGCATCGAAACCATTGTGTTGGGAAGTAACCTGACCAAAATTAATGACTGGGCTTTTGCTTTCTCCAATCATTTGAAGTCCGTTGCCATTTTGGACAGTAATACCACACTCGGAGAGTTTGCTTTTGTTGGTTCTCCTAACCTCAGAACGGTCATTTTGGGTGAGGGTGTATCCGACATTGGCCTGGGAGCATTTAGCGACACACAAGACCTTACCCTTTACGGGTGGTCAGGTTCCAAGGCTGAAGCATATGCGGAAAGCAATTCCATTCCGTTTAAGGTATATACGCCATTGTCCGTACAGTTAAAAGCCAAGCATGAAGCAGCAGATGGCATCATCGCCCTGAGCGCGGAGGCTGTCGGTGGAATCGGCAACAAAACCTACTCTTTCCGGGCACTGAATGAAGACAGTCAGGAGACAGTAACGCTTGATACCTATTCAACTGGCGACACCTATCAGTGGGCAACTCCACAGGTCGGCAAGTATATCGTTTATGCAGATGCGAAGGATGAAACCGGAGTAAGCAAAACCGGTGCCCGGCAAATCGAGGTGCTGGCGTCGGGTGAAGTGATCATTTCGGCCAACCCGGCTACCATCAGTCCAACATCCCGCAACTTTGACCTTGGCCATCCAACAGATGTGACTACGGAAATTACCTGGAACGAAGCCCATAGCGTTACCCAAGTGGTCTATGGCGTGAATCAAGGCCCTAGCCGAAGTGTCACAGAAGCGGTCTATAACAGGGATGCACTGGTCGAAGGCCACGATTATATCGTAAAAGGAAATACCCTGACATTGAAAAAAGGCTTCCTGTCCGGCCTAAACCTAAAAGAAGGCGACACAGTCAGCATTGAATTGCTCTTTGACTTTGGAGACAAGGCTGTCCTGACCGTTCGCGCTATCGAAAATAAAGTGGTAGCCGATGCAAGCCTCCGTCCGGCAACGGCCAGCTTTGATCAAAAATCGGGCAGACAGGAGGATGTAAAAGCCACGATCATCTGGAACGATGCTTCCTCCATTACCGATATCAAACAAGCGGGAGCATCCATCGGAGCAACGGCTTATACTGTAAACGGCGATGTCCTGACGATCAAAAAAGAGTATCTGGCAACGCAACCGAAGGGCAATCTCCCGTTAGCCGTGCAATTTGATAAAGGCAACGATGCTGTATTGATGATTCAGATTTCCGACACAAGCAGCAGCAAAGATGACGGTGACGACCAAGACGACGATAGCGACAATAGCAACGGTAGTAATGGCAATAATTCCAGTGGCAGCAGCGGCAGTAGTAGCAGCGCCAGCGGAAGTTCCACAACCGCGACACCGAGCACAGCCTCGTCTGTCCGCGTACTGGATGCCAAGGGGAATCCCATTGAATCATTTACTACCAAGCTGAACAGCAGCACAGGGCTGGCGACAATTACAATGGATTCCGATTTCCTCAGCAACGCCTTCGCTGCATCCCAGGCGGATGGCAAAGGAATGAAAACGCTAGAGGTCACCGTTGAATCGAATCAAGCCAAATCCTATGAGCTGACGCTACCAACAAGCTTTGTAGCCAGTGCGGATGCATCCCGTGCCATTCAAATTAAGACAGGGATGGCAGTCGTTACCCTCCCAGGCAACATGCTCGGGACTGCAGAAGCAGCAGGAGCGCAGCATATTACGCTGGAATTAAGTTCAGGCAGCAACAGCAAGCTGGATGCACAAGCGCGATCTCATATCGGCACTCGTCCTGTGATTGAACTGAATCTGAAGGCCAACGGCAAGCGATTGCCATGGAATAACAACAATGCGGTTGTAACCGTGGCTATTCCTTATGTGCCTACAGCAGCAGAAATGAAAAATTTAGAGCATATTGCCATCCAGTATGTTGATGCAGCAGGTCATGCTACTCCGGTGACCTCAGGAAAATATGACGCATCCATTGGAGCCGTTCGCTTTACCACGCATCATTTTAGCCAATATGCTGTAGCCTATGTGGACAAATCCTTTCAGGATTTAGGTCAACACACTTGGGCCAAGAAGCAAATTGAGGTCCTGTCCTCCAAAGGCGTCATCAACGGTACGACGGAAAATAATTTCTCTCCTGCGGCCAAAATCACCCGCGCGGAATACCTGACGCTGCTGGTGAAAACGCTGGGGCTGACCACAAGTTTCGACAGCAGCTTTGCCGATGTTAAGCAAGGAAGCTACTACTACGAAGCAGCAGGCATTGCCAAAAAGCTTGGCATCGCAGGCGGCTCCGGTGACAACAAATTTAATCCGAATGCCCCTGTATCCAGACAGGATATGATGGTCATGACCGACAAGGCCCTGCAAAAGGCAAACAAGCTGGCTGCCACAACCTCGACGGCTGCACTGGATTCCTTCAGTGATCGTGCAGATATTGCTGGTTATGCTGCTGCAAGCTTGGCTGCGCTGGTGCAGGAAGGTCTCATTACAGGATCAGACGGCAAAATAGCCCCCAAAGCACCAACCACTCGTGCCGAGGCTGCTGTATTCCTGTATAGAATCTATAACCAAAATTAAAATCTTCAAAAATAAATTCAGTCTGGCATAGCAGCAAATTCAAAAAGGAGATGAATCCCTGGTGGGGGGTTCGTCTCCTTTTTGGTATTTACTCAAAAAAGCTTCATTATTGTCCTATTCGGGAGTTCAGACTATCGCTCAGCGATGATACTGACCGCTTGTAGATGGTCGGCGTACTTTACAAACTGTTTGCGCATACCCATAACTCTTGCCCGGGCAGCACGGTTGCGCATAAGATTAAAGGCAATTTTGCCAAACCTCAACCAGCCCTCATCCTGAATGATACGTGGCAGATGCAATAAGTGCATGGGGACCGTATAGATTTTAACAACCTTAAAGCCTTCCTCTTTCAGCAGCTGTTCCCATTCCGATACCGTCATCGGTGTCGCATTCACTCTCATGGCTACAGCCAAATCCTTGTAAATCTGCTTTCTGAGCTCAGGCTCAATATCATTTGAAGCTAAGCACATCTCATGGATAGCATACTTCCCGCCCGTTTTCAAAAGCCGTCTGGCTTCCGAAATAATCTGTCCTTTCTTGGCTCTTGTGTGCATCGTCAGCATAGCTTCCCCATATACCACCGTCGCAGAGGCATCCGGCAACGGAACCTGTTCAGCGTCGGCAATAATTACTTCCCGGTTTGCTCCGTTTGCATACGTTTTTACAATAGAAGCCGCCTTCTCATTCTGTTCAATCGCAATATAACGGCGGGGATTAAGCTGCAATGTGATTTGGGCAGTGATGCCCAATCCGGGAGCAAACTCAATAACCACATCCTGCCCGGTTACGTCAAGTCCTTCGATCATCCAACGTGTCGTTTTTAACCCTCCGGGCCTAAGCACGCGCTTACCGAGACTTGCCAATACCCAGTGCCCTGGCACCTGTTTGTAATCTACTGTCTGCATGGCCATCAACACCTCTTCTCAAAATTCGATAATGATATTCATTATCAATGCGAGTGTAAAAAAATTTAACATTTTTCAATTTTTGATTTATATAGCGATGGTGATGTGCTCTCTTTTATATGTTTTGCGCATAGCTTTCACTTGGCGTTTTGGTCAACACCACATGCAGACTGGAATTCGCCTCTGCACCACCACGATAGGAGAAGTGCTCATCTCCTGTAACATGAATGATATCCCCTTGCACAACTGCCGTTTCTTCACCATTCACAGTTACCGTACCGTTACCTTCAAGAACAAGCAAATATACATTGGCTTCTGGATGATTATGTGTTGGCAACTCGGCATTCGGAGTGAAGTTGAGAACAAAGATTACATTGTCGGCTTCCTTATGCACAATTCGTTTTGTAAACGCAGCTTCTTTATATTCCTGAAATTGAATAAGGTTTGTTTTTTTCATATAGATTCACGCTCCTGTTTGAAATTAGATTTGCTTGTGATGGATTGAATACCCGGCATGTTCTCAGGCTCCTCAATCTATATGACCTTATTGTATTGAAATATTTCGCTCGTCTTGTGATTGCAATCACTAAACTAAATTTAAGTCAAAAATACTTTTAAATATTCAAAAATTTGATTTCAATCAACTTTTTCATCGTTACATCCAACTAGAATCGAATTGTGCTAGACAAACAAAAACAAGCAGGAGGTTGTTCCTATGAAACCAGGATTCCAACTGGCAAAGGATATTTATTGGGTAGGAAAAATTGATAATCGTGAGGTTCCCTTTCATCGTCTTCTACTATCAAAGGGTACAACATATAATGCATATTTGCTAAAAACTGGTAAGCCAACCATTGTAGATACCGTAGATATGGCGTTCGGCAGAGAATTTGCAGAGGCTGTAGCCGAATTGATCGATCCGCTGGACATTCAATATATTATTGTCAACCACACGGAACCGGATCACTCCGGCGGACTGGCTGCGCTTGCTGCCAAGGCAACGAACGCTACGATTGTCTGCACAGAGATTGCCGTTCCGGAAATTCAGCAAATGTACAAGCTTCAGCATCGCAACTTCCTCGTCATCAAGGATGGGGATCAACTGGATATTGGAGGCAAGACATTGCTGTTCAAGGAAACACCTTACCTTCATACGGAAGAAACCATGATTACGTATTGCGTGGAAGACAAAATCTTGTTCCCGTGTGATATTTTCAGCACACACGTGGCTGTGGAGCATCTATTTGCCGATGAAGCCGGTTTTGATATCACCGAGGACTTTATCGGATACTATCAGGCTATTATCCATCCGCACCGCAGATATGTACGTACATTAATCAACGCGGTTGCTGACCTGGATATTGAGATGATTGCTCCTTCCCACGGCTTTGCGATCCGGCACGATATTGCCAAATTCATTGATTTGTACGCATCTATGAGCACCGAAACCAAGGATGATAGAAAAGTAGCGATTGTTTATGCCACCTTAAAAAATAATACTAAAAAAATGGCAAACATCCTGAAAGACTGCTTTTTGGAGAACCAAATCAAGGTAGAGCTATGGGACGTAGATAAGGCAGATGAAACGGAGATTTTGAATAGTATTGCCTCAGCGGATGCTGTTTTCGTCGGTAGCTCTACCAAATATGCTGACATGACGGGCAAGCTGGAAGACCTGCTGCAAAAAATGCAAAAGATGAATCTGGAAGGCAAGCTGGCTGCTGCCTTTGGTTCCTACGGCTGGAGCGGAGAAGCCATTGAAGTTGTACAGGATTACTTGAACGGTACCAATATGAAGGTCCAAAGCACTTCCGAGGTAATCAAATCAACCGGTATGACGCATGTGGAATTCCCGGTACGCATCCGCTTCTCTCCTACAGAAGATGAAAAAGTGAAGAAAATTAAAAACGCCGCTGAATTTGTCTCGGATCTACTGCTTAGCGTCATTTGAGCAAAGGGAGCTTATAGGGGATAGGAGAGATACTGAATGGGTAATCAACATTACGCTATTATCGGAGGGAGCGTTGCCGCCATTAACGCGGCAAAAGCGATCAGGGATCATGATGAGCTGGCCGAAATTTCTATTTACGGGGAAGAAGCATCCCTGCCGTATAACCGAGTCAAGCTTTCCAAGGGACTATTCACTGACCTGCACAGCGATAAAATCCTGATCAAAAAGGAAAAATGGTTTGCCAGTCAACGAATTCATGTGTATTCCGGCATAAAGATCACCGCGATACATGCAGAGGACTGCACCATCGAAACAGCCAACGGGCAAACCGTTGCTTACGACAAGCTGCTGCTGTGTACAGGAGCCCACAACCGCAAGCTTTTGCTGGACGGAGCTTCACTAAGGAACGTTCACAATATCCGGTTTCGGCAAGATGCAGACAGACTTAAAGCGGAATTGCGACAAGGAGACCGGATATGTATCATCGGCGGTGGTATTCAGGGTGTAGAAACCGCCTGGTCCTTCCAGCAAGCCGGGTATTCCGTAACCATTTTGGAAGCTTCGCACCGGCTTATGCCCCGCCAACTGGATGAGAAGGCCTCTGCTATCTTGACCCAACGGATTACCGAACAGGGCACCGAGGTAAGGCTTGGGCAAGGTGTAAAGCATATTACAGGCACAGATCACGTAGAAGGTGTAGAACTACAGGACGGCTCTGTGATTCCCTGCGAGCATGTCGTATATTCTATCGGAATCGTACCCAATACTGAACTTGCTCACCAAATCGGCCTTGATATTGGACACGGCATTCGGGTGAATGCACAGATGGAGACCAGCTTTCCCAATATATATGCGGCAGGTGATGTAGCCGAATTTCAGAATAGAGTGGACGGATTATGGGAAAGTGCCATAGAGCAAGGAAAAATAGCAGGCGCGAATATGGCGGGCACTTCCGTCGATTACCAGCGTCCCATCCCTGTCACCCTGTCCAACAGTTATGAATGCCCCTTGTTTTCCATAGGTCTGGTAGACGAACAAGTCTGTGACACCAGCCTGACCCGTGAAAATCAAGTTTCTTATACACGTATGTTCATACAAAACGGCTCTATCTGCGGCGTGATCGGCTTTGGGGATGCTCTCGCTTCACTTCCATATAAAACAGCCATCCTCCAGGGACTCAAACCGGATGCGCCAGAGCTTACAAAAATTTTAGGATGACAAGGAGATCTAAACATGAAAAAATATGTATGTCAGCCCTGTGGATATATTTATGATCCTGCTGTGGGTGATCCTGATGAAGACGTTATGCCAGGTACAGCGTTCGAAGACCTTCCGGAAGACTGGGTTTGTCCAGTCTGCGGTGAGGATCAGAGCCATTTTGCCCCAATAGATGATACAGAATAACAAGAACACGCTATACTTTTTAGTTTCCGGTTTATGAATGGAGTGAATGAATGTGAATGAGATGTCCTGCCCCTGTGAGTGCGCAAAGGAGCCCTGTGCCCGCAAAGTACCTATCTTTTCCTCTTTGTCCTGCGAAGATTTGTGCAAGGTCAGCTCCATGATCCGGCACCGAAAATATCAGAAAGGCGAGGCCTTGATTGTCGAGGAACAGGCATCCGATACGTTGTACATTATTAAAAGCGGGCATGTCAAGCTGCTGAAGATGACGCCTCAGGGTAAAGAACAAATTCTTCACATTCTGACAACTGGCGATTTTTTTGGCGAGTTGAATATATTTAATAACGACGAGCTAAGCAATTTTAGTGCGTATGCCCTAAAGGATACTGATATTTGTATGCTCACCAAGGATGATATGGAGGAGTTGATTCGCAACAATCCCGATATCTCTTTGAAGCTGCTCAAAACGATTACCAAACGCTTGGCCCATACCGAAAACCTGGCTCAAAGCCTGGCTACCAAAGACCCGGAAATCCGCATCGCCTATATGATTCTTGAGCTTGGGCATAAATATGGCAAACCGGACGGATCTCACATTAAAATAAACCTCCCCCTTTCACGCGAGGAAATGGCTAATTACGTAGGTGTCACACGTGAAACCATCAGTCGCAAATTCGGAAAATTCGAACAGCTGGGGATTATTCATACTAAGGGTACACGAGAGATTACCATCTGCGATATAGAGAAACTGAACGAATATATGGATTGAATAAAAACCGCTTCTTTGAGCTTATGGCTTGTGGCACCTTGACCACTTCCCATTTGCCAAAGAGCGGTTTCTTTTGTTCTGTACATGTTGCAATCAGCTATTTTTCCATCGTTGTGTTCACGGCTTGAGAAGACGCTCCCCATGCAGGTTTCCCGGAAGGAAGCCCTGACGGAACCCTGTCCTTGGCAGGAGCGGCCTCAATCGTGTTGGATTTGGAGCAATCCCATACGACTTTGACCAAATACCCAAACAGCAGCACGTTCAACAACGAGGTCACACACAATATGATACCGTACTGATCCCGGGAATTGGAGCTATAGAAAATATCAAAGGTGTTCAGGAAAATCGTAAGGCTGAATCCACCCGCGAGCCACAAAAATCTTCGATCCCTCAAATACAGATACGCCAGTACCGCCAACGCAGCGGCAGGGAACAAGTATCGTTCATGCATGCTGGAAGCAAAGGTAAATACACCTGCAATTAGCACCAGTGCAGCCGCTGCCGCAAATTGTGGTTTCCGACTGCGGGTATACATCCACCACGTAAACAAAGTCACCAGTACAATGCAGATCATGCCCCATTTATGGTAGCTGAACAGGAACAACGTCGTAGTATCCTGCGTATAATTGCCGCCAATCAGTGCGAAGAAGTTATACGCGTTCACGGAAGCATACGGATACTCGCCAACCGTTCCCTTGTATAAATCAAGCAGCCATAACGGCTCCTGCCCCCACGAAAAAGGCAATATGACCAGAATTGTCGTCACAACGGCTGCACCTACAGCCAGCAACCAAGGTTGAACTTTGCGTTGTCTCAGCAGCTCGAAGAACAGAATCGGGCCATAAATAATCCCCTGTGGCTTCATCAACACCGCTATCGTAAACAATACGGTAGACCAGCCGATCCGGTTTTCCACCAGCAGCACAATCATGCCCACAATCAGCATGGTAAAGAATGAATCTACCTGTCCCCAGAAGGTCGAATTGATAAATACAGCCGGGTTAAACACATAGAATATAGCCAGCCCGAGGCTAATTGCATAGCCGACCCGTTTGCTTGCCAGCCGATACAGCATGTACGCTGTCACGATATCGGCTAATATATTCGGAAGCCGCAGCAGCACAGACATATAGGGACTGAAAGCATCTGTAGAACCGATTTTACCGATCACATATAAAATATAAATATAGAACGGCGGATAATCACTTGATCCATTCGTGTAAAAGCCCGATAAGCTATCCGCTGCCGTGGTAGCCCAGTTACGGAACAGCATTAAATCCATGTGACCCGAAATCCATGGGGCTATTGCCATTCTTAAAAAGAACCCCACACTCAGCACGGTCCACAGCATCAGCCCCCGGTTACGTTCCCCGAGCTTCCATTCACGGGCCCGAAAACGGTATGCAATAAACACAAACGCACCGAAGAATACAGCGGCGAAGATCGCCAGCGGAGTCGCATAAGCAGATGAAGACTGTCCGCCTCTTCCACCACCCATACCACCGCCGGGTCCGCCCATGCTCTTACCAGAGCCACCGTTACCGGACATGCCGCCCGGACCTCGGTGCTGCCCGTCTCTGACAGCACCTTTGCCCCCGGATGTGGAATTGTCATTCCCCGCCGTTGTACCTTTATCACCCGTTGTCGAAGTACCTTGGGTAGATGAATCGGCAGATTGGCCTGTCGTTCCTTGACTCTTACCGTCAGAGCTGTTCATGGTATCCGTCGATGTCGAATTTGAGCGGGTATCCTGCCCTATATTTCCCGCTCCACGATTTCCAGCGGTCTGTCCGTTCGAAGGGCGTTGCCCCGGTGCTCCCATGCCTCTACCGAGTCCACCGCCTCCTCCAAATCCGCCGGACGGGCCCTGTCTAATAGCAGCAGACTGGGATGCCGAGCTGCCAGAATAACTCCATAATGAAACCACACTAACCACAGCACACAATACGAGACTGAACAGAAGTATATATTTCAGCCGGTTCTCTTTCCACACGTTCAAATCCGATGCACCTCTCTCTGTATCTATTTTCCTCATATTGTATCTGTCATAGCTGAGGGCATCGTGAGTTCTGGCTGAAAGTTGGCTGAATATGGAATCATCGTTAGACTTTTTGTAATCCTTTATGAACACAATGATTAATGATATCTGTTAGGCTTTGTTGATATTTCAGGGTTAGTGCTTCCATAGTACGACGGGTAAACAATCGTTGATTAAATCGCAAAGAGTAATGAAATATTCCATTTACGATAAAGGCATTCATTTCTAGGTTATAGGGCCACTGCATATCTTGATGAATAAGTTCACCCATAGGCATAGAAGAAGAAACAATCTCTTCATGCTGTAGTCCATCCTCGAACCGGCCCAAGTAATTAAATAATATCTCCGGAGATAAGGTGAACTCAAGATCCTCGGTATACTGTGGTTCCGTCAGATATTTCAGAATACCGTAGCCAATTCCATTGTTGGGCACCTTAGCATGCGTACGTTGAACCCTCTGAATAAGCTCGTCCAGAGAATCCCCACTACCGTCATAGACTACAGGATAAAAAGAAGTAAACCAACCTACCGTCCGTGTCAAATTGAGATGTTCTCTGAATTCATCCCTTCCGTGACTTTCCACATCAACAGCTACATCAGGATTACCCGTCCAATCCTTAATCGCCTTGACCAACGCTGTGAGCAACAAATCATTAATTTCAGTATTATAAGCAGGAGGTGCTTTCGTTAATAATGCTTCCGTCTCTTCCTGGGTGAGTGAAATATCTATGAAATCCATATCCTTAAATACATGAGGTCCTACCCCCTCCGCCAATTCAACCGGAAGTTTAGGCACGCTCTCTCTTAATACATTTTTCCAGTAGTCCTTTGCCTGCAAAAAGTCCACACTGTTCGCATATGCAGATAATTCCTGACTCCACGTCTTGAATGAGGTCGTCTTGGCAGGAAGTTGCACATTTTGATGTTCCTTAAGACCCCCATACAAATACTCGAAATCTTCCATAATAATGCGCCAGGAAACTGCATCAACAACTAGATGATGAATAATAATTAGTAAGTGATCTCCATTATTTGCTCGGAATACTCCCAGTTTAATTAGTGGACCTTGTAATAAATCAATGCTTGTCTGTAATCGGTTAGCTTCTTGCTCGATCTGGAATTCAATTTTTTCAGACATGGTCCAATTGAATAATTCAATATCAAAGTGACGACCTGCTTCGGCCAAGTTCTCCTGTACTAAGCCTTTATTTGTATGCTTAAAACGCATTCTTAATGCATCATGCTGCTTCGTAATTTGCTCAAAAGCCTCAACAATAACTTGTGTATCCCAACCCTTCGGGTTATACATCATAACTGCCTGATTCCAATGAAAAGGATTATCGCTCAGGTTGAATACCCATTGTTGAATAGGTGTTAAAGGTACCTCTCCCACCACTATTTGTTCTTCGTTAATACTTATCAGCTTCTCCCGGCTCAAATTAGAGGCTAACTCTCTAATCGTCTGGAATTGCATAATATCTTTTATTTTCACGGCATATCCCACTTGTCCCAGCCGAGCAGCTAACTGTATGGCTTTAATAGAGTCTCCGCCCAACTCAAAAAAATGATCATCAATGCCTGTATTGGGTACAGATAAAACCTCGCTCCATAAGTCCACCAATAATTGTTCCAGCTCATTTCTAGGTGCCACTTTAGATTCAAAGGAATCGTTTGGCTGTGGCAACGCCTTAGTATCGATTTTTCCGTTTGCAGTTAACGGCATAGCTGATAGATGCACAAAATGAGCCGGGATCATATAGTCAGGCAGTTCCTTGCTCAAAAATTTACGAAGCACAGCAGCTGCAATGCTTTCTTCCGATACATAGTACGCGACTAGAGATACGATGCCGTTTACGCTCGTAGCCGAAAGAATACAGGTCTCCAGGATTGATTCATGTTCTAATAGCCTTTGTGTAATTTCTCCAAGCTCAACCCTATATCCCCTTACCTTTATCTGATCATCAATTCTGCCCAAATACTCAATCTCCCCGTTAGGCAGCCAACGAGCCAAGTCGCCTGTCTTATACATACGCTGGTGTTCTCCGAACGGGTTAGGTATAAACTTTTCCCTGCTTAATTCAGGTCGGTGCAGATAACCTCTGGCTAATCCCGGGCCGCTAATGCACAGCTCTCCTGGAACTCCTACAGGCTGCATATGATGATGTTCGTCAACGATATAAACCTCGGTGTTTACAACCGGTCGGCCGATGGTAATACGTGAAGAGTCTTGATCTAATATAGCCGCTGTAGCACATACAGTGCCTTCTGTCGGTCCATATGCATTTACAAAGGTACGCCCTTCGCTCCATTTCTCAATAATATCCATGGTACACGCTTCTCCACCAGCTATAAGGGTATGCAAACTAGGGATCGGCTCATAAGGCAGGGTTCTTAAAAGAGAAGGCGGTAATATAGTTACATGGATCATATGCTCTCTTAACCACCGCCCAACCCCGTATTCTAACAGATCGTTGCGATCCTCAATGACCAGCGTCGCTCCGGCTAAAAGCGCCAGAAAAGTTTCAAGCACTGATGCATCAAAGCTAAAGGAAAAAAACTGCAATACCCTGCTTCCTTCTTTTATATTAAATGTAGTAGCTAAATTAGAGAAATTACATAGGCTATGATGCTCAATCACAACCCCCTTAGGCTTTCCTGTTGAACCGGAGGTATAAATGACATAGGCCATATCTTCCGGCCGAGTGATGCTTTCAATATTGGAAGTATCATACTGATCTATAGCCTGCCGATCGTCAATGAATAGAATTCGGCCGGGGCCTCCTAAATCAGCAGTTATGTTATCCATCAGAGCGCGCTCTGTAATCAATAATTGAGCCTGGCTGTCTTCTATGAAATAGGCTATACGTTCAGCAGGATATGAAGGATCAATTGGTAAATAGGAAGCTCCTGCCTTTAATACACCCATGACGCTCACTACTCTCAGGCAAGATGGAAGTAGCATAATACCAACAACTTGATCCCTACTAATATTTCGGCTCCGCAATACTCTTGCTATTTGATTAGCTTGCTCATTTACTTGTCGATAGGTTAACTTTTCTTCTCGCCATTCCAATGCGATTGCATCCGGAGTTTGGGTAACACGTTCTTCCCACAACTGGATAACTGTCGATTCGCTATGATCAGGTAGATTTTCAGAAAGATTAAATTGATGGAGAACCTCATGATGCTCCCAATCTGTTAAAAGCAGAATATCCTTTATAAAGATGCCCGGATTATCAACAATCTGAAGGATGATTTGCTGAAAATGACCGATAAGACGCTCCATAGTTGCCTTGGAAAACAAACTTTTATTGTAACCCAAATGGATTTCAATGGTTTCTCCTAAACGAATTTCCCACGTCAAATCAAATTTAGCACTTTGGGTACCTATTTTGTACTCTTTAAGCTCGATATCCTTCATTTGAATGTCTAATTCTTCAACATCTTCCAACGTAAACACGGTATCAAACAAAGGATTGCGACTCAGATCACGTTGTAAAGGTATCTGCTCTAATAACTGCTCTAATGGATAATCTCCATTCTCATAAATCAGCAGCATTTCTGACTTCACCTGCTGTAGAAAGTCCGCATAAGTTTGTTCGTATTCCAGTTTATTACGCAAGGGTACAACATTGGCAAACATACCCACGGTATGATCCAACTGTCCCGTTCTTCTTCCCGAAAGCGGAGAACCCACAATAATATCTTTCTGCCCGCTATATTTAGCCAGAAGTATAGTATACGCAGAAAACAGTGCCATATATGACGTGACCTGCTCAGACACAGCCAATTCCTTGAGTTTAGCTGTCGTTGTGGCATCCAGCTCAAAATCCAGTTGCTCTCCATCAAATGTTTGCTGAGGAGGCCGACGATAATCAGTTGGCATATTGAGAGTAGGCAACTCCCCGGAGAAACGTTCCATCCAAAAATGTTCCTGCTGCTTAAATGCCAAAGAATGCAGCCATTCTTCCTGCCATATTGCATAATCCTTATAGTGAACCTGAATAAGCGGGAGAGCATTCTCTTGATAGACTTCTAATAAATCCTGTATTAGTATATTCAGAGACAATCCGTCACATATAATGTGATGAATATCCATGATAAAAATATGCTTGGTACTACTTAATTCTAACAGAGCAGTCCGAACCAAAGGAGCCCGATTTAGTTCAAACGACTGAATAAAGGCTGACGCATGGGATTCCAACTCTTCCTCATTGGTTTCTATATATAATATGGGACAAGAAACCTGATCATGAACTCGTTGAATAAGTTGACCGTTTTCCAAGTGAAAGGACGTTCTTAACGGCTCATGTCTTTCAACCAGCTTTTGTACTGCTACCTGCCATTTTTCTTTATCAATATTTCCGCTTACTTCAACAGCGAAGGGTACATTGTAACTTGTCCCCGCTGGATCAAGCTGCTGAATAGAATACAGTCTCTTTTGCTGAGAAGTGACCGGGTATACCTCACGCTGATCATAAGCTTGAATCCAAAACGCCTGCTCTGATTGATCTCTGGAATTAATCAACTTCGCCATTTCGCGAACCGTAGGATTCAACAATATATCGCGGATCGAAACCTGAATCTCCAGAGATTTATGTATTCTGGATACCAGCATCGCCGCTTTAAGTGAATGTCCGCCGAGTTTTAGAAAGTGATCCGTTGTACTTATATGTTGAAAACCTAGCACATCCTGATAAATATTCACAAGTTTGAATTCCAGCTCATTAACAGGCTCTACCACATGAAGATCTCGTTTCTTCATGTCTGCCGGTTCAGGAAGTCCGCTACGTTGGATTTTACCGTTTGAATTTATCGGCAGCTGTTCCATTTCCACATAAAATGAAGGTACCATATATTCCGGGAGACTATTAGCCATGTGTTGACGCAAGTCTTCCAGACTGTAATCTTCTTCCGGAACCAGATATGCGCATAAATAGCTGTAGCCATCTTTATCCTGCTTGGCTAGCACAGTTCCCTCTTTAACCCCCGAATAGATCAGTAGCTGAGTAGACACCTCATTTAATTCAATCCGGTGACCTCTAATTTTCACCTGGTGATCTATTCGGCCCAAATACTCCATATCTTCATTAGGTAGCCATCTCGCCAGATCTCCGGATTTATACATTTTTTCTCCCGGTTTAAAAGGATTATCTATGAACCGTTCCTCAGTCAACTCTACTCGGTTCAAGTACCCCCTCGTAACCCCGCCTCCCGTAACATACAATTCTCCAGGAATCCCAATAGGCATAAGATGATACTGATCGTCTAAAATATAAGCGTTTAAGGTCGCCATCGTAGTTCCAATATTACTTCTATTGCTATCTATTTCTTGTTGTGTAATCCTTTTGTAGGTTACATGGACCGTAGTTTCCGTAATTCCGTACATATTAATCAGTTCAGTATAAGGGTACTTATCGTTCCATTTCTTAAGTTGGACAGGAGAAAGTTCCTCTCCACCAAAAATAATCTTACGGATATGGAGAGGGCTCGAATGGGGTTCCTCCTGAGCTGACAGCATATTAAAAGCTGAAGGGGTCTGATTCAGAACGGTAACTTTTTCTTCCAGCAGCAATTGTCTAAACTGAGTAGTGTCCTGAGCTGTCTCTTTGGATACAATAACGAGCCTTCCACCTCGGAGGAGTGCTCCATACATTTCCCATACAGAAAAATCAAAGCACATGGAGTGGAACATCGTCCATACATCCCGGTGATCAAAATCAAATAAATGGGTACTGTTAAATAAGAGTTGAACTACATTCCTATGTTCAACCATGACCCCCTTCGGCTTTCCAGTTGAGCCTGAAGTATAGATAATATATGCTCTGGAGCTCGGAGTATTCAGCTCTGTCAACGCTTGTCCCGACTCCTGAGTCCAGTGATTATCGCGAAGAGTAATCACTTGGCCTGTATAATTGGTCGGTACACAGCTAGGATTATCGACCAACAAGAAGGAAGCCCCACTATCTTCCAATGTGTACTCAATACGCTCTACGGGGTAATGTGGATCTATAGGCATATAAGTAGCGCCGGCTTTGATAATGGCTAGTATTCCAACCACCATTTCGAATGAGCGTTCAACGGAAATGGCCACAATGGTCTCGGAGACGATATCTTTTCGTATGAGATATCTTGCCAACCGGTTGGACATCTCATCTAATTCCCTGTAAGTAAGGGTCTGTTGATTATAGGATAGAGCAACAGCACCAGGCGACTTCAGCACCTGTTGCTTAAATAGACTAGTGAGGGTCTCATCTCCAGGATAATCAGCCTGATTCCGGTGACTCAGTGCTAACAATCTTTGCTCTTCTACCGGGGCAATTAATTTGATTTGGTCTACTTCGATATCAGGATTGCGTAGTACACAATCTATAATATTTTGAAAATGATTAGCCAAGCTTTCTATAAAAGATCGTGTGTATACCTCTCGATTAAAGACAAAACACACTTCCATCTGCTTTCCAGGTAAAAATACAATACTTAAATTATAGCTATTCTGCTCAACTCCGCCGCCGCCATGAATGGAGAAGCCCAAATGATCTCGTAATTCACGCAGAGAATCCAGTGAAGAAGCATAGTTTTCAAACACACAGATATGATCAAACAGTTGTCCTCCACAGTCTGAATTAGCTTGTATATCCGCAAGCGAACTATACTCAAAGGGCTTGGATTGAACCATTCCGTCATGCATCTTAGCTAGTAGGTTACGGAAAGTATCTCCTGATTTTCGGGTCATACGAACCGGAATAGTATTAATAAATAAACCTACAATGCGCTCGATATTCGGAACCTCAGGAGGACGACCGGACACAACCGCACCAAATACGACATCATCCGTGCGGTTATATTTTTGCAGTAATATCCCCCAGGCTGTTTGTATCACATGATTCAGAGTTGTATGCTGTTTTTGTGACAGTACCGTCAATCGCTCCGTAGTGGCCTCACTTAATGAGTAAGAGAATTCCTCGGTATGATATGCCACCCCGTTTCCTTGCTGCCGCGGAATGGTGACTGTTTCCTCATAACCATGCAGATAAGTTTGCCAGTAACGTTCCGCCGCATCGGCATCCTGATTTTTAAGCCACTGAATATACTCGCTATATTTTGTAGCCGATGGATGGGGTACAGGTTGATTATGAATGAGATTTCCATATACCGTAAGAATCTCTTCAAAGACCAGGCTCCAGCACCATCCGTCCATAACAATATGATGAAAGTTCCATAGTAGAATATACTTGTTATAGGATGTCTTTATTAGATGTAAACGAATCAGAACATCCTTTGCCAGTTGATACGGCTTTACTCGATCTTCCTCTTTATAATTCTCTATAAACAACTCTTGATCGGCTTCATTCAGATGGGTAATATCCTGCACTTCCAGCTTAGCTTCCCGATGCTTTAATACAATCTGTATAGGTTGTTTAAGCTTTTCTTGCACAAAAGCGGTCCGCAATACATCATGCTTTTGAATGACAAAATTAAAGCCTTTCTCTAAAATAAGAGGATTTATATTTCCCTCCACTTGGGCATAACCCTGCACATAATAAGAATTCTGCTGGCTATCCTTCATGGAATGGTATAAAATACCTTTCTGCATAGGTGTCAATTCATACATATCTTGAATATTACTTTTATCCATCTGTATGCCTCCTCAGTTATGCAAGCTTTATTTTAGAGCATCGAAAATATCATCAAGCTCCTCCATGCTTAGATCCTCAACTGTAAAATCACTAGGCGTATGTTCAACGCTCTCCTGTTCTGAGCAATGTCGTACAATATCCTTAAGATTGTAAAGGAAGTCTCGGCTGAATGCCTCCATTGTGGAATGTGAGAATACGTTCGCTTGATAACTTAAAATAAACTTCATCTGTCCTTCAAAAAACATCCCGTTTATTTCAATTTCCCGAGCCCCATCCAACGATTCACTATATGCCCGACCTGTTGCATAAGTAGACATCGTAAACTCTTGGGTTCCATGGGTATCTATTTGGCCAAGATAATTAAACAAAATTTGAGGCTGAGGTACAGGGACAAAATCATTCTTTAATGAATCTGGGGTAAGATACTTCAATATACCGTAGCCTATGCCTTTTTGAGGAACCTTCCTCAACGTCTCTTTGACGTTCTTAATCGCATCAGCTATATCATTTTTCGGAAGCTGAAACAGCACTGGATAAATACTCGTAAACCAGCCTATCGTTCTGGATATATCCAAGTGGTCCATGATTTCTTCACGCCCATGACCTTCCAGACTGACAATCACATCAGAGTGATCTGACCATCTTCTAATAGTGAGAGCCAGTGCAGCCAATAAAATATCGTTCATTTCGGTGCGATAGGCCCTATGAACCGTAGTAACTAATTGCTCCGATACTTCTTCATCCAAATTGATTGTAATTTCGCCAATCGTTCCACCATCCTGTGAGGACGGGTACTTATCAACCATTAAAACGACCTGCGCCTGATGTATTCTTGTCCAATGCGGAATTTCCTGAAGAAGTGTAGGGCTTTGTGCGTAATGAACTAGCTGTCGGCTCCACTCCAAATAGGAAGTCGTTTTTTCTGGAAGCTCTATTTCCCTTCCATTTATTGCTTGCTCGTAGGCTGTCGCGAAATCCTCGAATAAGATCCGCCAGGATACTCCATCTACTAGCAGATGATGCACAATAAACAAGAGATAATCCCCGTGCCCCGTCTTAAATAGTCCCAGTCGAACTAGCGGTCCCTTTTCAATATGAAGCTCTCGGTGAAGAGCCTCCCCCTGTTGTTGGATAAAAGGTTCTACCTCAGCTTCATCATATATTTCAAAAGTATTAAGCTCGTAAATTCCCGTAGACATGGGCCGGTTCATCTGATGATATTCTCCGGTATTTGCAGCAAAAACGATTCGCAGCGCATCATGATGTTGAACTATATGGTCCATTGCCATGCAAATTTCATGATCATTCCAACCTTGTGGACGATACAGAAGTGCAGATTGATTCCAGTGATTTATATCATACAGCTTTTGTTCAAAGAACCAATGCTGTACGGGTGTTAGGTGCGCTTCTCCCACTACAGGCTGCTGGTTGATTTTGATCGTTTTCTCCTGGAGATAAGGCATGATTTCCCGTATAGAGGGATGCTTTAAAAACGTGGAAACCTCGACCTTCAAGTTATGCTTACTAAGATTAGCCACAAATGTAATGGCCTTGATAGAATCCCCGCCCAGTTCAAAAAAGTTATCTGTGACTCCAATCTCTTCAATCTGTAGAACATCAGACCATATATTGGCCAGCAGTATTTCCTGTTCACTTTTTGGAGCAAGGTAAATGTTCGCTGAAGATATATCAGGCTCAGGCAAAGCTTTCGAATTTAATTTCCCGTTATGATTTAAAGGGAGTTTTTCTAATTGTACAAAATGAGACGGAATCATATAATCTGGAAGCCGTTCTGCCAAAAACTTTTTGATTTCCACTTTATCTAGCTGAGTTTCTGATACGTAATAAGCACACAAATAAGGCATATTCATATGATCATATTTAGTAACAACGACTCCCTCTTTAACCAGCCTGTAATCCAACAATCTACCTGTAATCTCATCTAGTTCGATACGATAGCCCCTGATCTTAACCTGATTATCTATTCTGCCAAGATACTCAATATTTCCATCAGGTAACCAACGGGCGAGATCTCCTGTTTTGTACATCTTTTGATCCGATAAAAATGGGTTATTTATAAATTTTTGAGAAGTTAAATCATCACGATTAATATATCCTCTGGCCAGACACGTACCCGAAATGCATAGCTCCCCTGGAACACCAATGGGTTGGAGCTGATTCTCTCCGTTGATGATATATAGCATAACGTTGTCAATTGGTTTGCCAATGGGAACAATTCTAATCTCATCCTGCGGAGCGCAATTATAAAAGGAAACATCGACCGTAGCTTCCGTAGGACCGTATAAATTGTATAAGCCAGCGGAAAGACCTAACCTCTGAAATCTGGATACATGATTGGGCAATAAAGCTTCACCGCTTGTAAATATTCTTTTAAGAGTTAAAACCTGTTGAGCATAGGATGGAATCTCTACAAAATCTAAAAAGCTATTGAACATGGAAGGAACAAAATGAATGCTTGTAATTCCATATTGCTGGATAACATCTATCATTCTTTGCGGTGATTTCTCTTCTTCCGGTTTCAGAATACATAAATGAGCCCCGGTAAAGAACCACATCAACAGCTCCCACACAGATACATCAAATACATACGGAGTCTTTTGCAAAAACACATCATGTTCCTGAATATTATATTCCTTGACCATCCAAGTAATCCGGTTCAATAATGTTCCGTGTTCAATCATAACTCCCTTAGGTTGGCCTGTTGAGCCTGAGGTATAAATAATGTAAGCAAGGTCATGCTCTTCATTTGCAGAAAGCAAATTGCTTTTATCACCGCAGAATATCTCGGGCTTATCGAGACATACACTCTGAACATCCATATCTTCCAAATGGCCCTTTAGAGACTGCGTTGTCAGTAGCAGGTCCGCCCCGCTGTTATCCACCATATACTTGATGCGATGAGCAGGAAAATCCTGTGAAACAGGCATATAAGCAGCACCTGATTTGAGTATGGCCAAGATGCCAATCATCATTTCAAAGGAGCGCTCCGTCATAATGCCGACTATACTATTTCGGGTTATTCCGTTTTCTTGTAAATGTCGTGCCAGTTGATTAGCGCGTTCGTTTAGCTCCGTGTAATTCATGTACTGACCATCATAAATTAAAGCCGTACTATTCGGATTTTTTTCGGCCTGTTCTTCGAATATACGGTGTACCGGCCTAAACGAAGGATATACGACCGCCGTGTCATTGAACTCTGTTAATATCTTATGCTTCTCTGCTTTGGTAATCAGTTCGATATCGCCCAACACATCATCGGGGTGGTCTAAAAGCTGATCTAAAAGATGCATAAAGTGAGTCGACATGCGTTCAATGGTATATCGTTCAAACAATTGCGTACTATATTCAACAAAAATTTGTATATCTGTCGAGTTCAACTCCCGGATGTACCAGGTCAAATCCACCTTAGAATGGTTCCAATTCATAGGAAGTGCTGAAAAGTGGAACTCTGCATCTTGGCTGATCTGAGTGTCCGGGTTCTCAAATACGAACATCGTATCGAACAATGGATTTCTACTTATATCCCGGCGGATGTTAAGCCGCTCCAGCAGCTTTTCCAACGGATAATCCTGGTTTTCCATAGCTGCAAAAATAGTTTGCTTCATATTCATTAAGAATTGCTTGAACGTGATAGACGGTGCAGGGAAACTCCGAATTGCCAACGTGCTTGCAAACATACCGACCACAGGTTCTACATCAACATGGGAACGGCCTGCTGTATTGGTTCCTACAACAATATCCTCTGCTCCCGTGTATTTAGCCAAAAATACGTTGTATACAGTAAGAAGAACCGTATATAAGGAGACATTATGCCGTTTCGCAAATTCTTTTAATTTTGCAGTTACATTCGGTTCTACTTGAATATCAAAAATATTCCCTTCAAATTGTTGCACAGAGGGACGCGGATAATCTGTAGGAAGATCAAGGGTAGGTAAATCCCCTTGCATCTGTTCTAACCAATACTTCTCTTGTTTTTTTATTTCATCATGCTCTGCCAGTTGCTGTTGCCATACCGCATAATCTTTATATTGAATACGCAGGTCAGGAAGACTTTCTCCCCGATACAACCTCATCATCTCATCAAGCAGAATATCAGCAGATAACCCATCGAAAACAATATGATTAATATCCATAAGTAAAAAATAACGTTGAGTATTCAACTTAATAAGTTTGACGCGAATAAGAGGGGCTTCCTCCAGCTTGAATGGCTTCATAAATTGCTGCATCCATAATGGCGCTGCTTCGGTGGCCGATTCCATATATTCAACTTGAAAATCCACCTTTTCATGAACCTTTTGTTTGAGCTCACTTCCGATTAGATGAAAAGATGTGCGCAAGGCCTCATGCCTGTTTACCAGGCACCCAATAACCTCTCTTAATCGGGCTGCATCCACTTTTCCTTTCAGCTCAAAAATAAAGGGAATATGGTAACTGGTCCCTATGCCATCTAATTGCTGTACTGAGTACAGTCTTTTTTGGGCTGAAGATACTGCATAATACTCCTCTTCCGTCACTGGAGTTATCGAAGGATAAGCTGCAGTTATTTTAGCCTTCATCAAATGCTTAGCTAGCTCTCGAATCGTCGGATAGGTCATAATCATTTGTAGAGATACTTTGGCTTTAAGTGACTTCTGGATTCGCGATAGCAGCATCAGGGCTTTTAAAGAATGTCCTCCTATCGCAAAAAAATTGTCAGTTACACCAACACTTGTTCTACCCAAAACTTCCTTCCATATCTGAAGCAGCTTCTCCTCCGTAGGGTTGATCGTAATTTCCTCCGAGTATGCATCAATTATTGCAGGATCAGGTAACTGCTTCTTATCTATTTTTCCGCTTGGTGTCAACGGAATCGACTGAATAACCGTAAAATGGGCAGGTATCATATACTCCGGCAATTTCATTTTCAAAGCTGCTCTAAGCTCATCTTGCTGAATATTTCGCTGATTCGTTACGATATACGCACATAACTCCTCTTGTTCCATTTCCGCACCGTGAATAATAACCACAGCATCTTTTATACTGGGCTGCTCGCGTAATACAGCTTCAATTTCACCTAATTCAATTCGGTAGCCTCTTATTTTAGCCTGCTTGTCCATTCGACCTAAATATTGAATACTCCCATCTTCTAAAAATCGAGCCAAGTCTCCGGTTCGATACATTTTTTCCCCGGGTCTGAACGGATTGGGCGTGAATTTCTCCGCGGTGAGCTCCTCTTGTTTCCAATAACCTCTAGCGAGTCCCTCTCCGCCAATGCACAGCTCCCCTGCTATTCCAACGGGCTGTAGCTTTCCATCTTTATTCACGATATAAGCCAGCTTATTGTATATAGGCTTACCAATATGGATCGTTTCGGGAGGACCCTCGAATACAGCATGTGTCGCATCAACAGTAGTCTCCGTGGGGCCGTAAGCGTTCAAAAAGACTCTGCCTTTTCCCCACTTCTCGACAACACTTGCCTCCACCTGTTCTCCTCCTGTGGAGATTAGTTTTAAATCTGGCAATTCCATATAAGGAAGTATCTTTAACATAGATGGTACAAACTGTATGGAAGAAACTTTTTGATCTCGTAAGTAATGCATAAAGGGTTCGCCTGATAGCAACAAATCTTTATTTACTGCGATTAAGGTTGCTCCATGCAGCAACGTTAAAAAGATCTCTCCGACTGACGCATCAAAACTAAGAGAAGCGGTTTGTAGAACACGCTCCCCGTGCTTGATATGGTAAATATCAGCGACAAGACTATAATTATGCAGGGCCTGATGGTCTATCATTACCCCCTTAGGCTTACCTGTAGATCCCGATGTGTAAATCATATACACCAGATCTTCCGCTCGGTTCACGTTCTCAATGTTCTCTCCATTCCCCTTGAACATCAAAGGGTCGTCGATCCATAGGGTGTGCCCTCCAAAATGGGAGTAGACAGATGTATTTCTGTCACGAATTAAATATGCTGCCCCGCTATCTCTTAACATATGTTCTATTCGTTCTTCGGGATAGGAATGGTCGATCGGTAGATAGGCAGCACCTGCCTTGATAACGGCCAAAATTGCTATGATCATCTCTATAGAACGGTCTGTCATAACGGCGACAAATTCATTACGTCGGACCCCTAACTCCCGTAAACGTTCAGCGACCTGGTTTACCTTGATATTTAATTCGTAATACGATACTGAGGTATTTTCATATACGACTGCTTCCGTGTGCGGATAGCGCTCTACCTGCTCCTCAAACAGCTCCTGAATGGTTTTATGTTTCACAAAATCCCGATGTGTGTTATTAAATTGCTCTAAAATTCTCTTTCGCTCAGCATCTGAAACGATATCCAATTGACTCGCATTCAAAAATGGATCTTGAGCAAGTTGAAAAATCATATTATGAAAATGGGTACCGATTCTGCTTATAAAGGACTCACTATACAAATAGGTGTTATACGTAATAACAACCTTCATGCGTTCTCCCGGATAGACCGTAACATCCAAATTATAATTAGTCTGTTCGAAAGCTTCCATATTTGTAATTTCGAAGGGTAGGACTGCTTGCATATTTAATAGTTTCATATCCAACGGGTAGTTCTCAAAAACAACCACATGATCAATCATATTGCTTCGGTGTCCCGAATGCTCCGCAAGCTCTGACAACGATACATAGCTGTACTTCTCGGAATGTACAGCATGCTGCTGTACATTCCGCATCATATCTGCAATACTTTGCCCCTGTTGACTACTTATCCGTACTGGAACTGTATTAATAAACAAACCTACAATGCTTTCGATATGTTCGACGTCCGCAGATCTGCCCGAAACAACCGCTCCGAATACTACATCGTCAGTATTATTGTACTTTTGCAGCAGAATTCCCCACAGGGTTTGAAATGCTGTACTGAGTGTGACCTGATTCTGTTTTGCGGTCTCCGACAATAGAGCTGTTGCTTGCTCACTAATCTCAAGCACACTCGTTCCTGCTTGATACTTTGTCGAAATTGCTGGTTTATCACCTGGCAGAGAAACATATTCATCGTAATCACGCAAGTAGTTTTTCCAGTATGCCAGAGGCTGTTCGTAATTCTGTTGTTGCAGCCACTTAATATAGCTACTGTATGGAAATGCATGATCGACATAAATTGGACTGCCACTCAAGGAATCATGATAAAAACGCAGTAAATCTTTTAGTACAAGCTCAATACACCATCCATCCATTAAAATATGATGATGACTCCAGATAAGCCGAAATTCCTGTTCATTGAATTGGAATAGGGCAAACCGGATCAGAACATCCGACTGAAGATCAAAACCGGCCTCTTGATCCTCAAGTTTAAATTTCTCCAGATAAAGTAGTTGTTCTGATTCCTCCATGTGTGATAAATTCATGAAGGTTAATGTGGTAGAGCGTTCCTTCAAAACAAGTTGAATGGGCGTATTAAAGGAACTGTGTATAAAGGCTGTTCTTAAAATATCATACTTCTGGATCAATGCATTTATACTCTTCTCCAAGACAGGAATATCAACTGAGCCAGTAATAGATAGAACCATTTGCTCAAAATAGGCATTTGATTTGGAATCTTGTAGATAGTGATACAGAATACCCTTCTGTAGAGGAGATAGCTCGTACATATCTTTAATATTCTTCTTATCTATCATTGCCAGCACCTCGATACCTGTTTTAGTTTAAGGAGTCCAGGAATAAATCCAGATCCTCTTGATTGATTCCGTTGGCACTAAAGTCGCTTGCTGTTAGTACCTGCTCTTTTTTCTCCATACAATACTGAATAATGCCGTATAAACATGCTTGAAATGTCTCGACGAGGCTACTCATCGCCTGATTAGTATACTGCTTCGGATCATATCGAAATTCCAATAGTAAATTCTCTTGATTAACTGCCCCATTAATTTCCAAATCCGCTGTCATCGGTGTAAGTGGACTTATGGACTCTCCTATAGAAATAGAGGACTGACCCAATCCCTGTAATAAAACTCCCGTATCAAATACACCTAAATAATTAAAGCTGATTTCCGGAGATGGACTTGCCGAAGGAGTACGTTGGCCAGCACATATATACTTCATAATTCCATAGCCCATGCCTTTATTAGGGATGCTCCTCAGTGTATTTTTGACCGTTTTAATGACTTCGCCTATTTCCAAATTGTCTAGTGTGAAGATGACTGGATAGATAGATGTAAACCATCCTACTGTTCTATTAATGTTAATTTCCCTGTGAATATATTCTCTTCCATGGCCTTCCAATGCTACAGGTATTGTTGAATTTCCTGTGCATTGAGTCACGGCTAACACAAGAGCACTCAGCAAAATATCGTTAACTTCTGTGTTGAATGTACGGTGAACCTGTGTCAATAGATGCTGTGTTGTTTGGTTCGGAAACATGATTGAAATTACCTTGCTATCCTGCATTGTGCATCTACTGGCACTTTCCCGGTTCTGAGGGAGTTTTTGCCGCATAAGCTCATCTTGATTTTCCCAGAAACCGAGCTCATTCTGGAATTGTTGTGTGCTCGCATACTCCTGTAATGCATGGCTCCACTCCTTAAACGAATCCGTTTTTGAAGGAAGGGTGGCGTCAGAATTATTTTCGAGCTGTGTATATACCTGATTAAAATCCTCCAGGAAAATACGCCAGGAAACCCCATCAATCACCATATGATGAACGGCTATAAACAGGTATTCGTTTGCAGGTGTTTTAAAAAGTCCCGCTTGCATTAAGATTCCCTCAGAAAGATTCATACTTTTTTGCAATCTAATCGTTTCCTTCTTAAGGCTATCTTCCCAGTCCATCTCAGTTTGCCAATGGAAGACATGAAATTCAAAACTCATATGATCCAATCCCTGATTCATTTGAATAACTTGATCTCGTTCCTTAATAAATTTCATACGCAGCGCATCATGGTGCTCAATCAGCTTCATCAAGGACTTTTCGACTCGTTCTTCATCCCATATCGTGTCCGCCGGAAGAAGGATAGACTGATTCCAGTGCTGCTCTTCAGGAAATTCCTGTTCATAAAACCAACTTTGTATCGGTGTTAGTGGCACCTGTCCTATAATAGCTTGTTGTTCCGACTCCTTACGGATAGGAACCACGTATGGGGCTAATTCTAAAATGCTCGGATACTCATAGAGCCTTTTTAAATCCAATTTATAGCGGTGTTTGCTTAACTGAGCCGCAATTTGAATACCCTTGATTGAATCTCCGCCCAATTTAATAAAATGATCCAGCACACCTATACGATCAACTTTAAGAATCTCTTGCCAAATGGATACCAAAAGAGCTTCTATTTCATTAGAGGGCGCAGCGTAAGCTGAAGTCTCGGAAACGTCAAGGTAAGGATCCGGCAAAGCCTTTCTGTCTATCTTCAGATTAGGAGTCAAAGGCAGTGAAGATAGTGTAACAATATAGTTAGGGATCATATATTGAGGCAGCCGGGCATTTAAATATGTCCTTAACTCTTCACGGATATTGTCATCTTTCAGTACAACATAAGCAGCTAATTTAGTGTGCTGCTCCTCCTGACGATCCATAACAATAGCTTCCAGGACACCTGGATGCTTCAAAAGCGTCTCTGTAATCTCTTCCATTTCGATACGATGACCATTAATTTTAACCTGATGATCTATTCGACCCATAAATTCAATAGTACCATCCGGCAACCACCGCCCTAAATCTCCCGATCTATAGATTCGACCTTCTCCAAACGGATTATTAACAAATTTCTCCTTGGTAAGGTCCGGCTTATTCCAATATCCCCTTGCGATTCCTGCTCCTCCAATGTAAATCTCTCCAGACACCCCGATCGGTTGTAACTGCATATTAGAATTCACAATATATATTTTTTTATTGGGTATAGGCTTTCCTATTGTAATTTTGTCTGTATGTTTGGTGATGACCCCCAGAGTGGATCCGATCGTCGCTTCCGTTGGCCCGTATCCATTAATGAAATCTCTGCCTTCTCCCCATATCTCTACAAGCTCCTTACTACAAGCTTCACCTACCGTTGTTATCGTTTTCAAATGAGGTAAGCTCTTGTATTCTACTGCTCTCAGCATGCTGGGCGGGAGAATAGCTGCTGTAATTTTCTTTTCCCGAAGCATATGCAAAAGATCCGAAATAATGTCCTCCTTTTTCTCCACATATAATGTGGCACCGGAGAGGAGGGTTTGGAATATTTCTGCGACTGATCCATCAAAACTAAAAGGGGCAAATTGTAAAACTCTTGAATCTTCATGAATGCCCAATGTAGGGGCTGCCAATAAAAAGTTACTTAATCCCTGATGCTCGATCATGACTCCTTTCGGATTTCCAGTCGATCCGGATGTATAGATCATATAAGCCAGGTCATAAGCTGTATTTATATTCAGCAGGTTATCCCGGGTCGTTTCTGTTTCGTAATCTGATAGCTCCACTTTCAGGACTTCCCCCGAATAGTCAGTAGGTAACTGGACGTCCAAATGAGTTAATAGCCATTGGGCTCTACTATCTTTCAACATATATTGTATCCGCTCGGCAGGATAGGTAGGATCAATCGGCATATAAGCCCCACCTGCCTTAAGTACGGCCAATACTGCAACGACCATCTCAATAGACCTATCCATCATAATACCTACAAATTGTTCGCGTTTTACTCCAAGTTCAAAACGCAATGTCCGAGCCAGTGAGTTCGCCCAGTGATTAAGCTCCAGATAAGTGACGTGCTGTTCACCACAAACGATCGCAGTATGATTATGCCTGGATGCTACTATTTCCTCGAATAATTGATGAACGACCTTATGCTCAGGGTAGGGCTGAAAGGTATTATTAAAATCATCCAGTACAAGCTGCTTTTGGCTAGCCGGCATGATCTCCACATCAAACAGTTGAATATCAGGTGAGCGGGTAATTTGTTGCAATATAAAAATAAACTGCTCCGCCATTCTGGCAATGCTTTCACTTTGGAACAAAGCCGTGCTGTACTCAATGGAAAAGCTTAAATGTTCTTTTCCATAGAACTCCCAGGACAGATCAAATCTCGATTGGCTACCGGTCACATTTAGCGGTTCAACGACTGCACCATTTATAATTAATTCGTGTTGATCCATATTCTGCATAATGAGCATGGTATCGAATAGTGGATTCCGACTGGCGTCCCGTTTCTGCTTTAAGTTCTGAACTACTTTTTCGAATGGATAATCCGCATGTTCAAATGCCTGTAGTGTTCTCTCTTTTATAGTTAGCAGTAACTCTAAAAGGGTCTGGTGCCCATTAGATACATTTCGAAGGGCCACCGTGTTTACAAACATGCCTACAGCATTATTCAGTTCAACATGATTACGGTTTGCGACAGCTGTTCCAATAATAATGTCATCCTGTCCGCTCCATTTTGACAAGAGTACTTGATAAGCTGCCAATAAAACCATAAATGTAGTCGTGCCGCTCTGGTCTGTTATTTTTTTAAGATCAGTTATCAAGTCAGGTTCCATTTCAAAATAACTTCGACTTCCCTTAAAATCTTGCTTCGGAGGCCGTGAATAATCGGTCGGCAAATTTAATACCGGGAGTTCATCTGAGAATTTTTGTTGCCAAAATTCAGATTTAGCATCATACTCCGTTGTTTGAAGCATTAGATCTTCCCATACAGAATAATCTTTGAATTGATAGAGATTAGGTAGTAGTGTCCCCCCCTGGTACAATTCAGATAGTTCTTTATAGAACAGATTTATTGACATACCATCCATAACAATATGATGCGTATCCATAATGAATATATATTGCTCGGGCCCGCTTTCTAGCAAAGATGCTCGAAATAATGGAGCCTTCTCCAAATTAAAGGGTTGGATATAAGATTGAATACACTCAGAAATTTCCTCCGAATGATTAATACCGTATTTTTCCAGTCGAATTCTAGCTTCAGAATTCACTTTTTGAACAAGCTGCCCATCCACATAATGAAAAGTGGTACGAAGACTTTCATGTCTTTGGATCAAGGAATTAATAACTTGCTCCAACCGTTGATGATCTACCTTTCCCTGAATATAGTGAACGGAAGTGATGTTATATCCGCAGCCCTGTTCATCCAATTGTTGAATGGTATAAATTGCCCTTTGAGCCGCTGATACCGGATAATATTCTCTTTCTTCACAAGGTTCCAAAATAATCTGTACCTGCGAATGATCTTGATGAGCAGCTTGGATATATGAAGCCAGATGTTTAATCGTAGGATGTTCAAAAAATTCCCGTATAGATACTGAAATCCCCCACTCTTTCTTTACTTGTGAGATAAGCATCATCGCATTAAGAGACTGTCCACCCAGATCAAAAAAGTTATCATGAATCCCGATGCTGACATTTTGAAAAACCCCACTCCACATTTTTACCAGCTTTGCTTCCGTTTCACTTGATGGAGCCTCGTAGTTTGTCCGAGCCGAGGCCATTGGTAAAGGAAATGACTTTTTATCAATTTTCCCATTGGGAGTTAACGGAAATTCTTTCATAGCAATATATTGGGATGGAACCATATAAGCAGGAAGCTCAAATGAAAGATACTCTTTGAGACTCGTGATTTCCTCTCTGTTTTGAGATATATAATATGCACACAAATCTGTATAGTGGCCTTCATTATCTGTTAGCGGCAATACAATTACCTGATTAATTTGAGGATGCTGAGCTATAGACTTCTCAATCTCTTCCAGTTCAATACGGTGCCCTCTAATTTTGACCTGATTGTCCAGTCGTCCCAAAAATTCGAGTTGTCCGTCTCTAGTCCAACGGACCAAATCACCAGATTTGTACACGCGTTCTCCAGCGAGAAAAGGATGTTTCACAAATACAGCCTCTGTGAGTTCTAGCCTATTCAAATAACCCCTGACTAGCCCCTCACCGCCTATATACAATTCTCCCGGAACCCCGATCGGCTGAAACTGATTATCTTTGTTCAGGACATATGCACTTGTATTGTAAATAGGCCGTCCAATCGGAACAAAATCCAGCTTCATAATATCCGAGGTTACAGGATAATACGTTGCAAACACAGTTGTTTCCGTAGGCCCGTAAACATGAATAATTCGATCTGCTCCAAGTACCTCAAAAGCTCGTTGTACATGTCTTACCGAGGACAGTTCTCCACCAAATAAAATTTTGCGCAGAGACTTTAGGCAGTGGATATCAATATCCACTAACAAATTGAATAATGCGGTTGTCATAAAGGTTACAGTGATCTGCTCCCTTTGAATGAGAGCTGAGAGTTGAGTAGGGTCTAAGAGAGTTTCTTTGGGAACGAGTACCAGCTGTGCTCCATTCAAGAGCGCACCAAAAATATCAAATGTCGAACCATCAAATACATAATTGGACAGTTGTAATAGCTTGTCTTCCGCAGTTAATTCTATGTAGCCGCAATTTACAACTGTTTTAATAATATTGGTGTGCGTCGTCAGTATCCCTTTAGGCTTGCCTGTTGAACCAGAAGTGTAGATAATGTATGCCTCATGATGCGGATCTTGTGGTGGGAGTTCGCTCGAGTAGACGGTGTCGTCGTTTTGAAGGATCTTATTAACAATGCTTACGGTTACATTATAATTTACTGCTATACTTTCGTACGGTTCCTCTACCAACATTAACGCAGCCTGACTGTCTGAAAGCATATAAGCTATACGCTCCTCAGGATAGGCTGGATCAATAGGTACATAAGTAGCACCTGATTTCAACGCTCCTAAAATGCTTATAATCATGTAAGGAGTTCTGTCGTTCATCAGTGCTATGCGATCCCCTGGTCCAATACCTTGACTGCATAAATAGTGCGCTACTGCATCTGATTTGGAATCAAGTTCCTGATAGCTCAGGGTTCCTGTTTCAAAGATAAGCGCTGTGTGGCAAGGATTTCTTTGTGCCTGTTCTCTGAACAGATCAATGATGCTTTGATTTCGCGGAAAATCTACATGACTTCCGTTGATCCCCAATACATAATTTTCCTCTTCCGGACTAATTATGCTCACATCACTCACGAGCGTCTCAGGACTGGATAATGCAATGAGCAAAATTCGCTTATACTGCAAAGCCATACTTTGTACAAATTCTTCTGTATAGACGTTTGGATTAAACACAAACCTTATCTTTAGATTCTGTCTTAAGGAGGTGTATGCACCTAAATCCTTTTTATGCATCACATGAAAATTATCTTTATACTCTTGAATGGATTCACTCTGCTCCAAGATAAAAAAATGGGGTGCACCTGTCTGTTGGAACACAGTATTCGGTGAGAAAAATAGATGTGTCAGTTTCCGTTCATTCGCATCCATACGTTCCAATAACTGCGAGATCGTTTCGTTTTCTCTACTACGCATTCGAAAAGGAAATATACTTCGGGTTCCTACCTCCCCTTCTTGATGTACGCTTCTTTCAAAAACGATATCCTCTGAATTCGTATACTTTTGTAGAACAATCCCCCAAATCGTATATAAAAGAGTGGCCAACGTGTTCGCCGTATCTGCACCCGGCTTAACCAGTTCCTTCGTCTCCTCCGGAAGAAGCTCAACCATGAATTCCTTTGTATTTTTATTCTCAATCATAATTTCCATTTTCTGATTCAGAATTTCTACATAATGATCAAATCCATCCATATATTGCTTATAAACATCAGTAGCCTCATTCGCTCTTAGCGAACGTTGAGTCAAATTATCCACAAAATCCCCCTCTTTTACGAGTAATGAGAATCGAAAAATTTGTCGAAAAATGTCTATAAATCTATAAATTCAATATTCTGTATAATTATATTAACAACTTACTCTTGATGATGTATTTTGTCAACCCAAGTTTTAATAATTTGTATATGTAATATCTTTTGTTTTTAAGGTATAATTTGCTATGTTATTCCAGTAACAAAGTAAATTGAGTAATTATATCCACTCTGTTACATTATATTATGTCAATTTATGCGTATCCCAACACAAACCTCAAGAATATGCAATTAGGGTAAGATGGATTTAATACTATGGAGTAAGGGAGGAGAACCCAACGACTATCGTGTCTATTTAAAAATATAAACTTTTTAATTCTCCACTCACATGAGCATCTAGGGCAACTAAAAAATATCATACACACTGCTGCCAATAAATAAGCTTAAGGGGATATTACATGGGAACTTATGCGGAAATGTCCAAACAACCACAAGAAAATAAATCTTCATTGTTTAAAAATGTCTCATTTCTTCTCGTCCTGCTTTCAATCACATTCAACAGTTCTGGAATTTCAATTTACCTTTTAGCAGAATCCTGGTATGTCGTAAACCACCTCGCAGCGGGTAACAGTCTGGGTGTTGTACTGATGGCTACAGCTATCCCACGCCTAGTACTAATGCCCTTTACAGGAATTCTGGCAGATCGCTACAAGAAAACATATATTATGTTCCTATCCGATATATTACGAGGACTACTGTTAATCGTTATGGTGTTTTGTTTTCTATCGAATATTTTAAGCTTCTCCGTAGTTGTCACCTTTGCTATATTATTCGGGATTTTAGAAGCCTTCTATTGGCCGGCTTCATCCTCGCTCATTCCTGCGATCGTTTCAGAGAATCATCTGGCTCAAGCTAACTCATTATCTCAAATCATTCAGCAATTTTTCAGTTTGGCGGGGCCCTTAATTGGAGGGATTATTCTTACTTATGGCTCTTATCATCATTTGTTTGGCAGTATTGCAACCATTTTAATTCTTGGAGCGTTTTCTTCACTCTTTGTCAGTAAATATATGCATAAAGCCCAGCACTCCTCTTCTGAATCTTTAAATCTTGTTAAGGAATGGAAGGAAGGAATCCATTTCATAAAAGAGGATGCATTCATTAAAGCCATTATTGTTGTCTTAATCGTCGCTGGTTTCTTTCTGACAGGACCATTATCTATGGCTATTCCATTACTTGTAGATTCTGTTTTGCATGGAAGCGCATTAACACTGAGTTACCTAGAAACGTCTGTAACTGTGGGTATGATTGCAGGTGGAGTCCTTATCGCAGTGTCAAAGATTCGAAAACGAAGAGCTCTGATCTCACTTCTGAGTCTTGCACTATGCGGACTTGCTATTATATTTTTAGGCATCAGCGTGCACTTTTTGCAAACCCTGTTATTATTAGGCACAATCGGGTTCGTTATTTCTTTTAGTAATACTTTTCTTGTCACTCTGCTTCAGGAAAGAACCCCTCAGGATAAAATCGGGAGGATTTTAAGTCTTGTTACTACAGCAACGACAGGACTCGTTCCTTTATCCCAAGCCATAATCTCTATTTTTCTTAATAGAGGTCTGCAGATCTCTCAAATACTAGTTTCCTTCGGAGTCATCGTATTTGTATTTTATTTCATGATGATGCTCCTGTTTCGGCCGATTCGAAATGCATAATCTTCTGGAAAGGAATTCTTCCCTTGTTGAAAAACGAAAAGATACTTTTAGTGGATGATGAAATAGGCATTCTGACTTTGTTGGAAGTGACCTTAAAAAAGGAGCGCTACACCCATATAAGTCGCTGTACAAATGCAAAACAAACGTTGGAAATGATCCGAAATAAAAATTACGATCTCATCGTACTGGATGTTATGCTGCCTGATATGAGTGGCTTTGAACTATGCAGTTTGGTAAGAAGCCACACCAACGCTCCGATTATATTTATTTCAGCAAGCTCAAGTGATTTTGATAAATTAAAAGGATTAAGTGTGGGCGGAGATGACTATATTACTAAGCCGTTCAATCCACTAGAGGTCGTAGCTCGAATTGAGGCGCTGTTCAGGAGGCAAAAAATATACCAAACGCCATCGTACGCTATACAGGAGAATCAGGAAGTTCGAGTAGGGCGGCTTACGCTTAAGCCATCCGATGCCATGCTTATATTTGACGAACAAAAAATCGAATGTACGGCTAAGGAGTTGGATCTCCTCCGTTTCTTTCTAAGAAACCCAAATCGGATATATACCAGTTCACAAATCTATGAACTGGTATGGGGAGGGGAACCTCGTTACGGTGAAGAAAAAACGGTGGCTATGCATATTTCTAAAATAAGAAAAAAACTTGAAATCAACCCGAAATCGCCCGAAATTATCATTAATCTAAAGGGGATTGGCTACAAGTTTATCCCCCCACAATGAAGGGATCGACTATGAAAGTTAAACTTCGTTATGGTATTCACTTTATTTTGGGTCTTCTGGCGTGGCTATTGAGCATGGCGGTCATGACTATCATAACCACAGAAACAATTTTACCCACTCTAGGAATTACACCTGATAACGCAAACTATGATTTATTGGTATTACTAACCTTCGTAGTTAATATCATGATGTGCAGCATAGTTTTCAGTTGGTATTTCGGGGGCCCGTTATGGTTTATCATGTCCTGGATTGATAATTTAACAAAAGGAAAATACGAAGCTCCGATTACTAGAAAAAATAAAGTGTACAACCAGCATTACAAGCTTAGGCAGCCTTATCGTCTGTATAAAGAAGTCATTCATAATATACACATTCTATCCGATAGTCTCCAGCAAGCAGAAGTGGAACGAAAAAATATGGAGGAATCTAAGCGGGACTGGATTGCTGGAATCTCACATGACCTCAAAACCCCGCTTACCTACATTACCGGTTACACTACTTTGCTGCTGAATGATGAATATACTTGGAGTGCGGAAGAGCAAAAATCCTTTTTACTCGAAGTTCATCATAAAAGTCTGCACCTAGAGAGGTTAATTCAGGACCTTAATCTCTCTTTACAAATTGAAAATGTAGAATTCCAGATCCCCATTCAGCTCAAACGTGGAAACCTGGTCGCATTTATCGAAAATCTTATTACTGATATATGCAGTAATCCCAATGCTGCCGAGTATATGATAAGCTTTCATACTGAAGAAAAAATCATTGATTCTTGCTACGATGAACGTCTATTGTACAGGGCTTTGCAAAATCTACTTATGAATGCAGTCATTCATAATCCGGCAGGTACTGAAATCCAGCTAACATTAGCCCGAAAAAATGAATCCAAGATAGAACTAAAAATCGTTGATAATGGGGTAGGCATGGAGTCAGAAACAATTAAAAATATTTTCACAAAATATTATCGCGGCTCTACCACCCATGCACCCGAATTTGGTACCGGACTCGGCATGGCCATTGCCAAACAGCTCATTCTTGCCCACAATGGCTCGATTACCATGGATAGCGAGCTCTCAAAAGGTACTACAGCATATATTATTTTACCCTATATCAATGAAACAAGCGCTGATTCCTAATCAGCGCTTGTCAGTATGTGTGGTCTTTTTCAGGCTATTATTTAATTACAATGGTTCCGGAAGAAGTTTCAAGAGAAAGTACGGGACTTCCATCTGTTACCTTACCAATTTGGGCATGTAATTCTTTATCGGATCCAGATGGACCAGAAGATGACTTCAAGGAAGACTCAATTTTACCAGAGTTTGTAACGGCATTAATACTTAGTGACGATGGGGCAGGATCAAGTTTTACCTCAATTCCCCCGCTATTACTCCGAACACTGCTATCCTGCCCGATCTCTCCTTGATGAGAAATATTAATGTTGCCTGTATCTGCACTTGCCTCCATTCCACCGCTAATCCCTACCAAATTAATATCCCCTGCCGACATATGAGTTACAATTTTTTCTCCTTCGAATCCATTAATATCAATAGAACCGGAATCTCCTGATACATTCAATTCTTTTGTTTTGCTATCTTTCCCTGTAATTTTTCCGGACTTTGTTGTTAAATTTACCTTCTCATAAAGCTGGTTAGGTAAAGCTACGTACACAGTAGTCGTTTTAGGATTAAATACACTTGAAGATTCTGGGGCATTCACCTTAAGTGAACCTCCCTCTTCCGCAGTTGTTACTCCCTTATCCGTGGATCGAACCTCAATTTGTTCATTACTTGATCGGCTCAGCTCGATATTCTGGCTGTCTGTTTGAACATAAATTTCCTTTATATTGTCACTATTGAACGTCTTCACTTCACTCTTGGCATCAGAGTCCGAATTACAACCTGCGACAATCACTACCAGCATACTGACACACAACAGGGTTATCCCTTTATTTCTCCAATTTTTCATGATATTCTCCTTTGGTTGGCTGATTCATTTTGGTATTCTTCCGAAAACCAGCCAATAAATTCCCTTCCTGAACATGTTGTATCATAATACCTACCACTAAAAGCACAAACGTCAGCATTATATATAAGGTTGAGTATCCAGTTGGAAGTCCCAGAAAGTTTAAATACGGAAGATCGTTTACGGGGCCCAGATACCACAACAGCATATATAATACCTCGAAAAGCTTTCTTGATCGGGTCATTGTCCCGAGCGTTAAAGCCAAAGTCGGAACGAAAAAAATACCCACTACCCATGAATAGATATACGTAAGTTCTCCTTCCAGGAAAAAGTGGATGAGAACCCCCGAGGAAATGAGTAGTGTCACTAAAATACCCGCGATCCAGACAGAGAAAAACTTATACAGACGTGGGCAACTGGATAACAATAGCTCATTTGTGGAATAATAAAACTCTCTGTTTCCCATCTGAGACCATATTGCAAGGGGCCATAGCATAAGGATAGGCAGCCAGCTTTTGATCTGATCTAATGGTACCAACAAACTCGTCATCATCGAACCCAAGACTAGCAGATACCACCAGATAGACATTCCCTTTATCATAATCCGAAATTCTGCTCTAACTAAACGGGACAAGCGTACTCTCTTATCTCTTTTCACAGGCGATAACTGATAAGATTTGCGTTCCTCGCGTTCTACCACTTTATTCTTCACATCATAAGCAGGAAGCTTGACGGAAAAAGCTGTTTTGGCTGCTGCAAATCGATTAAAAAGCTGAGAAGAAAGTAAAATGATAGCCATTGCCGCGAGTACCCAAATCAAACGCGAAGTTAACAAATGACCATTCCAATCTACCCCACTCCACTCAAAAGTAGGAGTTCTCCCTTCAATAGGATAGTAGCCGATACTCCCTCCTATTTCATTTGCGGAAATAAAGTCGAAATGAGCCGCCGCCTCTTTCGTCATTCCCGTTTGGATTGCATTTATTCCAAAAACATCCCACAGACTACTGGAGTTTGAAATAGACATCACACTAAAAAAAATCCAAATGACAAAAAACAATACATTCCCCACTGCACCCTTTAACCCAGGAAGAACGTCAAATAGAACTGTAAAAGCTGACAAAAGTAACAAAGAGGGGATACTTACAAATAGCAAAGGGAGCAAGTAAGCTGCAAGGTTAATATGCAAATCCTCTCCCCGAAGCAACTGCATTCCCATGAAGGCTACTACTAGTACCAGCTCAATGATCATAAGCACACAAAAACTTGAGAACGCTCTGCTCGATATATACCGAAGATTTCGAATGGGTGTGGATGCGATAATTTGGCCCATTTTCAGGCGCTGATCCTCAGAAATTTTGCTTCTTAGCATATAAAATCCAAACAGCCATAATAGCATGGTAGATAGCATTGCAACCATTGCCCCTAGCCAGTATGAATTATAAATGCCCCGTACACCCTTGATATAGAAAACCTCATAACCGTCCGACGCCGCAGGAATCAAAGCATATCCGAGGAACAGGGTGACACCCATAATCAACAGGAACGTGTATCTTCTGATCTCTTGGATTACATTTCCTTTGAGTAAGTACAAATAGTTACTTCTCATGATATCGCTCCTAAAGCGGCTACAGAATACAAATAAGCATCCTCTAGTGAAGGTGGCAATGGTACTGCATTCGCGCCGGGACGGGCATCCGAAACAATACGAACATGCACACCATCATGTCGATGAATTGCACTGCTGACTGTATATTCCGCCTGTACCTCCTGCAAGCTCGTTGAGGGAATGACATAATCCCAGACCTTATGATCCACAGTTTGAATAAATTGTTCCGGTGTTGTATAGGTAATGAGGCGTCCCTCGGACATAACCGCAATGTTCGGGGCAATTGATTCGATATCCGTCACAATATGAGTCGATAAAATGACAATACGGTTTGAGGATTGAGAGGATAATAGATTTCTGAAATTAATCCGTTCCTCAGGGTCCAAGCCAACTGTTGGTTCATCGACAATCAACAGGGAAGGATCATTTAACAAGGATTGTGCAATCCCTACTCGCTGTTTCATCCCACCTGAAAATCCACCCAACAAGCGCTTTCGTACATGAGAAAGATTGAGGGCTTCCAAAAGTTCATCAATCCGTTTCTTAGCCGACTTCATAGTCAAGCCCTTCATTGCTGCTATATATTCTAAAAATTCCACAGGGTTCATATTGGGGTATACACCAAAGTCCTGGGGTAAGTACCCTAATTCACCCCTCAATTCATCAGGATTTTTAGAAATGTCCACGTTATTCCAACTAACAGTTCCCTTGGTTGGCTTCTCAATAGTAGCTAGTATACGCATAAGTGTCGATTTGCCTGCTCCATTAGGACCAAGCAATCCCAATACTCCTGGCTTTAAATGTAGAGTCATATCTTTTAATGCTTGCTTAGAGCCATAGGTTTTAGTAACATGATCCATAGTTAATTCCATTCTAATACCCCCACTACACTCCAAAGTTTGATCATCCCTAGAAGACAGCTTCTCCCTCAGGTAACTCAAGCATACCGTACGTGTTTAAAAAAATAGTAAAATCCTAGATATATTTATATATTTTTTGTATTCGTGTGGATTCACACAACTATATTCCCTTATAGCATCGCTACCCTTTACAGCTCATCGTAAGGTGTGCTCCATCTCCATAATCGCACTTTTCAGTTGAGTCTGCGGATATTGCAGCATGTTGCCGTGACCGACAGCCAATAAAGACGGATTGAAATGCGCGAGCTTCTTGGCGCTTTCCAGTGAGCTTTCCTTGTTCCAGGTAGCCAGTGCCGGGAAAGGAAACAGCGGCTTGAGCTTCCCTGACACCGCAACACCGCCTCGGACCTGGAAGGCATCGCCTGCAATTAACGAGCGGGTGCGAGTGTCCAAAAACGCCATCGAGCCTGGCGTATGTCCCGGTGCGCTGATCGCCAGCAACGAACCTACATGATCCCCTTCTTGCAGCAGAACGTCAGGCTGTGTACGGATGTTTTTGGGCACACTGACCCGAATCCGAGTATTCGGTTCACCCGCATCCAGCGATACATCGCCCTTTAACAGCCGCGCATCCCGTCTGGAAATGAATACTTGTACTTAAACCTTTTCGCAGATATTCAGCAGCAAAAAGGCAGACCCGGAATAACAACCCTGGTCTGCCTCTCTCCAACTATGATGTGAATGCTCCTAAATCCATCAACCCTGCTGAATAGCCTCAGCAATGGGCGTGCTGCCTGACGCCAAATTAATTGCACGGTGATACGTCTGCCGTTCATCCAGTGTCGCTACTACCACTGCGGCTACATCCTCACGGGAAATGGTGCTGACAGAAGGAGCATCGCCCGCCAATCACCAGTACGTTCACCATATCCCTCCTGTATTCGCAGTCTCTCATCTACATTATACAGAAGTATTTTACCCGTATGGTTCAAGACGCAATCAGATCGGTACGATTAGTTTGTGAGATCAGGTATTGTCTTAAAGCTTGGCTTCCCGCTCCCAGCACTCCACTTGCTCTAGCCCCGGAATGCTATCTTTATAGAACACAGGGTCCTGACCCGCCTTTTTCTGTCGTGAATAATCCTTTAAAGCTGCAAAAGCGACTCGGGATAAAAGGGCAATGGCAATCAGATTGACAACGACCATCATCCCCATGAATAAATCGGCCATATCCCACACCAGTTGCACCTTAGCCACTGCTCCGAAAATTACCATACCAATCACGGCAACCCGATAAAGCCATACCCAGATTTTCTTCGATTTCATAAACTCGATGTTCGTTTCACCGTAATAGTAGTTACCGATCAATGTGCTAAAAGCGAACAAGAATACCATAATGGCAAGAAAACCGGACGCCCACGGGCCAATATGCACACTCAGAGCCGCCTGGGTCAGCTCAATCCCGCTAAGTCCCGGCTTCGTATACGCCCCGGATAACAAAATAATCATTGCCGTGCTCGTACAAATAATAAGCGTATCCGTCAACACTCCAAAAGCCTGAATCAAGCCTTGTTTGACCGGATGGCTGGTGTCTGCGGTAGCAGCCGCATTCGGTGCGCTCCCCATCCCTGCTTCATTGGAAAATAAACCACGCTTGATGCCGTGCATCAAGGCTGCCCCGATGGAGCCTCCCGCAACCTGCTCGAAACCGAACGCACTACGTACAATCAGGGACAACACCTGCGGTAATTGTTGAATATTAATGATCACAATAAACAGCGCAATTCCGATATACAGCACCGCCAGAACGACGACAATATATTCGGACATTTTGGCAATCCGCTTGACTCCTCCAAAAATAATGACCGCAAACACAGCACCCATAATCAGACCTACGATCAACCGATTCGTGCCGAAGGCATTTTCGAAAGCCAGCGTAATCGTATTGGACTGCACCGCGTTAAAGACCAAAACCAAAGCTCAGTGTAATCAGTATCGCAAAAACAATACCCATCCAACGCTTCTTCAATCCGATCTCCATGTAATATGCAGGACCACCGCGGAATCCATCTTTGTCCTTCACTTTATATACTTGGGCTAATGTACTTTCGACAAAGCTGGAGGCTGATCCGATAATCGCAATGATCCACATCCAGAACACCGCACCCGGCCCACCCAGCGCAATGGCAAGAGCAATCCCCGTAATGTTGCCCGTACCCACACGTGCCGCCATGCTGATACAAAATGCCTGAAAAGGCGAAATGCTGTCCTTGGAGCCGCGTTTTGACTCTTTTAGTACCCGGAACATGTCTCCGATCATTCGTATTTGCAGACCCTTAGTGCGGAACGTAAAAAATAGTCCCAATGCGATCAGCATGACAATTAACAACTTGGACCAGAAAAAGTCGTTAATTACACCGATCACATCCTGTAAAACCTGTTGCATCCACAAACCCCCTAATATCCTTTGTATCATTCCCTCTGTAGAACTGGTTCCAGCTCGGCCGTTTAACAGTATTTTTTGAGTATATCAATTTTTAGCCATACAGAACAGATAATTATACATTTTATTTTATAGAATCCATTAACAGGGAACCTTATAGGGTGTAAACCTCATGTTATACTCTTTTCTGCTGCACACGCAAACCTGCAAAAAAAAGGATTCATCATGACTTCAATACTCCGATCCACTTCTACGGGTAAACCAAAGCCGCCCTTATTTCCATTTTAGCTAATCCTGTTAGTCTATACAAAGGAGATGTTGGTTGCAAACATTTCAGCTATTACTGATATAATAAACGAATAAGATCATAGAGCGGGTCTGACCACTTTTACGATCCCATGCAAAGGAGACAGCTAAATCTATGGAATCGAAGTCACTTCCAGCCATTGAGTTTAAGAACATCACCAAATATTTCACCGGGTCTGAACGGCAACGTGCTGTCCTGAACGGAATTTCGGCAAAAGTCTCTCCCGGCAAAATCACCACGCTGGTCGGCCCGTCCGGGTCTGGTAAAAGCACGCTGCTTTCACTATGTAATCTTCTGCTGACGCCGGATGAAGGAGAAATCAGCGTATTCGGCAAGCCTGTATCCGAGTGGGACATCCCTGAACTGAGACGGAAGGTCGCGCTGGTTTTTCAGGATGCCCCCATGCTGCAAGGAACCGTCCTGTACAATCTCCAAACCGCAGAACGGCTGCACGGTACGGTACTGCATGATCCACCCGGCCTGTTAGAGCGTGTAGGACTCACCCGTGATCTACTGGAACAAAAGGCGCAGGAGCTATCCGGTGGTCAAAGACAGCGCTTGGCCTTGGCGCGGACGCTCGCGAATCGCCCGGATATTTTACTGTTGGATGAGATTACTTCTGCACTGGACCCGGCCTCGGTCAAAGAGGTAGAGGAGCTGCTGCTTCAAATGAACAAAGAAGAGGGAACGACGATGATCTGGATTACGCATCATATGGAACAAGCCCGCAGGGTGGGCCACGAAACATGGCTGATGATCGACGGAAAGCTCGTGGAGCAAGCGGATACCGAGGCTTTTTTCCATGCACCACAGCACAATGAAACTCGCAGGTTCATAGCAGGAGAATGGGTATGACGATTGTTGCCCTGATTCTTTCTCTCGGTTTTGTGTTCATCGCCATCGTCATGTCCAAATCCTTCAAGCTTGGTTTGGATCGGGATATTATTATCGCCACGATCAGAGCATCGGTTCAGTTGCTGGCTATCGGTTATGTATTACATTTAATTTTCGGGATGCAGAGCTACGGATTTATCGTATTGTTCATTCTGCTCATGATCACCGTAGCCTCCCAAAATGTGGCACGCAAAGGACGATTTATTCCCGGTCTCATGTGGAAATCATTCCTGACGCTGCTGTGTGTGGAAATCGTTACACAGGCATTCCTGATTAGCCTGCATATCATTCCGGCGACAGCCCGGTATATGATTACGATTAGCGGCATGATCATTGGCAGTTCCATGATTTTGTCCAGCCTGCTGGTGTCCCGCCTCAAGTCGGAGGTCCTGCTGCGTAAGCCTGAAATCATGCTCATCCTGGCACTAGGCGGCACACCGAGACAAGCCATTTTCCCCATACTCAAGGATTGCATACGTTCCAGTATGATTCCAACTATTGAGGGACAGAAAACGCTGGGGCTGGTCCAGCTTCCCGGCATGATGACCGGGCAGATTATCGCAGGAGCCAATCCCATTGCCGCCGTCCGTTTGCAGTTGCTGATCGTATTTACCACCATGACCTCTGCCATTCTGACCAGCGTGCTGCTCAGCCTGTTCATTTATCCGGCATTATTCACCCGCCAGCAGCAGCTTCGCACAGAAGCATGGGAGCGCTAATCCCTATCAAACTCCGTCGCAAAGGCCTTGAAATCCACAGACATGGAGTTTATATCGTTTTATTGTGCAAAAGTCTATCTGCCAGATGATCGGCAGGTAGGCTTTTTGGTGTATATTCTGGTCCCTGCACGAAAAAAAATACTGTGATTTATATCATTAGGCTTACAATATACATATATAGATTAAACATCGATCTAAGAGAGGTCATAGAAACAAGTCATCTAACAACATACAAAGGAGATAAAAAGATGAACCATCGTTTATTAATCCAAAACGGCTGTGTACTCACGCTCGATAAGACAATGGGTGATTTTAAGAAAGCGGATATTCTCATTGAGGGGAAAAAAATTGTCGCTGTTCAACCGGAGCTAGAAGCATCCGATTGTGAAGTTGTTGACGCTACAAATATGATCGTTATGCCGGGATTCGTGGATACACATCGCCACACCTGGGAATCTGTCGTTCGTAATGTAGGTGCCGATTGGTCGCTCGAAAAGTACCTGGGGCGTATGTACTATGGGAATATTGGAGCTAAATTACGTCCGCAGGATGGATATGTAGCCAATCTGCTGGGTGCGCTGGAAGCGTTGGATGCAGGGGTTACCACGCTACTGGATTGGTCGATGATTAATTCACCCGATCATACGGATGAGCTGATCCGGGGCTTGCAAGAATCGGGAACACGAGCGGTCTTTGCCCACGGAGTTCCTGGTGACGGCGAATATTGGTCCAGAGAAAGCCAGATACGACAATCCGATGACAGCAGACGGGTGAAGAAGCAGTATTTCTCATCAGATGACCAGTTGCTTACCATGGGGTTAGCCATAAGAGGACCAGAATTTAGCGCATGGGAAACAGCAGTCGATGAGATTCGATTCGCTCGTGAGCTCGGTGTGCTGTGTACAATGCATTTAGGGTTTGGGACATGGGGTTCGGTGGATCGATCGATTGAAAAATTGCATAAGGCTGGACTGCTCGGATCGGACCTTAACTTTGCCCATGCCAATACACTCAGCTATGAGGAGTATAAGCTAATCGCAGATTCGGGCGCCTCCATTTCCGTTACTCCAGAAATCGAAATGATGATGGGACATGGCTATCCGGCTACAGGGTTATTTATGGAGAACGGAGGAAGACCCTCATTAGGAGTCGATGTCGTAGTATCGACCGGTGGAGACATGTTTGCGCAAATGAAGTTCGCCTTGCAAGCAGAACGCTCCAGAATCAATGGAAAGATTTTATCCACAGGAGAAATGCCGATGGAACTCACAATTTCAGCACGGGACATTTTAGAATTCGCGACGATTGACGGTGCCCGAGCATTGGGACTGGATCATAAGATCGGTACGTTAACACCGGGAAAAGAAGCCGATCTGATTATGATCCGCACCAACGATCTGAATATGTTTCCGGTAAACAATCCAATCGGTGCTGTTGTGCAATGTGCAAACACGAGCAACGTCGATTCCGTGTTTGTGGCTGGGCAAGCTGTCAAACGGAACGGGAAAATGCTGCATGTAGACATCCAACGTTTGCGCAAGTTAGCCAATGAGTCTAGAGATTATATTTTTTCACAATACGGGGTGCCTGAAGAAGCATGGCCAATCTGATTTGCTGTAGGGTACCATGCAACTCAAGTCAAATATTCCTGCATTCCGCTTGTTAAGATGGAGTTGATTGGAATCTGGGATACCTCTTCTCGAAACTACGGTGATTTCTGGAGAAACGGTCATAATTGTGATGAAATTTGCGGAACACTGGAAAGCATGTCTCATCTCAAGCTACCCGAACAATTGGGTCAAACCGCAGGCTGGTTCTATCAGGATAGTCAGAAGGGCTATTTCTATGGAATACCGGTTGCCGCTGATTACGCTGGAGAGATTCCAGCAGGAATGGAGTGCCGGAGCATTCCCGAATCAGATTATCTGGTGTTTTTTCACCCGCTCTTCAATTATTTAAAAAACAATGGAGAGGTTATGAGAATTGTGGAGGAAAAGGCTTGGAACTTTGAACCTGCCAGCATGGGATATGAATGGGATGAGGAAACAAAGCAGGATTATCAGCGACATTTTCCGGAGGGATACGGCTACGCAGTGTATAGTAGCAAACGGTTCACTCATGATAAATATCCTGTTCATTGATTCGTTCAACTTCACCATTACTGTACTCTTTAACAAACTGACCATCCGGCGTTTTATAGACAATATAGGTGCCATTTGCTTTAGCGTCCAGTTTAGCTCTATCCCCAGTTAGTTTGATTAACTTGCCCAGGTCATGTACACGATTCATTCCGTCATCACCATCCAATTCAAATCATATATCGAAGGTATATCATAAATCGGAAAGCGTTAGAGAACTCATTCTCGCTACCACCAATAACTAAAGAAATTAGTGGTACCAAAAACACGCTATTCCAAACCTTATAGCTTCTCCTATTCATGAATCACTCACTTCCTCGCCTGTGGATTTGAGTTTACAACCCTCCTTGTAGCATACCCATCCTGTTGATGCGAAAAGTATACTGTAAATTTAAGACCATCCCATCATACAATATACATATACAGGTTAAATGACCAATAAGGATAAAATTTTATCCATTCTCTAGTCACCCTACGTATGGATTATGGGAGGTTTCTACCAATGTTGATTACAAAGAATAAAACGGCAGCGTTTGTTTTAAGAATTATATTTTTTTCGCTGATTTTCGGATGGATTTATTATTATTCAGGATATCACTCGTCTGAAATCGCTAAATTAGTTAACATTACAGATGATTACTTGGTCATACAGAGAGATGCCTTTAACGGAGGAGGATATAAAGAATTATATATTTCCTCAAAGTCTGTGATCCCTCCTCTGGTTGTAGGCAAACCATATTTTTTCGTGTCTGATCAAAGATACTTCCAACACCCATATATCCGTTATGTAGAGGAGTAGAACAGAACAAGACAAAAGAAACATGCGACTAGCCCTCGCCTTTTGTCTGTTCTATTGTTTTGTTAATGTAGAGATTTCCTTGGAGGTATGGTTAATGAAGTCATTTCGGTTTTGGTTATTCCTAATTTCACTTTTAGTCATTGTTGTCAATATCTCAGGGTATGACGACTATAATATGCTATTGGCTATCATTAGCCCATTGGTTTGGCTTTACGAATCATTCCAATTTGTGCGAAAAGCAGACATCCCGATAGCCGTCGTTTACTTCACTACACTGGTTTTTTGGTATCTTATTGGATACGTTGTGGATCGTCTGGTTAAAAATTCGAAAAATTAAAATGTTCCTCTAAATTGTCGTCTACTTTGTCAGGCTCGTACTCGACTGTTTTATAGTCAGGTGATGAGGGAATCATATTGACCACAACGTTCCTCATTTTCAACTTGTACGTTCCTTCTTCAAAGGCAAGAATATACTCGATGGGGGGGTAATTCCATATCCGCATACTTCGTTATCGACGAAACGACAATCTTAGAAGGGTCAGAATCATTTACAGACATGATGCGATAGTCTATCGGTGTTCCTTGGGCTTTTAAAAAATTTAGCCGTGCCCGTTCTGTTTTAAATCGATAATCATCAGACAATGAAAGCATCTTGTCGTAATCACGACTCATAGAAGCATTCATATATAACAAAACCTCCCTTGTTGTGAATTTTACCATCCATGTTTGAAAGCTTACAAAAAAGGCGCTCACGTTTTCTCCTCAAAGACGTGTATCTCAGCTTAAAAAGCTACTGTAAAACGCAGCATAACCTCTTGTAAAACCCTGTTCATTTAAATCCAAAGCCATTCTTATCATATAATTTTATTTTAACGTTAATACTCACTGAATACCTTTGTTACCTTATGTAATACCGTCTTCCCATCCTGTAAACTAAGTTCCATCAAGCGATAACCGCTGGATCATAGAGAGGATGAGGTATTCATGGGTGTGGAAAATAGAACTTTTGCGATACAAGATGGTCTGGACGGACGTGTGAATACTGTCATAGATCAAACCCTTGCCGAGAAGCGCCTGGTTGGCGCAGTCGTCATGATATATATGGATGGTTCACCTGTGTACGTCCGTGCGGCGGGACTGGCTGATCGAGAAGAACATCGTCTTATGCACGAGGATGCTTTATTTCGGCTCTCTTCTGTGTCCAAGCCGATTGTATCTACTGCGGCCTTGGTTTTGGCAGCCCAAGGGCTGATTGGACTCGATGAATCTATTGAACGCTGGTTGCCGGACTTTCGCCCCCGCTTGATCAGCGGCGAGCAGCCATCCATTACAGTACGCCAATTGCTCACACATACTGCCGGGTTGACCTACGGCTTTTTAGAGGAAGAAGGCGGCGGCCCTTATCATCGTGCAGGCGTTTCAGATGGCATGGATTTTTCAAATCTTACGCTTGAAGAGAACTTGCAACGTTTGGCTTCCGTGCCTCTGTTGTATACACCGGGTAAAGCATGGGGCTATTCCATTGCCACCGATGTACTCGGTGCTATCATTAGTCGCGTATGCGGCACGACCCTTGAGCAGGCTGTTAAAAAGCTCGTTACAGACCCCCTCGGTTTGCAAGACACTAGCTTCACGGTTGCTGATCCCGAACGACTTGCCGCCGCTTATGTCAACGATACTCTGGAACCCCGCCGGATGCGTGAGGTTGAGGTTGCGCAGGTGTTTGAAGGCACAGCGGGACTTCGTTTTCAGCCTGCACGCGCCTTTGATCCGACGGCTTTCCACTCTGGCGGCTCGGGTATGATTGGCAGCGCAAAAGACTTTATGCGACTACTGGAAACACTGCGAAACGGTGGCAATCCATTACTTTCTGAGGAATGGGTACGTGAAATGGGCACCATCCAGACCGGGAATCTCTCCTTGGCAGGCTGGCCGGGACGGGGCTTCGGACTGGGGTTCACTGTACTCCAAAATCCCGACGAAGGCGAAACAGCAGAATCCCCCGGAACGTGGCGCCTCGGAGGAGCTTATGGTCATTCATGGTTCGTTGATCCCGCGCAAAAACTCAGCGTTGTCGCCTTTACCAATACAGCATTTGAAGGGATGTCGGGTCCGTTTACAACCGAGCTTTGCCAAGCCATTTACGGTAGCTCAAATAGGGTCTAATAAAGCGGGAGTTACATGTTTAAGCTCTACAGGCGAGGATAAGACAATTAACGTGGTAGAGTGACCGTGCTTTCCGCACTCATCCCCGAATTGCTCCAGCTTAAACATGGATTCGACCATAACCTTAAGTAAATAATTTTGCTCACCGCTGATTCGATGACACTCAATGACCTCAGGTGCAGATTGACAAAACTCAACAAATGAATTGCATTGATTCGTATGCACGAGCACATGGGCCATGATCGGCTTTCCGACTTTCTCATGTGAAACCATGGCACGATACCCGGTGATGATACCTTTATCCTCCATGCGCCGCACTCTCTCCGTTACGGCAGGCTGGGAAAGTCCAACCTCTTTACCCAGCTCGGTCATGGAGATACGCGCCTGGTTTTGTAGACATAGCAAAATTTTATGGTCTACTTGGTCCATAGGTAACCCTCTCCTTAAATACAAGGTCATATTGCATATATGCCTTAATTTTTATAATCTATTCAAATAATCGTTTTAAATTTTATTGTACACTCGGATATTATCATGTAAAGCCATGACCGTAAAGAGAGCTGCTATGGAGAAGATGTGATATCCCATGGCAAAAGAAAACCGGCTAACACTTTGTATATGTGTTAGACCGGTTTTTTGTTTAACCATTGGTTTTCCTGCCTGTTGGTTGCGTGTGGCTTGGCTTAGATCAGCGTGTAGCCGCCGTCTGGGAACAGCACACTTCCGGTGGTAAACTTGTTCGTCATCAGATACAGCACGGTATGCGCGATTTCCTCGTTATACCCCACCCGATGGAGCAAGGTTACTTCCTTGTATTCCTCAAAAGCCTGCGCCCGCTGCTCACCCTCGGGGCCGTCTCTCCAGATCGTGCCGGGGGACACGACATTGACCCGTACCGGAGCCAATTCTACCGCCAAAGCCTTGCCCAAGCTTTCGATTGCGCCGTTAGCCGCCCCATATGTAGCGCCAAAGCCCATCGGCCGTTGGCTGAAAGCCCCGGACATGAGGACGATCGAGCCTTCCTTGGAAATATGCGGTACCGCATGCTTCGCAGCGAAATATTGCGGCCAGAATTTCCCCTCAAACGGCGTCTTCGCCTTTTCCGTATCCATCGTGATCGGACCGCGCGTGTAGCTCGCGCCTGGTGTAAACAGATGGTCGAATGCTCCGACCTTTTCAAAAAATGCCTGCACTTCCTCCTCCTTCTGATTATTCAGTTGGAAGGTTTCCACCGACTCAGCAGGGATAACCTTCTTCGCCTGCTCCAGTTTCTCCGCAGAACGTCCAGCGATAACGATACTCGCTCCCTGCTTTGCTGCTTCTATCGCTGTTGCCAGCCCTATACCTGCACTGCCGCCAATGACGACGACACGTTTATGATGTAAATTCATATAATTCTCAGCTCCTTTGTATGGATTATATCATAACTATTTTATGAATATACATAATTTTATTCGGATGAGCTTTCCTGCACCGTGCTTTTGCGGTAGGATGTCGGCGACTGACCCGACCAACGCTTGAATTGTCTGCTAAAATGCGCAATATCTCCGTAGCCGAGCACGTCAGCAATTTGCTGCACTGACCATTGCGGATCAGCCAACAGCAGTTTGGCTTCATGCAGGACAAGCCCGGATAGATATACACGGGGAGATACGCCGAAAACACTCCTGAATACACGGTTACAATGGGATACACTGATGCCCAGTTCGGATGAGATCCCCTCGATCCCATCATGCTTTTCCACAGAGTCGATCTGTCCAAAATGCTGATTCACTCTGCCCTGAAGGCGGCCGGCAATCTGATAGGCAAGCTCTGCCTGCACGTATCCGCGCCCCGGCAGATGTGCCGCTTCGCTGGACACCGCCTCCCACAACGTAGCGAACAGCTCAAACACGGCAGATTGTATCCGCATACGCTTCGCCACCGAATCCCCTGCTTTTTCGGCATCCGGCGTGGAGAGGTCGAGCAGCTTATCCAGCGCTGGTCCCATCTGCCTCGCTACCGCACCTTCGGCTGAAAACAGCACTTGCTCCAGACGACTCAGCAACGAAAGAAACAACTTGTCATCAATGTCGAAATGCATGCAAAAATACGTAAAGCCTTCCCCGCTGCTGTGGCTGGAGTGAACGATTCCTGGTCGAAGAAGCACCAGATCCCCCTGCCGCTGTGTATAGCTGCGACCATCCACGACCATGACCTGTTCTCCCGCAAGCACGATGTTAATCTCATATTGAGGATGCTCATGTGGCGGATAGCTCCAGTCCCCTCCGACACTTCGCGTATGAATGGCAAACAGATTGACCGTCGTTCGCACATCGGGAAAAAAGAATTCCTCTCCAGCAGCCGTAAGGTCTGGATGGTCTGGGCGATTCGGTAAACGTAGTGACGACATGTTTTCCCTCCTTGCGTGCATAGGGTTTTACTCCAGTATATCGTTTTTGGCGCGATTTGGGTAAATTACTGCGCGATTTGACAATGGTTCCTCCGAGCGTAGCATGCTAGGCTCTATATGAGATCAAGTGGGTATAGCATATGGCGAATATATGAGCATGCTGCAAAATACTTTTGTATATGTAAGTCATTCATTATTTTGAAAGGGGTTTCATGATATGACGAAAAATATATTTTATAACACGCAACACTCACCTATCGGGGCCTTTTCCAGCTTTACGCTCGGGTTCAAAGGCAATCGGGGTGGACTCGGCTTGGAGCTAGGCAAGCCAGCGGATGAAAATGTATATATCGGGCTGCAATCCAGAGACGGTGGGATATATGAGGCGCTTCCCTTTTTTGCAGCCGCACAGGACGAAAGCGCCCGATACGATGTGGAGAAAAAGGATAAACAAACGGAGCCGCAGCTCGTTGCCTTTGCCGATCAAGACATTACCCGTGAACTGAAAGCGGGCACGGATACATGGAGAGCTGGAGATTTGACGTTCCGGCTGTATTCTCCTGTCCGTCCGGTGCCGGAGCCGGGGAAAGCGGATGTGGAGGAGCTGCGGGCAGCGCTGGTTCCGGCGGTATTTGCCGAGCTTACGGTCGATAATACGCAGGGAACGGCTGCGCGGAGAGCTTTTTTCGGCTATCAGGGCAGTGATCCGTACAGCGGCATACGCATTGTAGGAGAAGACCCGCGCAGGGACGCTGTGGATTCTCCCCACTCGCAAAGACTCACGGGCGTTGGCCAAGGTCGCAGCACAGCTATTGTGACCCATAGCAGCGAAGCGATACCTGCAAGTGGATTTGCAATGGAGACCCTGCTTGGGGAGAGCATGAACGAGAATTTATCCTTTGGCCTGGGCATGACGGGTGCGCTTCTCATGGACGTTCCCGCAGGCGAAAAGCGCACGTATTCCTTCGCCATATGCTTCTATCGCGGCGGTATCGTGACGACAGGCATCGAAGCGACGTATTACTACACTCGTCTATTCAAGGATATTGAAGACGTGGCGAGCTATGCTTTGGAGCATTTTACAGACCTGACCGCAGCCTGTATTCAAGCTAATCGCTGGATGGAGTCGGCAAGCTTGAGCCCGGATCAGGATTTTATGCTCGCGCAGGCGATTCACAGCTATTACGGCAGCACCCAGTTGCTCAATCAGCAAGCGGATGGGGAACCGATCTGGATTGTGAACGAAGGCGAGTATCGGATGATGAATACGCTCGATCTGACAGCGGATCAGCTCTACTATGAATTAATTTTGAACCCGTGGACGGTACGCAACGAGCTGGAGTGGTTCGTCAAACGGTACAGCTACCGGGATGAGGTACGGTTTCCAGCAGACGAACAAACCTATCCGGGCGGCATCACGTTTACGCATGATATGGGCGTGGCAAATGTGTTCTCCCGTCCGGGGTACTCCTGTTATGAGCTGGCAGGGATTGACGGCTGCTTTTCTTATATGAGCCACGAAGAGCTGGTGAACTGGCTATGCTGTGCCACGGTATATATCGAACAGACGCAGGATCAGGCGTTTACGACACGTATGCTGCCTATCTTGTGTGAATGCTTTGATAGCATGCTACAGCGGGATCATCCAGACCCGGCACAGCGAAACGGCTTAATGGGACTGGACAGCTCCAGAACCCTTGGAGGCGCGGAAATTACGACCTACGATAGTCTGGACGTCTCCTTGGGCCAGTCCCGCAACAATATTTATTTGGGCGGCAAATGCTGGGCGGTATATATTGCGCTGGAGAAGCTATTTGCCTCAGAAGGGATCGACTCGCTTGCACGGGAAGCAGGCTTACAGGCAGACAAATGCGCAGCGGCGATCACAGCGCAAATGACAGACAAGGGCTATATTCCGGCCGTCATTCAGGAGGGCAATGATTCGCAGATTATCCCTGCGATTGAGGGTTTGATCTTCCCTTACTTTACAGGCTGTGAAGATGCGCTTAAGCTGGATGGACGGTTTGGCGGGTATATACAAGCGCTGCGACGCCATTTGGAAACCGTACTGGTACCAGGTGTCTGCCTGTTCGAAAATGGGGGCTGGAAGCTGTCGTCGACCAGTAACAACTCTTGGCTGAGTAAAATCTATCTGTCCCAGTTTATTGCCCGCGAGCTGCTGGAGCTACCTTGGGAGGAAACGGGGCAAGCCGCGGATGCTGCCCACGTCTCATGGCTCCTGCACCCTGAGGAATCCTATTGGTGCTGGAGCGACCAAATGCTCTCTGGCATAGCCCATGGCAGCAAATATTATCCGCGTGGAGTTACCGCTATTTTGTGGCTGTATGAAGGCAAGGGCAACCGCCTGGTTCTTCCCCAGCACATGAGTCTGGATCAGAAGCAGCATGCCTGACACTAACCTTCATCTGTCCAAAAGGAGGCCCCAAATATGAGCAAGCGTAGGGATATGCCAAAAGAGAGCGGCTATGACGCTTGGCTACATTATCACCGCAATCGTAAGGTGGAGAGCTTGCCCGCTTGGTGCAAGCTCATCGTAGTTCAAGAGACAGATGAAGTGCTTCACACGGCTGCGAGTGAGCTTCAGCACGGATTGACCTCCCTGTTTGGACAGCAGCCGAAGATCAGTACCGTTCCTGTGAATGCACCATTCATTGTGCTAGGTACATTCAGAGAGCACCCGTTGGCGGCAGAACGATTTAGCGAAGAAGAACAGGCAGATGTGAGCGCAGAAGGCTACCGAATTCGCGGGATGGAGATTCCACACCCGGCACATTCAGCTTCGTATGATAACGACGATAACAAGGGAGCGTACGTCACGATCGCCGGGCAGACCAGCAAAGGCATATTATATGGGGTTTTTCATCTGCTGCGCTGGTTGCAAGGAGGACTGGATGATAAGCTGAAGCCCGTCACCGAATCCTTGCACGCCCCTCTTCTGGATGTGTTGTCCAATCCGGCTAATCCGATCCGCATGATTAACCACTGGGATAACATGGACGGTAGTGTGGAACGTGGATATGCGGGAGCATCCATTTTTTTCGAAAATAATGCCTTTACTACAAATATGGACCGTCTTCGAGACTACGCTCGTCTACTTGCCTCTGTTGGCATTCAGGCGCTATCCATTAACAATGTGAATGTCCATCACGTGGAAACCGAGCTGATTACAGACACATTTCTACCGGATGTAGCCAGAGTGGCTGCGATATTTCGCGCCTATGGCATCCAAATCTATTTGAGCATTAATTATGCCAGCCCTATTCAGCTCGGCGGGCTAACCACCGCCGATCCTCTGGACCCTGGCGTAGCTGAATGGTGGCAGGCCAAAGCCCGGGAAGTTTACTCCACCGTTCCTGATCTGGGCGGCTTCGTGGTAAAAGCCGATTCCGAGAATCGGCCCGGGCCGTTCAGCTACGGGCGACATCACGCCGATGGAGCCAATATGCTGGCTGATGCGTTGCGGCCCTATGGCGGACGGGTGATTTGGCGCTGCTTTGTCTATGACTGCAAGCAGGACTGGCGTGACCGCAAGACGGATCGGGCTCGCGCGGCCTTTGACCATTTTAAGCCACTGGATGGGCTGTTTCGGGATAATGTCATTTTACAGATTAAAAATGGCCCCATGGATTTTCAGGTGCGGGAGCCTGTCTCTCCCCTGTTTGGTGCGCTGGAAGCTACCCAAGTACTACTGGAATTTCAGATTGCACAGGAGTATACGGGACAGCAGCGGCATCTGTGTTACCTTGTTCCGCAATGGAAGGAGGTACTGGATTTTGACACCTGTGCACAGGGAAAAGGCTCCACCATCAAGCGCATCGTGAGCGGCGCTCTGCATAGCAGGAGCGATTCTGCCTCCCCTTCTCCCAAACACACCAACTATGGGATCGCTGCTGTATCCAATATTGGAGCGGACACCAATTGGACCGGACATTTGCTCGCCCAGTCCAATCTTTACGGCTACGGTCGGTTGGCATGGGACCCGGAGCTATCCGCAGGTGAAATCGCTGATGAGTGGGTTCGGCTGACGTTTGGCGGACAAGGAAAAAGTGACAGCGGTACAGATTTCATTCCTGCTATTAAGCAAATGCTGCTCGATTCATGGAATATCTACGAGTCCTACACCGCCCCGCTTGGGGTCGGCTGGATGGTCAGCCCCGGTCACCACTATGGGCCGGATGTAGACGGCTACGAATATTCGATGTGGGGCACCTATCATTTTGCTGATTGCCGTGGCATCGGGGTGGATCGCACGACCGCGACTGGAACGGGCTATGCAGGACAATATTTTTCTCCCCATGCCGATAGCTACGAATCTACTGAAACCTGCCCAGATGAGCTACTATTATTCTTTCATCATGTTCCTTATACGCACACGCTCCACTCTGGTCAAACCGTCATTCAACACATTTATGATACACATTTTGATGGTGCAGACCGTGCGGTTGGCCTCAGAGACACTTGGATTAGTCTGCGGGATCATCTGGATGAAGCGATCTATGAACAGGTGCTGGAGCGGCTAGAGCATCAGGCTGAGCACGCCAAGGAATGGCGGGACCGGATTAACACATACTTTTACCGCAAAAGTGGAATTGTGGACCAAAAGAATCGCCCTATTTATTAATTTACTTTCCTCTATGCTGGAATTTACTACCCGTACACCACTAAAAGGCATGCGTCTGATTCAGACTTATGCCTTATTTTTTTGCCTGGACTCGTTTTAAGCACACGGTTGCCAACTAGAAATGTCATATTTCTCCACCCCGAGTGTGCAATAAATTCTTCTTTTTATGCAACCGCTTGCTTTATAATCATTTTGTAAACGTTTACAGGATGTTATCGAAATAGACTATGCTTGGGGAGGATGATCGATTTGACCTTGTATCGAAGTCTATGGAACAAAGGGTGCCTGATTCTGCTTAGCCTTGTGCTGTCTCTGACCGCCTTCATTGGCTCACCCTCCAATACGGCAAGCGCTGCGGTTGCTGATGATTTTCAGGCTTCCGTCATGGGGCCGCTGGCGAAAATCAATGACTGGGGCGCATTCAAAAAGCAACTGCAAACGCTGAAAAGTAACGGTGTATATGCCATCACCACCGACGTCTGGTGGGGTTATGTGGAGAGCGCAGGAGATAACCAGTTCGATTGGAGCTACTACAAGACCTATGCAGATGCTGTGAAAGAAGTGGGACTGAAGTGGGTTCCCATCATTTCTACGCATAAGTGCGGCGGAAATGTGGGGGATGACTGCAACATCCCGCTCCCAAGCTGGCTGTCCAGCAAGGGCAGTGCAGATGAAATGCAGTTCAAGGACGAAAGCGGCTATGCCAATAACGAGGCCCTTTCGCCACTGTGGAGCGGAGCTGGCAAGCAATATGACGAGCTGTATGCCTCGTTCGCTGAAAATTTTGCCGGGTACAAAAGCATCATTCCCAAAATTTATTTAAGCGGTGGCCCTTCCGGTGAATTACGATACCCGTCCTACTATCCGGCGGCAGGATGGAGCTACCCGGCACGTGGCAAGTTCCAGGCCTATACCGAAACAGCCAAAAATGCGTTCCGCGCGGCCATGAATGAAAAGTATGGATCATTAGACAAGATTAATGCGGCTTGGGGTACCAAGCTAAGCAGCCTTAGCCAAATCAATCCGCCGAGTGACGGGGACGGATTTTACACGAACGGCGGGTATAATTCCACCTATGGTAAGGATTTCTTGTCGTGGTACCAAAGCGTGCTTGAAAATCATCTGGGCGTCATCGGAGCAGCTGCCCACAAAAACTTTGATTCTGTGTTCGGTGTCCGTATCGGAGCCAAGATTTCCGGCCTGCACTGGCAGATGAACAACCCTGCAATGCCTCACAGCACTGAGCATGCAGGTGGATATTATGATTACAATCGTCTCATACAGAAGTTCAAGGATGCTGATCTGGATTTGACCTTTACTGCACTGGAGATGAACGACAGTGGCACAGCACCAAATTATTCGTTGCCGTCCACACTGGTAGACACCGTCTCCTCGATCGCGAATGCCAAGGGCGTTCGCCTGAATGGTGAAAACGCGCTCCCAACAGGCGGCAGCGGCTTCCAGAAAATCGAAGAAAAAATTACGAAGTTTGGTTATCACGGCTTTACGCTATTGCGCATCAACAATCTCGTCAACAGCGACGGCTCACCAACCGGTGAACTGGATGGATTCAAACAGTATATTATCAGCAAGGCCAAGCCTGGTGATAACGGCGGCGGTACAGGTAACAAAGTAACCATATACTACAAAAAAGGCTTCAACTCGCCTTACATTCACTACCGCCCGGCTGGCGGAAACTGGACCGCCGTGCCTGGCGTGAAAATGCAGGATGCCGAGATTAGCGGCTATGCCAAAATCACCGTTGATATCGGCTCTGCTTCCCAATTGGAGGCTGCCTTTAATGATGGCAACAACAACTGGGACAGCAACAACACCAAAAACTACCTTTTCAGCACGGGCACTTCTACTTACACGCCAGGCGACACCAGTAAAGCAGGAACCATTACATCAGGTACTCCATCCGGTACCAACCCCGGTGAAGGCGGCGGTACTACCAACAAGGTAACTATTTACTACAAAAAAGGCTTCAATTCGCCTTACATTCACTACCGTCCGGCTGGCGGGAATTGGACTGCCGTACCCGGTGTGAAAATGCAGGATGCCGAGATTAGCGGCTATGCTAAAATTACTGTCGATATCGGTTCTGCCTCCCAATTGGAAGCCGCTTTTAATGACGGTAATAACAACTGGGATAGCAACAACACCAAAAACTACTTCTTCACCACAGGTACTTCTACCTACACGCCCGGCTCTAACGGAGCCGCAGGAACTGTCCAAACGGGGTCGCCTTCGGGCGGCTCTACTCCCACTGATCCAGAGAGCCCTTCCAATCCCACTCCCCTTAGCACAGACTGGAGCAAACAGAGCATTTACTTTATCATGACAGACCGTTTCAGCAACGGGGATACATCGAACGATAATTACGGGGGCTTCAACTCCAACAACAGCGACATGCGCAAGTGGCATGGGGGCGATTTTCAAGGCATTATCAACCAGCTCGATTATATTCAGAATATGGGTTTTACCGCCATCTGGATTACTCCGGTAACGATGCAAAAGAGCGAATTCGCTTACCACGGCTACCATACATATGATTTTTATGCGGTAGACGGGCATCTCGGTACAATGGACAAGTTCAAGGAGCTGATCCGTAAAGCGCACGACAAAAATATCGCTGTTATGCTGGACGTAGTTGTCAATCACACAGGCGATTTTCAACCGGCGAACGGCTTCGCCAAGGCCCCTTTTGACAAAGCAGACTGGTATCATCACAATGGCGACATCACTGGGGCAGATTACAGCTCCAACAACCAAACGAAAATCGAAAACGGAGACGTGGCCGGATTGGATGACCTGAATCAGGACAACCCTGCAACCGCAAACGAGCTCAAAAACTGGATCAAATGGCTGTTGAATGAGTCGGGGGTCGACGGACTGCGGGTAGACACCGCCAAGCATGTACCCAAAGGCTTTTTGAAGGATTTTGACCAAGCCGCCAACACTTTCACCATCGGTGAGATTTACAGTGGCGATCCCGCTTATGTAGGCGATTATACCCGGTATCTCGATGCTGCACTGGATTTTCCGATGTATTATACGATCAAGGATGTCTTCGGACGTGATCAATCCATGATCAAAATCAAGGAACGCTACTCGGATGATCGTTACTATCGCGATGCTCAGACCAACGGCGTATTTATCGACAATCATGATGTAAAACGTTTCCTCAACGAGGCCTCCGGCAAGCCTGGTGCCAGCTCTGACAAATGGCCCCAGCTCAAGGCCGCCTTGGGCTTTACTTTGACATCGCGCGGGATTCCAATCATTTATCAAGGCACCGAGCAAGGATTTAGCGGCGGAGATGATCCCGCCAACCGTGAAAACGTCGTGTTTAATGCTAATCACGAGCTGTACCAGTACATCGCCAAGCTGAACCGTGTACGCAACAGCCACCCTGCTCTGCAAAACGGTAGCCAAAAGGAAAAATGGGCGGACGACTCCTTTTACAGCTTCCAGCGCTCTAAAAACGGCGACGAGGCCATCGTACTGATCAACAACTCGTGGAGCAGTCAAACCCGCACGATCAGCAACTTTGATAACCTGTCCAACGGGACCCGTCTGACCAACCAGTTAAGCAACGACAGCATTCAGATCAATAACGGTTCGATCACCGTGACTCTCGCTCCGAAGGAGGTTAAAATTTTCACTAGATGAGTTACATCGATTATTCAAATGTGTTAATGGTAACAATTAATCCGATCAATGCTACTAATAGCATACCGAACATCATCATTAATATAAAACAAAACAGGCACCTGGAACGAAGTGTACGCTTCGTCAGGTGCCCTGTTTATATATAAACAACGTGGGGATACTTAGGCCTCAGTAGCCACGTTGATATTGTTCAGGTATGAAAGGCTTCTCGCCGCGCAATGTCACCGCTGCATGAGTCGCCCAATAGGGATCGCGCAGCAATCCGCGTCCCACAGCAACCAAATCGGCATCCTCGTTGCCGATAACAGACTGCGCCAAGGCTGGGTCATCCAGTGCGCCGACAGCGATCACCGGGATGTTCAGCGCCTCGCGGATTTGGCGCGCGAACGGCACTTGGTAGCCCGGATAGTTGCCCGGCTTTCTGGCGCCAGCAGGGCCTTCCCCGCCCGAGCTAACATGGATCACGTCTACGCCTGCAGCCTGATAGGCACGGCTCAGCTCAATGGCATGATCCACATCGTATCCGCCATCTACGTATTCCACTGCACTAATTCGGAAGATTAACGGCATGCCCGCAGGCATTTCCTTACGTACAGCCTGAATGACTTCAACACCAAAACGGGATAGCTCCTTACCGTACTCGTCGTCCCGCTTGTTCGTAACCGGCGAATGGAATTGGTGAATCAAATAACCATGTGCACCGTGAAGCTCAATTGTATCCACGCCCGCTTGAACCGCACGACGGGCGGCGTCTGCGAATTTTCGCACCATGCCACGTACTTCCTCCGTGGTAAGTGCGTGCGGCTGTTTATAATTCGCATCCGGGTATGCAATCGCCGAAGGAGCCACTGGCACTGCTGCATCCTCAGCTTTACGGCCCGCATGAGCAATCTGGATGCCTACCTTGGACCCGTGCGCATGAATGCCGTCAACCAGCTTCTTATAAGCTGGGGTATGTTCATCTGACCAAAGGCCCAGATCGTAATCTGTAATCCGTCCATCCGGCTCCACGTCCGTCATTTCTATAATAATCAGACCCGTGCCTCCAATAGCTCGGCTCAGGTAGTGAACATGATGCCAATCGTTCGGAATCCCGTCTTTGGCCGTGACCGAGTATTGGCACATCGGTGCCATCACCACACGGTTTTTTAATTCCAAATCTTTCAGTGTGTACGGTGTAAACAACGAATTCGCCAAAACGTTCATCTCCCTTTTTATCTTTACCACATAAATGAAAATACGTTCCAAATTACACGGTCTATTATAAGCATGATCGACACAGCCCAAACGGAATAAAGAGATTCCCCAAACGGGGTATCTCTCACATTTAAACTTGCAGTCATTATGTATGTCGTATGTCGTATGTTGCAGATATATTGCACACAATCTATTATCCACAACTCAATAACTTTTTGCAAGTAAATATTTAAATATTATTAAATATTTTTTTGTCTACACCCTCTCAGCCTCCTAGCTATAACACAAAAAGACGCCCTTACGGACGCCTCTGCGAGACCAATCTTATTGTGCTGAACCTAATTGCACCCATGCCTTCTCAATCTCTGCAACTGCCTGATCCTTGTTCATGTTGCCGCTGATATATGCCTGCATCAGCTCGCCAAATTTTTGGTGGAACGTATCCAGCGAGTAGTTGACAGACAGATCACCGGACTTCGACGTTTTCAAAATGCTTTCCATTTCCTTTGGCATTTCCAGATCAGGAAGCGGTGCATCCTTGATTGGAGGAATGACCTTGGCTACCTGGGAGAACCAGTTCTTACCGTATTCGGAAGTGTACAGCCAGTTGAAAAATTCAATCGTCTCCTTGGCTACTTCCGAATCCTTGTTAATACGCAGCGCTTGGTCAGCACCAGTAATGATGACCGATTGATCAGCCTTGTCACTTACCGGATAGCCCATGATGCCAATCTTGAGGTCAGGATTAATCTTCTTGATCGCTTCCTCATCCCATGCGCCTTTACCTGTCATAAACGCAGCTTTACCGGATGCAAAATCACTCACTTCCGCATTGCTGTCCCGTTCCAGCGGCTTATCCGTGCCATGCTTCACCGTCAAATCAATAAAGCTAAAGAAGTTGTTGTACAGCACCGGATAGTCCTTGATTTTCGCTTTGCCTGCAATAAAATCATTGACGAGCTGTTTCGGCTCTACACCTGCATCCTGCGCGGCGGCATCTACATAGTGCTGGAAGATGTGCTTCCATACCCACCACTCTTTATACGCGTTGGCAAATGGAGTGATGCCCTTCGCCTCAAGCTTGGTGACTGCGTCCTGCATCTCAGCCATCGTCTTAGGCGGGGAGGTTACACCCGCCTTGGTGAGCAAATCCTTGTTGTAAATCAGCGCAAACAAATTCCCCTTCACCGGGAAGCCCAACACTTTACCGTCACTGGAGCTCATGTTCGCTCGAACGGCATCTGTCATGGCTGCCGCCAGCGGCTCATTCGTCAGATCGGCGCTATAATCGGCATACGTGTCGATGTCGCCTCCTGCTGTGGTCTGGAATACATCCGGTGTACTGCCTGAAGCAATTTTCGACTTGAGAATCGTGTTATAGTCTGCCTGCATGATTTCCAGATTGATCTTCACATTCGGCTTGACCTTCTTATACTCCTCGATATACGCGTTAAAAGCATCCGTATACTCCGGTGAGGCTGTGAACATATTTATTGTAACCGGTTTCAATTCTTCGTTGCCGCCAGCCTTTCCTTTCGCTGCGTCTGAGTCACCGCTGCTTCCGCATCCACTCAACAAACCGACCGTCAATAGCAAACTGCCGGACAACGCCATCATCTTCTTTAACATGGATACTCCCCCATTTATTCGTGATCAACGTCCATGCGCTCATTCTAAAAAATATAGTCCGATTTAAAAAGGCAGATTAGTGAAGCGTTAAGGGTAAAAAAGTGGTTTATTGCTGGCTCACCCGATACTCAGAGGGTGACACCTGATAATAATTACGAAAAGCCTTGCTGAAATAATTCTTATCCTTGTAGCCAAGCATGTCGGAAATCTCCTGAATTTTGAGACTGGAATCGCCCAGCAGCTCCTTCGCCTTGTCCATTCTGACCTTCTGCACATATTCGTGAATCCCGTAACCAAACTGCTGCTTGAACAGCTTCATCAAGTATTCCCGACTTAAAAAATACGTTTCGGCAAAAAATGAAATTTTGATATCTTCAAAATAATAACGGTCAATATGCCGCTTGATCTCCGTAATATCAAAGGGCTGGCTCCCCCCTTGAGCATGCTGAACCCCGGTAATGTAAAGCTCCAGCAAACGGTTCAGCCGCTGTCCGTACTGGGCAAAATCCGTAAAGTCCGCAGAGATATCACCCTCAGCCACGCTTTTTCTCTGTTCTGCCAAAGCCCCCTCCGGATCAGATACAGTCGCAGATACAGATATGAATGCACCCGGCTCCATAGCCGCTTCTCTCAGTAAAAAATGAAACTCGCCCAGCATCCGATCTGCATCCTGCAAACGAAAAGCAGAGCCAGATGCCAACTGCTTCAGCAAGTCGTTTAGCAGTACCTTTGCCCGATTCGCCTGACCTGTCTGGGCATCCTTCTGAATCAACAGCAGCCGATCCGTCCACGACACTTCCTCTGACATCGTTCCCTCCCGGGGCGCAGTATGAATGACCGATGTCCCTGTCAGCTTCAATACGTCCGTGCTGTGAATAAGCCCCTTGGCATCCGTATAAGCAGACGCCAGTTCCAGTATGTCCGTACAAGGCTTACCCACTCCGGCTGTCACTACCATGCCGAATAATCCGTGCAGATTCGTCGCCGCCTTCTGTGTCACTTGTGCCAGCAGAAGGGGCATATGTTCTTCTTGCCCCGGAGATAATGTGCACATGGAAACGACCTCGCGCGCTCGTCTCGGGTGAGGAAAGCTAAAGCAGCTTAGCCGCTCATCCGAAGTCTGAGCCATGACGTTCGTCACGGCAAAATCCATCAGATCGGTCTCCCCATGAAAACGTGTCATGCGGACCTCGTCCCTGTTCAGCAACCGCAGCACGATCACCCCAAAGCGGTTCCCTGGCTTATCTGCACCGATCAAGGGGAGTAACGCCGCATTTGCCTGTCTTTTAAAGCTACCGTCCAGAATGGACAAATATAGCTTCTCTTTCAGCTTCGGCAGTGACATATTCAGCGTAATGTTCTGGCTAATGAATTTGCTTTCGCTTTGCTTGCGGCTTTCCAATATATCTACCGCTGTGCGCAGTGCCTGATTCAATTCCTGCCGATTGATCGGCTTGAGCAAATAATCTACCACTCGGGATTGAATTGCTTGCCGCGTAAACTCAAAATCGTCATAGCCGCTAATGACAATCGTCAGCAAATTAGGATACGCCTTCTCAATGGCACGAAGAAATTCGATACCGTTCAGCTCTGGCATTTTCATATCCACCATGACCACATCTATAGGGTGCCGCTCCAGCAACTCCAGTCCAAATCTGCCATTCGTCGCCTCAAACACCTGCCCGATGCCGAGGTTTTTCCAGTCTCCGATAATGCGAATAGCTTCGCGCAGCGGCTCCTCATCGTCAATGATCAACACATTATACATGGCTACTTCCTCCCTGGGGGATGCGCATTTTGATTTCTGTTCCCGTTTCATCCGTATGTATGGATAGTCCCGCCTGATCTCCATACAACAGCTTCAATCGTGTATTCAGATTTTTTAAGCCGATATGCTCACTCTCCCGTTCTTCCCATTTCTCTTCGAACGAATCCAGCACCTGTCTCAGCTTATCCTCCGAGATCCCCGGGCCGTTGTCCCGGACTGTAATCGTGGCATCTGTAGAGCTGGATTCGGCTGAAATGACAATCAAAATATCGCTTGAGACCTTTTCCAGCGCATGCTTGATCGAATTTTCTACTAGCGTTTGTACGGACAACCTCGGGATTAGCAGCCCCATCAGCGTGTCCTCCCACTCCAGCTCTATTCGCAGTCTCGTCCCGAATCTTGCTTTTTGCAGTCCCATATACCGTTCAATATGCTGGAGCTCTTCGCGGGCAACCACGATATCCTTGCCGTTGATAGAATACCGCAGGGTTTGGGCCAACGCATCGACCATATCCGCCATATCGAACATCTCACGCTTTAATGCCTGTGTAGATATGGCTTGTAGTGCATTGTACAGAAAATGGGGATTAATTTCAGCCTCCAGCGCCTTGAGTATGGCGTTTTTTTCGACCAGCTTCATTCGATAACGCTCATTAATTAATTCTTCGGTTCTTTGGACCATTTCGTTAAAATGCAGCGACAAATACGCAATCTCGTCATGACCCTTCACAGGGGCCGTTGCCCCGAAATCCCCGGTACTAAACCGCTTCATCTGGGTGGACAGCTTGTGTAAGGGACTGGTAATGGCATTGGAGGTCAGCGTTACCAAAATAATAGACACCCCTAAAAACAAAATCCCGATCACATAGCTCCAATTCCGTGTCGTCGTAGCCGCTTCGTAAATTTGACGGTATGGAATCGGCTTGACGAGCCGCCAGCCCTCTTTTTTCCCGACATCATACACGACCAGATATTCCTGACTACCGCTACTGTCCGACCATGTTACTCGACCACTCCCTCCCTGTCCAATCTGTGCCAGCACCCCTGAGTCCCGCATCCGCTCGTATAACGGAAGGCTGTCCACGTAAAAGGGAATACGTTCAGGACTTAGCAGCATGAGATGATCCCCTTTGCCCAGTGGAATGTTCTTCATGATATCGTCCACAGCGCTCGTATTGTAATAAAAGGACAACACCGCCTGCGGGTGACGGGATGCAATCGACCTCAGTACCCGATGGTACGCCATAAAGCTGCCCTGTGGCGTCACATACCCCATATCCGAGCGGGAACTCACAAAGGATTGGAACGATTCATTGGTTGTGCTCGCCATCGCCTCCTTAAACCAGGGCAGCTTGGGAATATCCGTGTTCATCCCTTGGCGCACCGTAATATTGTACGTCTCCCGGGTCACCACATAATATTGATGACGATCTGCCACATACAGATAGATAGCCTCCAGATCATTACGGGAATAAAACATGCTGCGCAAGTAGTTTTCAATGACCATTCGAGAGGCATAGTCCCGATTTTCATTCGCAATCGCGTTCATAATATCGTTATAACGAAGCTGCGGCAGGGCTAACTGCTGCATCCCCTCCAGATAGTCCTCCAAGTTCTGATTGACCAGCAGCAGATTATTCGTTGTGCTGGCAATGCTATGATTTACCGACTCTCTTTCAATCATCTGATAGGAGATAATCGTCAGCGAGCCTACCACCAGAATGATCACCGAGGTAAAAAGCAAAATAAGCTTGTTCACCAATTTTTGCGTTATTCGTCTCCACATGGATCTGAAAACTGCACCTGCTCGTTTTGGTATCACGATAAAATCGCCCCTTTTGAAAGCGTACACATTTTTACCCTCAACTGTTTTCTTAAATCCATTGGTGCGGCCCTGGGGGCTATCCTATACTTTCATTATATCTCAAACGGCTTGGAGCGAAAGATCGGAAAATGTTGAGAAAAAGAGGTGCGCTATGCTGAAAAAAAGGGGAAGCCAGGGCGATAAGGGCAGTAAATTGGAGTTTGGTTTGTTCACACTGCCTGTAATTCTGTGCATTACGATTGCATTTTATATTCCGTTTTTGATGACGATACGCTATTCCCTGACCAAGTGGAATGGCATATCCAAACATCCGAAATTTGTAGGGCTGGATAATTTCAAACAAATCCTGCTCGGAGACGCCAACTTTGCACATGCAGCCTGGTTTACCGTCAAATATGCCATTCTGTACATTGTGCTGGTGAACGTGCTGGCCATTTTGCTGGCGCTTGTCCTCGACATGAAGCTGAAAAGCTCGGCTTGGTTGCGGGCGGCCTTCTTTATCCCTTATATCCTCAGTCTCGTGATTGTTGGATTTATCTGGAAGTTTATCTTTATGCAAGGCTTTGAGTCACTGGGAAATAGCACAGGCTGGGGCATCTTCCAGCTCAGTTGGCTGGGGCAAGAAGGGCTCGCGTTTATTTCCATTTTGGCGGTATCTATCTGGCAATCCATTGGCTTTTATATGGTCATTTACATTGCAGGCTTGCAGTCCGTACCGGAGGATCTGAAGGAAGCCGCTATTGTGGACGGAGCGGGGCCGATTCGGAGATTTTTCAGTATTACGCTGCCACTGCTCGCCCCTTCCATCACGATCTCGGTTTTCATGGCTCTGACCAACTCGATCAAGGTGTTCGACGTCATTCTATCCCTGACTGGCGGCGGGCCGGGAGGTACAACCTACAGTATTGCGTATGATATTTATCGGGACACGTTCCAGAACAATCTGTACGGCTACGGAACAGCCAAAGCGTTGTTATTATTCGTCGCAGTGCTGATTATTACGATCATCCAATTGTCTATTTTCAAACGCAGGGAGGTTGAAGCCTGATGCAACGCAGACGTATGGGACGTATTTTGCTGGAAGCGGGCATGATTGTATTATCGCTGTTATTTTTGTATCCGCTGTTTCTTGCCATTAACAATTCGTTCAAAAGCTTCGCTGAGGTCATGACCGACGTCATTGCGTTGCCCAAGCAGCTTTCGCTGGATAACTACGTATATGTATGGAAATTCATTAACTATCCACGCTTATTTCTGAATAACACGATCATTACCATAGTCGGGCTGGCAGGTATTGTACTGGTATCCTCTATTGCCGCCTATAAGCTGGCACGGACCAAAAGCAAATGGAGTTCTGCAATCTACATGCTGTGCATTATGCCAATGTTGATCCCGTTTCAGTCCATTATGCTGACTGTCTTGCGACTCGCGAAAGACCTGCATCTGGCGGACAGCACCTGGGGACTTGGCCTGCTGTATTGGGGCTTCGGCGCTCCCCTGGCGGTGTTTATCTATCACGGATTTGTCAAAGGAATTCCCAACGAGATTGACGAAAGCGCCAAGATCGACGGAGCCTCAGGCTTCCGGCTTTTCTTTTCGGTCATTTTCCCCTTGCTAAAATCCGTTACCGCCACCATTGTGATCATCGACGTGATGTGGATTTGGAACGATTTTCTGCTGCCCCTACTCATGGTTAACGGCTCACCCAGCACCAAAACACTTACGCTGGCGGCCTATACCTTTGTTGGACAGTATACGTCAGACTGGCAATATGCCATGACAGCCATGGTGATGGCTGTGCTGCCTTCCATCGTCGTATTTATTTTCCTGCAAAAATACATCGTCAAAGGTGTTGTCGCGGGAGCGGTCAAAGGCTGAGTTCAAAGTGGTGATTCCCGGCGCATGTAAAAAGTTGGCGTATTTAAGTATACGAAGCCAGATAGCAAAAAAGAGGACTTGCGTGTTGTTCGCGCAAGTCCTCTTGGTTGTACCCTGTTCAATCCTGAACAAGGCTTGTCCATACATAACACTTCCCACTCAGGAAGCAGGATGAATCGGTGTATCTGAAATTGAAATTCTATCCATAGATGTACGTCTGGTGAATGTCCCGCGCCCACCATTCGTATCTCCTGAATGACCCGAAGCCGGAGCATTCTCGTCTGCATCGTCTGTAATGCGGAAATACTGTATTTCCGACATAAGCTCAGCAGCCATATGACGCAGCGAATCGGCAGAATCCGCAATAACCTCCATAGAAGCGAGTTGCTCCTCGCATACAGCCGCAGCCAACTCCGATTCCCCTGCAATTTCACGGGACAAGCCCACCAGCTTTTGCTCCGAGTCCAGCAGCTGCTCGGTAATTGCAGACAATTCTTCGGTGGCAGCCGACACGTCCTGGGTATGCTCAGCGACTGTTTGTACCGCTTCATGTACTTTGCTAAACGTCTGCCCAGTTCGGTGAATCAGATTCGTTCCGGCCTCAACCTCGCTGGAGCCTTTCTGGATCGAGTCCACGGCCTGGTTCACTGTATCCGCCATGGCATCCATAAAGACAGCAATCTGTTGAGAAGCTTGACCCGTCTGTTCGGCAAGCTTCTTCACTTCACCCGCCACGACAGCAAAGCCCTTGCCCGATTCCCCGGCTCTAGCCGCTTCAATGGAGGCGTTCAACGACAGCAAATTGGTTTGCTTGGCGATATCCCGAATAAATTGCGTTACACTTTGGATTTTCTTCGATTGCTCGCCTAATTCCTGAATGACCTTGACCGAACCCTTCATCGTATCCTGAATATGGCGCATCTGTATAACCGTTTCCTCCAGGTCCGAATTACCGCGCTCTGTCTCTTGAATTGCCTGTTCGGACAGCTCTGCGGTAATGGATGCCGATTGGGCAATCTTTTGAACGCCTTCTGCACTTTCCTTGACTGCCTGCTGGTTTTCACGGTTCCGCTCGACCTGATTGCCCGCCGAATCATGGATTCCCTGTACCGTCTCCGCCATCTGCCGCGTGCCTTCCGCCACCTGTCCGGAGCCACTGGACAGCTCACCCGAAGCAAGCGTGACCCCTTGCGCATTCTGATAAATCACTTGCATCAGCGAACGAAGTTGGCGTTTCATATCGTTAAAGCTCTGCGCCATTTCACCAATCTCATCCTTCTGCTGAATTTGAATATCCTCCTGTGTCAGATCCCCTTCTGCAATATATCGCGCGGCTTTAGCCACCTGAACCACCGGACGGGCAATCATACGGGTAATTACATACGCCAATACGATCCCAATCACCAGTGCGAGCGCCATCGCAATGATAATCATCATCTGTACATATTGAAGCTTTTCCCCCTGCTCGACTTGAGATTGGTTCAGAAGCTCCGTCTGGTATTGCTCCATCGCCTGTGACTGTTGTTCCAAAGCAAGCGCCATCGGCTTACATTTTTCCTCCACTAATCTTGTGTAGGTCGCCACATCCCCCTGCTGCTTATATGAGGTAATTTCCTTCACGATATCTGCATATTCAGCCTCCATCTGCTGGAGTTGTTCTGCCATTTGTTTGGGCTTGTCCAGTACTGGCGTTGATTGCAGTTTCTTCATGGTCGCTGCAAAGGTTTCGCGTTCTTTCAGATAACTGTTCATTTCGTCCTGATCTCCAGTCACCAGATACCCGCGGAAATACTTGGTCTGACTCGCAGCATCGTACTTCAATTCTTTAATCATCAAAATTTTAGCGACTCTATCATCAATCATGCTTTGATATGATTTATGTAAAGACGAAGTAGCATACTCACCAATAATACCCACAACCAATGTAAGCAATAATACGGCTGCAAAACTAATGGATAGTTTTTTACCAATTTTCATTCTAAAATATCTCCTTTGTATGGGACAATTTTCTTAGGTCTAATGGGTTATTATACGCTTGTTTATCATTTGAAACAGTTAAATTTTGATGCATAAGTTTCAATTATTGAATATACAACTTTCCGTGTAGCTTCCCTTGACATTGCCCCTCATTAATGATTTACTGATTTTATTATTCGTAATTATTACGATTAAAAATCGACAAGGGGAGCATTGCAGCTTCCCTATCTGACATTGTAGCCACTACAACACATTCAGCATTTCATGAACATTTTCGAAGGGATGAGTGATTACGTTGGCAAACACTATGGAATTGGAAAAGAAAATACCGGTTACGGTACTTAGCGGGTACCTCGGTTCAGGCAAAACCACGCTGCTCAATCATGTGCTGAATAACCGGGAAGGCTTGCGGGTAGCTGTCATTGTCAATGACATGAGCGAGGTAAACATGGATGCCGATCTCATTCGGGATGGCGGAGGATTATCCCGCGTGGATGAGAAGCTGGTGGAAATGTCCAACGGTTGCATCTGCTGCACCCTGAGGGAAGACCTCCTAAAAGAGGTAGAACGACTGGCGCTCGATAAAAAGTTTGACTATATCCTCATTGAGTCCACGGGCATCGGCGAACCCATTCCGGTAGCCCAAACGTTCAGTTATGTAGATGAAGAAAACGATATCGACCTGACCAAGCTGACTCGGCTGGATACGATGGTTACTGTTGTGAATGCGCCGGAATTTTGGAAAGACTTCTACTCCAGAGACTCCCTCAAGGATCGCGGGCAGGAAGTTGCGGACGAAGATGCACGCGGCATCGTTGATCTGCTGGTGGAGCAGGTGGAATTTTGTGATGTGCTGATCATTAACAAATGCGATCTGGTATCCCCGGAAGAGCTGGACCGACTGGAAAAAGCGCTGCGCGGTATTCAACCGAATGCCAAAATCATACGTTCCGAATACGGTAAAGTGGATCCGAAGGAGATTTTGAACACGCATCGTTTCGACTTTGCAACAGCCAGCCAAGCGGCAGGCTGGATACAGGAGATGAACAAGGAGGAGCACGTACCGGAGACAGAGGAATACGGCATTGCTTCGTTTGTGTACAAGCGCAAAATCCCGTTTCATCCAGAACGTTTGCTGAAATGGCTGGCCAAATGGCCTGCTGAGGTTGTCCGCTCCAAGGGATTGGTGTGGTTCGCTACGCAGAATCGTACCGCTTTTACATTCAGTCAGGCGGGCAGCTCCAAGCAATTCGCCCGCGCAGGACTGTGGGTATCTGCTTTGACCGAGGAAGAACGCCAATACTATCTCGGAGAAGATTTTGAAAAAACGCCGGACTGGGATGAAAAATACGGGGACCGGGTGACCAAGCTCGTATTTATCGGCATAGACATGAATCGGGAAGAAATCGAGCGTACGCTCGATGAGACACTGCTGACTCCTGAAGAGATGGAGCAGGACTGGCGCAAGCTGCCTGACCCTTTTACGAAAAAAATATAATAGCTTCAGAGAAACGCAAAGCGCCTAAAACGGGGAACAGCATTCCGTCTTAGGCGCTCTTCTATTCATCATGCTTCACCAATTGCACGCTGCTCAGCGGCCAGAAAACCACATCCGCACGTCCTACAATATCTTTAATCGAAACAAACCCAATCGCACGACTGTCTCTACTATTGAATAATGAACACGAGAACAACACCGACGATAATCGCTTTAAACCAATCCACAATCTCATTCTTAACTTGCGGCTGCTTTCTCGAAGCTTTCTGTATAGCTGGACTCGTCGAAAGATTCCCGTGATCCATACGTCAAACCCGCCTTTACTCATAGATTCTATTCCTAATATGTGTATATTGTATAAGTGTAATCAATTTTTCCCAGCTTGGCAAAACCGCATTTTTAGTTGAAACAAAAGTGTGAACTTTTTTTCACAATCTTAAAATATCATCAAAAAACAGTTGATGCAAACGTTAACATATATTAAACTGAGCTTATACTTCTTAGAGCGTTTTAGACATATGCCAGTTAATCGTCACCCAGGGAGGTGTGTTCGTTTCGCATGAAAGACAGCATAAGTCGCTTTTATAGTGCTATCTTCTTTTAAAATAAAAGATGAAATAAGGAGGAATTTACATGTTTAAACGCAATGAACGTCCAAAAAACGGGTTTAACGCTCTAAGACTCGGTGTTTCTTTTGTTTTCGCTTCTTCTTTTCTTCTTGGAACCGCTTACGCAGATACGTCATCCAATGTCCCTTCTTCTTCCCTTTCAGAAGAGGCTGCCAGTGCAACGGATTCATCTGCTATCTCCATCACACTGGCGGCAGGCGACTTGTATGTAGCGCCAAATGGTAACGTGTCCAATCCAGGCACCATATCCAGTCCTACTACTCTTGAAGCCGCACTTACACAAATTGCTCCTGGTAAAACCATTTATCTGCGCGGAGGCAACTACGCCTATTCCTCAACGATTACCGTTCAGCGTGGAAATAATGGCAGCAATGGCTCCCTCAAAGGGTTAGTTGCTTACGGCAGTGAAAAGCCAGTACTTGATTTTTCGGGTCAAGCCTTTGGTTCCGCTAACCGTGGACTCCAGCTTTTCGGAGACTATTGGCTGGTAAAAGGTCTTGAAGTAAAGGGTGCCGGGGATAACGGTATCTATATCGGCGGCAGCAACAACCGGATTGAAAACGTGGAAACTCACCATAACCGCGACACCGGGCTCCAACTCGGACGCTACTCCACTACAGCCGCTAACAGTGAATGGCCTTCGAACAACCTCATCTTGAACTCCTACTCTCATGATAATGCTGATCCTGATAACGGTGAGGATGCCGACGGATTTGCCGCCAAGCTGACTGTAGGATCAGGCAATGTGTTCGATAACTGCGTGGCTGCTTACAACGTCGATGACGGTTGGGATCTGTTTACCAAAGCAGCAACCGGACCAATCGGAGCGGTAACGATCTTGAACAGTGTTGCCCATCACAACGGACAGACTTCTGACGGAACGTCTACCGCTAACAGTGACGGCAATGGTTTTAAGCTGGGCGGGGACAAAATCAAGGTCAACCATATTGTGAAAAACAGCATTGCTTTTCAGAACAAAAAGCACGGCTTTACCTACAACAGCAATCCCGGCACCATTACCCTGACCAATAATACTTCATGGAGCAATGGCGAGAGCAATTTTGCTTTTGACAAAGGTGAACACGTGTTTATTAACAATCTTTCCTTTGAAGGAACAGCCAGTGACAAGACCAGTGGAACCGATCAAGATAATTCTAACGTCTGGTGGAAAAGCAAAAAAAGCACCAATGCCAAAGGTCTTCTCGCCAGCGCCGCTGACTTTGTCAGTCTCGTTCCTTCCGTTACCAGAAGTGCAGACGGTTCCATCCAGCTAGGTAACTTCCTCAAGCTGGCTTCAGGAAGCGATCTGATCGGCTCGGGCACTCCGAGCGGCAACAATATAGGGGCACGCTAAAAGCCCAACCCAATCAGGACGCCCTGGCCCATCTACCAACATAGACATTCTGCATAATATAGCGACCGGTGAATTGTCCTCATAACCAGACAAAATATGAGGTGAACAGATCATGGAACGAAAAATCACAATGAAACATACACTCGCCTATGGAAGCGGCAACATGCTGGGAAGCGGTGCACTTGCTATTAGTGGCGCATGGTTAATGTACTTTTATACGACCTTTTGCGGACTGTCTCCCGTTCAGGCCGCAGCCATTTTCTCCGTTGCCAGCATCATCGATGCAGTCAGCAATCCGATCATGGGCTTTATTAGCGACAACTTTCATCGAACCCGCCTGGGCCGTAAATTCGGCAGACGACGTTTTTTCATTATGATGGGGATTCCGCTGATGCTCGTGTATCCGTTGCTTTGGGTAGATGGGTTGGGTTTCTGGTATTACCTAAGTACGTACGTACTGTTTGAACTGGTGTATACCTCTGTTATGGTGCCATATGAAGCACTTGCCGCAGAGATGACCCGGGATTTCGGCGCACGTTCCAGACTGACCGGATGGAAGGCCATGTTCGGTAAAATTGCCAATTTTGCCGCCGCTTTTATCCCTGGTCGCTTTATCGCTGAGTATGGTAAAGACTCTCCATTGCCCTTCTTTTATACCGGCCTAGTATTTGCAGGTATTTTGCTAATTGCAATGGCATTCTTGTACAAGAATTCTTGGGAACGCCCTACGGAGGAACTGCAAAAGGAACTGGAAGGTGAAGCTCCGCTTTCCTTTATAGATTCCATGAAAAAGCTGTTTATTGACATTTCCTCGACCTTCCGGGTGAAGACGTTCCGTCATCATCTGGGCATGTATCTGGGCGGCTTTTCAGCCGAGTGGCTGTTCACTTCTGCCTTTACGTACTTTATTGTGTTTTCCCTGTTCCAAAGCTCGGAGATGGTATCTAATCTGAATAGCTTTAACTCTGTCATTCAATTAATTTCTACCTATTTCTTCATCCAGTTCTGTGTGCGCAAAGGGTTCCGTATGCCTTTTATCGCCGCACTCGTCGTCGTTTGCTTTAGCGTAGCGGGTTACGGCCTGCTCTATATAACGGGAGCCTCCAATACAATGGTATGGCTATATGTCATCACACTGTTTATGGGGCTTGGTACAGGCGGGGTCTACTATATTCCTTGGAATCAATATACGTTCCTTGCTGATGTAGATGAGGCACTGACTGGTCGTCGCCGGGAAGGAATTTATGCAGGTATGATGACTTTCGCAGGTAAAATGGTGCGAGCCGTCGTCGTCTTCATACTTGGCTGGGTGCTACAGCATTTCGGATTCGTATCCGGGGCTGATAGTCAGCCGATTGCCGCTCAGCATGCTATTTTCTATGTACTCGTGGTAGGTACAATTGTGTTAGCGATCATCGGTATGATTGCGTCTGTCGTCATGAAGCTGGACATTGACAGCCACAAGAAGCTGATTACCGAAATTGACCGCCTTAAAAACGGTGGCTCGATGAAGTCGGCCAAACCGGAAGCTCGAAAGGTATTCGAGGATCTGACAGGTTTTAATTACGATCGGTGCTGGGGCAACAATAATGTAGGTTTCAAGAACAAACCTGCTGACCCTAGATCACATACGCCTTCCATGTAAGCACAAACAACGATTACGAATCAAATATTTACCAAAGAGGTGACTGTATTATGGCAAATCCAACATCACAACCGACAACCAATCCTACAAAAACAGATTCTTGGGCTGTACGTATGAGTGACTCTGTTCTGAAACGGAGTCCGGAATATTATGAAAAATGGGAATATGACCACGGCGTTATTTACAGAGGTCTGGAATGGGTTGGCGAACTGACAGGCGATCCCAAGTATATGGAATTTATAAAAAAACATATGGATCATTTTGTTGACGAAAATGGCGTGATTCAGCGCTATAAAGTAGATGAGTACAATATTGACCACGTGAATAACGGAAAGCTGCTCTTCTCTCTGTATCGTGCCACAGGAGACGAACGATATAAAAAGGCAGCTTACCAATTACGCAGTCAGTTGGAAAAACATCCTCGCACAAGCGAGGGCGCATTCTGGCATAAGCAAATTTATCCGTATCAAATTTGGCTGGACGGCTTGTACATGGGTGCCCCGTTCTACGCTGAATTTATCCGCGAATTTGGAGATCCGTCAGAGTTTGACGATGTTACCCTGCAATTCAAGCTCTGTTACGAGCATACGCGTGATCCTCAAACAGGCCTGCTCTACCACGCTTGGGATGAGAAGCATGAACAGCCATGGTGCAACCCGCAAACAGGCTGCTCCAAGAACTTCTGGGGACGCTCCATCGGCTGGTTCGTCATGGCACTAGTTGACGTGCTGGACTATATTCCAGAAGATCACGCAGATCGCCCTGCCTTGCTCGATATGCTGACGGAAACACTGGAAGCTCTACTGAAAGTACGTGATAAAGAAAGTGGAGTCTTTTATCAGGTGCTCAACCTGGGCCATCTGAAAGGCAACTATCTGGAATCCTCCGCTTCCTGTATGATTCTCTATGCTATCGCCAAAGGCGTACGCAAAGGTTATCTGCCAGAGCATTATCGCCAAGAGGCAGAAATCATCCGTAAAGGCATTATTGATGAATTTATCACGATTACCGAAGAAGGACTCGTGAATTTGAACAAAACGGTGCAAGTAAGCGGTTTGGGTGGTAAAGATCGACGGGACGGTACCTTCACTTACTATATCAGCGAGCCGATTATAACCAACGATCCTAAAGGTATCGGAGCTTTTATTCAGGCGATGGGTGAAGCGGAACGGATCTAAAGCGGACCGCTGTATATCTTTCTACAACAACAAAAGGACGGGGGCCAATGACCCTCGTCCTTTTGTTGTAGCTACAGAGATGATAAGTAGTTGCCTTAATATATCTCCCTTACACTCATTTTTTGTCTACATTACAACAGGCTGCATGATTATGGTTTCGATTTGTTTTCCGTCTATTTCTAAACTCTTATGATAGGTCTTACAAAAGGCATCCACATTACCTACAATTTTGTCCTTATCATAAATAAAAAAGTATACATACTTTTCCCTGTAATGGAAGGCATCTGACCCTAATTGTTCAGTCAATTCACGTTCACTCATTTTGGGACGCGAACATTTGACTTCTATTACAGTTTCGTACTCCCTTAAGTATATATCATATCTAACCGACTTGTAGCCGACGTCATCAGTTATTTCGACTCTTGCTTCTGGAAAAATCGGACGAATGAGGGAAAATAACATACGTTGTACATCGTACTCGTTCCCTAGAGATATCTTAGCAAGATTCTCATGTCGAATGGTTCCCCTACCGTGTACAGGATTCTGATACATCTCTTCTATATGTTTATAAAAATTACGCATTATTCTTCGGATAATCACATGGAAGCTTTGAAGATCAATAATATCTGGGTCAGATGACGATGAGTGGGATATTTTTTCAAATAGCCCCTTATTTATATCAATTATCAATCCTTTTAAATAAGAAACACCCACATCTTGAAAGGTTTCTGCATCGGTTTTTAACAAAAACTCACGAGCAATTGACGCATTCGAAAAAGCTCTGTGAAGAACTCTACTTGTTGAAATTCTCCACTCTTCGAGTTTCCTCTCAGTATTATTCTCGGACTGAGTTAGTAACAGCACCTCATCAATCTGTTCTTGAATAGCCTGAATTGTTTCACTTTTTGTTCTATTTGATGTGGTCATACTCTCTCCCATTAATGAATCCCCCATCGTAAATAAAATAAAAAGTGCGGCTCCAAAATATGAATTTTCTCGTCCTTATATTCAAACACCTGATAAATACTCTCACTATTTTGCATAATGGATTGAACCTGCTCTATTGCAGATTTTACCTTTGGCTTGTCGGGCTTATCATTACCATCACTAATAAGTTCATCAATTCTCTTCTTCATATCGTCTATAGAAATACTAATCTCAGGGGGATTTAGTGAAATTGCCTTTATTAACAGCTCATAGATGTCCGCATCTTCACCAGTAACAAGCTTGTAGGTTTTTCTCTGCTGCCCTCTTGGATTCGGCCCAGCCTTTAACTTCCTTACCACATCTTTATATGAGAGATTAATTGTTGTCATCTTATAAGCTTCTTCAAGCTGGATCTTACTCGTAATCTGCGCATTTTCACGGTTATGATCAACATCCAGTTGAATAGCAAGGTTCAAACATATGGATTGCATGAGCTGAGGAGAAGCAAGACTTTCAAGAGCTATATCCTTGGCATAGTCTAAGTCAATATTCATACCTAGTGATTGGAAACCTGTTGTTGCAATTTCACTAAGTTCATCCAGTTGCCAAGGCTCAATATTAATAAGATTTAATCTACCACTCAGATCAGGATTTTTACGAATGGCATCATCAGCTCTGTGAGGCAAAGAAATAACAATCGTTCGAAATTGCTTTCGAATAGCATCTTTTAATTGATAAGCCATTTCTAGCTGCATATCCCCTGGGGCATAGTGAAAATCATCTAGGACAAGAACTAGATTATTCTCATTAAAGTATTGAATAATCTTATCTTTACCAGAACGAAATGATTCTGTGATTGCCGTTGATTTTTTTTCTATAAGACCCGTTGTTCCTTCTCCTTCAATACCTCTACGTTCTGTATGGTTGCTTTCTAATGATAGGCCTACTTTTTTGGCTACTGTTACCCAAAAATCTTCTGAATGTTTGAAGTCATTTCCTGTCAAATCCACAATTTTATCTTGTCCTATTACTTTCTCGCATAAAACCGTTTTCCCGGTTTTTGAAGGGCCAATAATTGATGTTAAATAACCAATAGTTTTAAGTGATTGAGCTAATCTAAATTCGTATGAATAGGAAGTATCAGGTGTATTTCTTGAAACGTAGGTATATGTTGGGAAAGCCCCCGGTATAAATACCTCGTATGATTTTAATACCAGCATAATCTCCCCCTAAATACTATTTTAGTATAGTATATACCTAAAAATCATATTATATAAGCTATTAAGGGGCTTTTAAGACTAATTTACTTATTCACTTCATAATCTTAAATTCATATCCCTGTTTTTTTAAATATTCTATGATGACTGGTAAAGCCTTTGCAGTTTCTCCCTTGCCATAGGTATCATGCATTAAGATCACGGCTTTTTCTCGACCCTTTACAGACCTCATGAATTGGTTAATAAGTCCGTTTGCTTTCTTGTGTGGTCCCTCTGCATCTTTAGTTAATACATTCCAATCCACTTGGTGATAATCCTTTTTTAGTAAAGCTGCATCTAATGCGGCCATACCCTTTGGATCTTTTTTCTTCCACGTCATGTGGCCTCCCGGGAATCGAATCATTCTTGTCGAGAAGTCGGGTCCCAGAATGCCTTTTAATACCTGATTGTTCTTTTCAATATCCTTCATAACATTGTCCGTACTTACAGCCTTGTGGGGATATAGATACTTATAATTATGTGAATACGTATGGTTTCCTATAGCGTGACCTTCTGCGACAATTCTTTTGATGATATTCTTCGTATGTTCATTTTCACCAGCTTCCTTTCCTACGACAAAAAAGGTTGCCTTTACCTTCTGTTTTTTCAGAATATCTAATATTTCAGGTGTTACCGTCACGGATGGCCCATCATCAAAAGATAAATAAGCTACTTTCTTACCGTCGGCTCCGTCAGGCTTCTTCCCCAGCATTTGTTGGTTTAAATATTTTTCAACAAAGGCACCATCTTCAACTCCAGGTTTGTCTTTTGGTGAAGCAACTTTACCATTCGGTTCGGCATTTGCCTTAACTTTTGATTTGCCATTGGATACGGCATCTGTTTTTTTAACTTGCTCCAGTGTTTGAGCTGGTGGTTTGCTATCTGAAACCTTTAGCACAATGAGCGTAATACAGCCGATCACGAATAATAAAATAGCAATGAATATGAGTCTTCTTTTGTTCCTCTTCAAGCGATGCTCTCTTGTCCTACTATATGTGTAACCCTTTTCCATTAGCTTATGTACCCCCACCAAAATAATATTTCCCGAAATTAGGCATATTCGTAACCTTACCACAAATAAGTAGAATGAAAATTGAAAAATTGTAGCCAAATAAGCAAAGAATTGTTACCCATTAAGAAAGGAGCATGACCTGAATAGCTTCATCAAATAAAAAGTAGCCGTGATGTTTGCGCATCACAGCTACCTAACAATGGCCGGTGGGCAACCACGGTAAGAGTTCCATACTAAACAGCCGGATCAGGGGCTAACGTATTCCCGATGATGATTACTATTTAAGATTGCTTCGTCAAAACCTGAGCCAACAAAGATGCATAGGCTTTGGCGCCTTTGGGCTTCAAATGAACTCCGTCGGGTTCAAAATACGAGTTTTTGCCAGAGCTGGCTCCGTACCAGTCGATCATCGTAATCCGTGCATCCTGGGCTGCTGCTTCGGCAAGATGCCTGTTCACGATGCTCTCCCACGGACGTGGGACACGAGTATTCACGAGGATAATACGCTTCGCATCCTTCAGACTGCCGAGCAAATCCGTCAATTGGCCCTTGGTAAAAGAACCGTTGGTGCCCAGCTCAATAATGACTGTCTTCCCTAGCTGTCCGTTCTGTCTCAACTGCTCCAGCACGGCAGGCGCTTCCGCCATCTGTCGACCGATCCGTCCGTCTACCACCGCATCTGGGAAAGCTTGCTGAATGTATGCCTGCACATCCAGCATGACAGAATCGCCAATTGCGGTCACACCTGCACCAACATCTGCACTAGGCGTTGCCTGCTGCTGTTGGGCCGAAGTATCCGACTGAAGCTTAGCCCCATTCGTAGTGTCAGCCTTCGTCTCCGTATTCTTTGGCGCTTGGGTTTGAGCTTGGACCTTAGCTGCGTCCTGCACCTTGCTGCCCCCGGAAACTTGTGGCTTGGCTTTCGGCTCCTTCGAAGCCACGGATACGGTTCCGTGAAGCGGCGGCACTGTCTTCCCGCTTAGAATCTCATCGTTCGCCGCTACTTGCGTGGTTGCGCCATTAGGCGTCACATAGAGGTGAATAGTGCCCGTAAAAACGCCTATAAAAAGCACAGAGGCTGCGGTTGAAGGCATCCACCTCCACCGTACCTGTCTGCGGACCGCTGTGCGGATCCCTGCAATCCACGAACGGAATCCTCCGTGCCGGATCGGCTCCTCGATATATTTGTAGGAGAGGGAGGCTAGCAGCACCGTTGCGAATAGCTGTAAAATGATTCGCATCACATGCACACCATCGGTATCCACCTGCGGTGTCGTCAGGGTGATAATCGGAACATGCCACAGGTATAGCCCGTAGGAACGAGCGCCGATCCAGCGTAGCGGCTTGAGTCCAAGCAGCTTGCCGAGATGGCTCACCGGATGTGCTAACGCTGCGACCACAATAGCAGTGACCAAGGCTATGCCCAGCAAGCCCCCCCGATACAAAGACGGGTCATATTCATTCGAGGCCCATGCCCAGTGACACAGCAACAGCAAGCTTACAGCCCCAATGACATCCAGGAACAAGCGCGCCTTGGCAGACGCTTGCCCTTTCAGCTTGCCACTCGGCCATACCAAAGCCAGCGCCGCACCGATCAGCAGAGCGAATCCGCGCGTATCCGTGCCATAATACACTCGGCTCGGATCGGTTCCCGGCACGTAAATTACTGCCATCAGCAGCGCAGAGGTCAACGCCAGGCAAGTTACCCAGCCTGCGAGCACAATACGCTTGGGCATGTATTTCAACCCAAGCGCCAGCATTAACGGCCACAGGATGTAGAATTGTTCCTCCACCGCCAGCGACCACAGATGCCCGAGCGGCGAAGGTGGACCAAAGCTTTCAAAATACGATACCTGATGAAAAATAAACCACCAGTTACTCATATATACCAATGCGGCAGGTACATCTCCGCGCAAGGCCGTGAGCCGTGACGGATCGAAAAGTAACGAGCATAGGACAATGACGGCCACAACCGTCAGCATGGCAGGCAGCAGCCTTCTGGCCCGACGCAGCCAGAAATCTTTCATTTTAAAACTATGATATGTATCCCACTGACTTACAAGAATATCCGTGATTAAGTACCCCGATAAAGTAAAAAAAACGCCTACACCCAACAAGCCTCCCGGCAACCAGTCCGGATTCAGATGATACACAATGACTGCGATGACCGCCAGCGCTCTTAACCCATCCAGTCCCGGCATATAACGACGTTGTGATGGCAACGGATTAGACTTCATTTCAGTCGCCATCCTTCATGCAAATTCAAGCTCTCTGTCTGTTTCAATGCTCTTCTGCCCTTTCCCTCTCCTACACATCGTTTTGATGCGATGCCCTGTAGCCTTTTCGTTCATTATATAAAACTTCATATTCGCAATGATTTCAATGAAGTTAAAATTAATGACAATGTTTTTATTATATCACTCCTTTCCACAGTTAGGTAAGTACTGATAGATATACAAAAAAAGGCACCTCTTCCCTTAGGAACAAAATGCCTTTTTGTTGATTTTAGATTAAAATTTGATAATTCCCGAGGTGTGCAGGAAGACCAGCAGCATCAGGATCGGTGCAACATACCTTAGACCGAACAACCATACGCGGAACCAGAAGGGTTTGAGATTTGCATGCTCACCCGCAGTCTTCCAGTAGTAGCCTGTGAATATAACAATCAACAAGCCGCCTAACGGCAAGAAGATGTTGGAAGCTGTGAAATCAACGAAATCAAAGAATGTTTTGTCACCAACTTTTAATTCCGGAACCAGTCCCATGGACAACGCAGAAGGGATACCCAGCAGCAGGCACAGGAAAGATACGACGATAACCGAGCGAACCCGGCTCCAACGGAACCGCTCCATAACATAGGCTACAGGTACTTCCAGCAAGGATACCATAGAACCTAATGCAGCAACCGCCAGCAATACGAAGAACAAACCGCCGAAGAAAGCGCCGAAAGGCATGGCTGAGAACGCAGCCGGTAAAGCAATAAAGACCAAAGACGGCCCTTGAGCCGGGTTAATCCCAAAGGAAAAGGTTGTAGGGAAAATAATCATCCCTGCGATAAACGCATAGATTAAATCCCCGCCACCAACTGCCAGCATGGCTCCACCCAGCGATTGTCGACGATCCACATAAGCACCATACGTGACCATAATCCCCATTCCCAGTGAGAGCGAGAAGAAGGCATGTCCCAAAGCAACCAATGCAGACTCTATACTAAGCTTAGAGAATTCAGGATTCAGAAAGAAGGATACCCCCGCACCTGAGCCTGGCAGCATAAGCGCATTTATCATTAACACGAGCAACAGAATAACCTTGGCAGGAATCAAAATTTTATTGAACCTTTCAATCCCGTTCGATACCCCGAGGGTAACCACGATAGAGGTAAATGCAAAAACAACTAACAGCCAAACCAACGGAGCGTAACCCGAGGAAAAGGAAGCAAACTGTCCAGCAAAATCCTTATTCGAAAACAGATTTCCACTAAATGCCTCTACGGCATAATGCAGTGTCCAGCCCCCTACAATGGCATAAAACGACAAAATAACAAACGGCACGATAACAAACATAATACTCATCTTGCCCCAAATCGGATGACCGCCTACTTTTACCATGGCAGAAGCAGCACTTCCTCGACCCGCACGGCCAAGCGCTAGCTCCGCTAAAAGTACAGGCAAGCCTACAAGCAACAGGCAGACGATAAACAGCATGAAAAATGCCGCCCCACCATACTGTCCAGTAATATATGGGAATTTCCAGATGTTACCCAGCCCTGCTGCACTCCCGATCGCTGCCAATATGAACCCGGCTGACGAGAAGCGTTCATTTTTATCGTTCAGGCTATTCTGCCCCTTGCTCAAATTCATTATATCCCCTCATTCTCTCTACTTCCGCATAAACATAAGCATGCGTACATAAATAATTTTTACTCATTATAGCGTAAGTAGGATGTAAGGTCATACAAAATTTCTCACTATTATCGAATTTATTTTTATATTGTCGGATTTCTACACAATCCTACAAAAAACTACATTTTCTCTTCGACATCCTTCTCTATAATGGCCTCTCCCATGCGATTGGATACTTTTTGATAAATATACGAAATCGCCAGCAATACCACACCAAAAGAGAAGTAAGCTACGATGGTGCTTCCAGTCGTTAACAGATGCAGGTCATACAGCAGCAGCTTACCTGTCGATAACAAAGTTAATCCCAGACCAAACCTGCGAATGTAGACCACCCGTTTGCGAAAACCATAGACAATATACAAAATGGCCAGCAATAGATACACCAAGCTGAATACAAGCCCGGCATCTCCCAGACGGAACTGCACCCCAAGGAATGCGGTAATCACACCCAGCAAATATACGCCCATGATAACCGGATACAGCTCCGTGCTTCGATAATGTCGGGTCATCAGTGCGTTCAGAAAATCCCTGCTGCTGAAAAATACCAGGACATTGAAGGCAGCCAACACCACCAACGCCACATAATCGGCAGCCGTATTTTGCGCATAGTTGTCATGCAAGGTTGGAATGGCCACGGTAACTAGCAGCCCCAGCGCATAGCCGATGACATACAGCGCCAAGCTGTAGTATTTAATCACTTGATCATACAGCAGCTTCACTTTAGGCAAGGAGTAAGCCAAAACCAGCGATACACAGGTGTACAGCAGCGCTTTGTAAAAGGAATAGTGTGTGAATCCTTCGGGTACGATGATGTTATACCAATGCCCGGCTTCATACAGTAAATAACCATACACATTCACCAGTGTCACATATTTAAAAACCTGCATGATTCGCATCTCGTACAGACGATTATTTTTGAAAGCATCCGGACGGCCGAATTGAATCGCATAAAAGACGGTAACAATCAGCATCCCCAGCGTAATAAGCGTGTATTTGAGCCCAAAATAGTCCGTCTCGAATCCAGACAGCAGATATATAGGAAAATCGACGAAAAAGAACGCGCCCAGACATAGTAATAAAATGCCCCAGCCAGTTCGCTCCAATTCCTTCAACCGATAACGGTTGCCATACAACGTCAGGAGAACGGCCTCGATTAGCCAGCCCATAGATAGCCATCTGACTCCAAACTGGAACGGAACCATCAGAATAGAGAAGGTCAGTGAAGTCGCATAAAATAATATTTTTGTTTGTGTCTCCTCTGGAATATACCGACTCACCCAGCGTCCCAGGCCCCCATACACCAAGCAAAAGACAAGCGCCAGTAAGCCTTTGTAATCATCCAGGCCCGCATCGCCAAAGAGAGAGTACAGAACGCTACAGCTTACGACGGTGTTCAGAGCCAGCAGGGAGAAATCCAGCCAGGATAGCTTTTCTTTTAATCGGAACGGCACCCATAATGTCATCCCGAGGTACATTGCAAATGTAATAACTGCATACAACATGCTTGCAATCGTGCTATCCGATAACCAGACCAGCACAATCATCAGGGGAGTATTCAGCAGAAAGCTGATATATTGCACGACGACCCAGCTTTTGCGAAAGGATACGAGCAGAATCAGCAGATTCAGCAGGAACAGGTAGCCCATGGCGATGTAAACCGCGCTCCCATCCAGCCCGTTCGCAGCCATATAGGAAAACAACGGGAGATATCCCCCTACCAATCCAAAAGAGCAAATCGTTCGGGATTCATACCTTAACGACAATAGCACAGCGGTCACCGTAACCAGCACAGATAGACCCATGCCTGTATACATCCCTATAATTTCCAGTAAAAAGTAGCTGTAAAAAATCGACCCGTACAGCACCGAAATACCGCCGCCCAATATTCCGAGCGCAAAGGTCTGCTTCTGCTTGCGGTACAACCACTCGCCGCCGCCCAGCATCAGCGTTCCTAACAGAAAGAAGGCTACGCCCTTCATATTTCCTGTAAACCAGTTGGAATATGAATATTTGAAGGCAGCTCCTACGCCTAAAATAATGAGCAAAATCCCCAACTTGTTGATCCAGTTCAAGCCCAGCTTCATTTCGAACTGATTCTGCTTCATGCGCTTCTGCATCGTTTCTACGCTGATCTCTTCTTCTTGAAGCTGGTTCAGCCCGTTCGCCGTATGATGAAGCAGATTTTGCTCAGCCTCTTGGAGACGTCGGTGTTGCTCCATGATCCGCTCACGGATTTCCTCCGAGAACTGCCGCAACCTAGCGACGATCTCTTCCTGATCCTCTTTAAGCTCATGAGTGCTTTGCTGGATCAACTGGTCTACACGATTTTTAGCCCCGTACTCAAAGGCAGTCAATCGGTTCGTTCCTTCTGCTGTTCTGGAAGCAAAATAGGTCTCCAGCTTTTCACGCGAGATGCGGATCATATTTGCCTTCTCGCTCAGCATTTGCTCCGTCAGCGCCGTGCGCAGCTTTCCATTTTCCTGCTCAATATGTTGTACCCGCTCTTCCAGACGAATGCAGCGGGCCTGAGCATCCTCGAATTTCTTCCGTAGTACCTCATTCTCCAGAATGACATCCGAGGCTTCATAGTCCGCGATTAACGTCTGGTATTCCTTAAGCAGCTTGTTCTGCTCTTGGCGGATCGTATGTAAACGATCTTTAAAATCCTTCATGTTTCCCTCCATCGCTGTCCAATTTGGTAATCATTACATTTTACATGAAATAAAAAAAGCATTATAGAGACTATAGCCTATTTTGAACTTGGATAAAGCCTACCCCCTTCCTTCGCAAAAACGAAACCCGGATTATATCACCCCGCTATGGTGAGTAATTCCCTATATTCAAAAGGACTTATTCAAATTATAATATTTGATAATGAAAATCATTATCATTTTGAGTAGGAGGAATTATCTTGTCCGTTTTTAATAAAATAACCTTTACTTGTTTAATCTCCGTTTTGCTGATCCTGACAGTAGCTTGCGGTTCTGCCAAAATACCCGCGACAGCGACGAATGAATCAGAGAAACAAGACAATCCATCTACCGAAGCCTCCAAGCCCAAGCGGATCGTCATTACCTATTTTCCATATGCTGAACATCTATTTGCCATCGGTGAGCAGGATGCGGTTGCTGGAGTGGTAGGCTTGTCTTCACTGTAAAACTTTAAAGTATACCAACCGTACCAGCCAGAATAAAATACAAAATCTTGGCGATAAGATTAACTTGGAGCGCATTCTTGCCATACAACCAGATCTTATTATTATCTCTGATCAGGACGAGGCTTTATATGATCAGCTCTCCAAAATCGCTAAGACGATCATTGTCCCCATGTCCGAAAATTGGCAGGACACGATTATGTTAGCTAGGATAATTCAAAATAACAGAATGGATGGTTCTTTCTGTAAACAAAATCACTAATCTGTCCGATACATACATAAGGATAATTTATTGTTAAATATACCCTTGAAAATTATGATTTCACATATCTTTTATAGTAGACCTCGCTTTGAGATAACCAGCTACTTGATACGCACAGTTCTATGTAAATGCAGCGACCAGAAAGGAGATAGAACGTGAATCGTGAAGAGGTTTTTCGTCATTTTACAAATGAGATCTATGAACCCCTAAAACATCGAATGTTATTTGCGCTGGAAGTCTATTTTCAAAATCATAAGCATGCCTTGGCCGAGACAGTTCACAATTCACTGGAGCAGATACTTGGGAAAGTCAAGTTGATGCAGCAAGAAGGTAATAAACAGGCGCTGGGATATATATCTTACTCCATGCTTCGTACCGAATTAGCAAACGGAAGGGCTACCTATTTAGTGGAGGCGATGGATAAGAGATGGTTTATGGATCTCCATCCTTGCCGGGACACTTATGATGCTGAATGGGCCTTTCGCTATTTGGACGAGTGGGAGACGGAATTAAGTAAGCACGCTAAGAAATATGGTGGAAGAATCGGTTTAGATGATATTCAAAGGATGAAATTGCGCGCGGCAGTACATATTCATCAATATATCATTGCTTTATCGCGTTTTAGTGTCACAGAAGAATGGTTGGATGAAATACAGTTGGAAGATGTGTTTGAACTGAGAGTCGGAGAATATTTAGACCGAAGTGAAGTCGTTTATAAACGGGATGTGCGTGTCAAAGATTCTACAGTGATGAAAGAGTGGCTTGAGGAAAAGAAGCCATACGACTACATACATGAAGTTTTTCGAGGAATTGACGGGTCTCAAGGACATTATGAGGGAATCCGTCTGCAATATGCAGACTTGAGTGAAAGTTCTTTTAACAATGGTGTTTTTGCGGGAGGGAATATGATCGGCTCCCGTTGGAATAAAACCTGTTTACAAGAAGCGGATTTTAGCGGCTGTTTGATTCAAGAAGCACGTTTTGAACAAGCCAACTTAAGAGGAGCTTCTTTCCGAGATGCAGTAGCCGTACCTGGAATATATCAGTCTGAACGATGGGAAAGGCCCGGTTTTCAACCCGTAAGTTTTGCAGGAGCAGATCTTACTGAAGCCGAATTTCAGGGCGCTTACTTACAGGGTGCAGATTTCACTGGTGCCATATTGCAGGGAGCCAACTTTATGGGTGCCGCGTTTGAGGGAGCCTGCTTCAAAGGAGCTATGCTGGATGGAGCCCGATTCAGTTTAGGCATGCATCCAGTTGCCCGGGATTGAACTTAAATTGGATGACACCATGTGGGACAGACGCAATGGAAGGGACGTGGCATAGTGGAGTATTTTCTTTGTCAACATGATGATCGTATGTTGTATTCTGTTGTTCCCGTATGGGACGAAGAGGCCAATGCAGAGATGGTGAGCATACATGACTGGACGGAATGGCCGCCTTCTTATGCTGCACAGTTTAAGGTCAAGGGTAACGATTATACGGTTTATCCTGATATTCTGTTGGGTTCCAAGATGATGGTATCTGATGCTGTGCATGAACTGTTACAGTTCTATACACCGAGCGTGTTCAGCCGTATGGCTTTGTTTCGAGATGTGGAACGTTCGCAGCAAAAGTTGTACTGGATGATTCAACCCCCTTTAGTAGATTGTTTAGGTGAACAAAGTCAATTTCATCCCGGAGGAACATTGATGAAGCTGGTGGTAGATCGACAGCGTACCGAGGGAAGACCTCTATTGCAAGTCCGAGGGTTGCGTGAAACCTGTACGATAGTAAATCTGGCCTTAGCAGAAAGTCTATTGCGTAGGGGAACAAGTGGCATCACCTTTCAGGAAGTCGCCATGCAGTAGTGAAAAATGGGAGGGGATTATGTTTGGAACATCTGGATCAGAAAATTGTTTCTTTGCTACATACGGTAATATCAGAAAATGCCGAAAATGATCAATCTTTAACGGAGCTTGAAGCGGTGAATCACGCTCAGACGGGAACGGAGTTCGTCGCCCAAGCTTGCTGATCCAGCCACCAAGTATTGGGGGACCCCTCATGGTAAGGACATCAAGCTGAGTGCCAGTGAATTGAAGGTGACGGCTAAATCGGAACAGGTTCACATTCAATTGAATGGTTCGGGTATTCAGGTCGTCAGTGAACATGAATTGTCATTGTCGGCAGGCAAGACGCTATCCTTGCATGCAGATGGGGAGCTGAATATTCAAGCTGCCGAGGCTATTTATTTCAAAGCGGGCAGCAGCAGCTTGGTGTTGGACGGTGAAACGGATATACGGTCGGCTAAAGTACAGCTGGAAGGCACAGTTAAAAAACCAGTTTTTGTAGCTGAACTGGCTCCAGTCTGGGAACCGCCATTAATGTCTGTAAAAGCCTATACGGAGGCGCAGGCGGCAAAAAGTGCAGCGAACAGCACTGCGGGAGAAAGCTCCAATTCGAGCGCTACGTCGAAAGATGGGGGAGCCGTTAAGTCAGTCGCAAACACTCCCAGTTCACCAAAGGCTAGTCTACTGGATGGTTTATTGGGATTAGCCCAGAAAGTATGTGATGTGGCTGCGTCTATTCCAGTATTGGGTGCCATTCCGAAAGCAGCAAGTCAAAAAATAGCTTCGATCCGCTCCGAAGTAGCTTCCTCTGGACCGTCATCCATACTTAAATATGCGGTAGCCGGATTAACCATGATTGCCAGCGTACCTTCCCATGGTTGGGGAGTGGTGTTGGGGAAGACCGCCAAGGTTGCTGTCCAAACCTTACATGCGCACGCGGAGGAACAGAGGGCGCGTGAACGGCATGCAATGATAGATTATCTCGGCAAGGTATGGACGAGTGCCAGGGGGTATGGAGAAGTACAGTCTATACCTGATTTCATTAACTATGTAAAGGGAGTCAATCAGGCTTCCGTCCAAGCTTATAGCGATGTTCCTTCTGATATACGTGAAAGATGGTATCAAAGAAATGTGGATCAACAGTTTGAAAAGGCGTTGGATGCTTATTATAATAATCAGGATCTCTCCACAGATATAGTCGCATTAATGGAACATCAACGGCAGACAGACAACCATTTTCGATATAGTGACAGAGCTTTGATGAGTTCCAAGTATCGGGATGACATGAAAGATTATACGACGGAACAAAAGAAATATTTAATTGATTTTCTGAATTCAATTGACGATTATAGAAAAGAGTATGGGCCGTTTAGGGAAAGTCCTTTTATGAAAGACCTGGATGAGACTGAGCGGATTGTGTTTAATGAAATCAAAAACTCTGCCTATGAGAGTGCAGAGGCCATGGTTGAGAGGGTCAGGAATTTCCCTAATGTAGATATCCCTCAAATGTGGGATGATTACGTAAACACATGGACAGGTTTAGGGAATGATATTGCTAAAGTAGCATCTGACCCGGATGCTGCCTATGAAAAATTGAAAAACAGCTCCAAACAAGAAAATGCGCGTCTAATGGCAGGGACGATATTTTCTTTGGCCAGTCCTGTGAAGGGGAAAAAACATTCGAAAGATGACGGTGCTTCGCTAGGAGGATCGCATAAAAAGGATGACCACTCTTCTGAGGGGACGGCTAAGATTCAAGGAATGCCCCCTATCGTACAATCTAGAATCAATATCAGTAATGACGGATTTAAGCAACGTTGTGGAGGAACATTTTTCAACTAAGAACAAATCACAATTCACAATTTCTCAAGACGAACTTCGTTCCATACTTACAGATAAGAATGTAGTGGGTACTCCTGTTACTAGAACACTAGATAGCGCAGATGGAATTCGTTATGTTAGGGAGGTTACTTTGGATAAGCCGATTGGTACTGACAAATTCAGTAATTTTAATCCAACCTCAACAATGACTATTTTGACTGATAGTCATGGAAACTTAATTACAGTATGCCATGAATAATAAAATAAGTTAGGGGAGGGATACAAGCTGAAACTTATTGGAAGTAAAACTGAACAAGAAGTAAGAGAGCAATTAATGGTATCTAATAAGTCATTGTTTGAGAAAGAGGAAAGGCAAAGGTTGCTCAATGTTCTTCATCGGAATTTTCCTGGTTTAGAGACGGCGTATATTCTCCATTGGATACCTGAACAAGAAGAGGATTTTTACAAAATTCTAATAAACGATTCTTTAATTGCTGACATTGAATTAAATAGAATTAATCAAGACATAGTACCAACAATTAAATCCATGCCATTATCACAATATAAAGTAGGCTTAAGAAAAATTAACCAAATTAAATTAGCGGTAGCAATTGATTTGGCTCGAAAAGACTTGAATAAAGCAAAGTAATTTAATGACACCTTGATCGGCTTCTGCCGTTCAAGGTTTCTTTTTGGTGGGGCTACCCAGTGCCGAATGAACCCATCACTTAACAAATAACACATATAACTCATGTAATATCTGTATAAAGATTCCGTCAGTAAGAAACCTGCGTACAAAGGAACGCGAGTAAACCAATCATCGCAAAAATTAATCCAACGCCTAAGAGAACTTGTGCATGAACATCCCCATGCCAAGCAAGGCGAATATGCACAATGGCTTGGTGTGTCACAAGGCCGTATATCGCAGCTTAAAAAGTTGTTGTAGCTTGATTAACCTGCCAAAAATCCGTATACTAACAAAAAAGCAAACGACATTACGCCCGTGAAGAGCATCCAACTCGGAGGCGTTTACGCCAAGGAGTATACATTCGTGTACGATATGAACTTGTATTCCTAAGTAAACCGGAACCGCCCGTTATAGTGGAGCAAAGTGGATTGGAGAGTCATGACATCTGTCATGCTGTCTGGTCAATTTGGGTGGCACCGCGAGATCAGAGCGCTCCTCGTCCCATGTGGATGAGGGCGCTTTTTGTATTTTTATCCGAAAAGGAGTGCGGTGTCATGTTGGATATCAAGTGGATCAGAGAACATCAGGAACAGGTTCAGGCAGCAGCAAATGGAAAAGGAATACAGGTCTCGGTTGCAGAGCTGCTCACGTTGGATAACCGAAGAAAGCAGTTGCTTCAGGAAGTGGAGCAACTCCGTCAGACACGGAATCAGTGTAGTCAGGATATTGGCGCACTGATTCATGCTGGAAGAAGCGATCAGGCGGAAGAAACCAAGCGGCGGGTCAAAAAAATCAACGGGCAGTTAGACCGTCTGGAAACCCCGCAGCGAGAATTGGAGGAGCAGTTTCAACAGCTCATGCTTCTGATACCTAATATCGTTTCGCCAGATACACCACGGGGGAGATCGGATGAGGATAATGTAGAACTGGAGCGGGTCGGTATGGTTCCCGATTTCGGATTTGAGCCACGCGATCATATGGCGCTCGGTCAGCTTCACAGCCTGATCGACGTTACCCGGGGCGTCAAAACAGCCGGAACTCGGAACTACTACCTGACAGGAGCCGGGGTCATGTTGCACCGGGCTGTACAGCAGCTTGCAGTCGATTTGCTGACCGAACGTGGCTTTCAACTGCTGGACGTTCCGCTTATGGTACGCTCAGAGGCGATGCGCAGCACCGGATTTTTCCCGCTTGGGCTGGATCAGACGTACCGTATCGCAGGAGAGGATCAATGGCTCGTCGGTACCTCGGAGGTTCCACTTGTCTCGTATTACAGCGGTGAAATCGTGGACGTTACGGCCCCCATCCGGTTGGCGGCTGTGTCGGTATGCTTCCGTAACGAGGTCGGCTCGGCCGGAAGAGATGTACACGGACTGTATCGTGTTCACCAGTTCGCCAAGGTCGAGCAGGTGGTGATCTGTGAAGCCAGTCTGGACGCTTCGGAGCAGATATTTCAGGAGATTACGCGCAATGCGGAAGACCTGCTTCAACAACTGGAGCTGCCTTATCGCAAAATGGCTGTCTGCACAGGCGACATGGCGCAAAAAACTTACAAGCAGGTGGATATTGAGACATGGATGCCCAGCCGACAGGCTTACGGCGAGACGCATTCGTCGTCCCAATTGCTTGATTTTCAGGCGCGGCGTTCCAACATCCGCTACCGGGATGCGAACGGCAAGCTGCAATATGCCTACACGCTCAACAATACAGCGGTCGCTTCGCCCCGGATTTTGATCCCGCTACTGGAGCATCATCAGCAGGAGGACGGCTCGATCCGAATTCCGGAGGCTTTACGTCGGTACATGCCGCAACAGATGGAGTTTTTGCGTCCGCCCATTTTATGAAAACACGAGCACACTAAGAAGAATAGTGCCCAATGAGTAGGATTTCCCATTGTAATCATCGCAAAAAAGACGAAGGACAACTATCCTTCGTCTTTTGGTGATGTCTCACTGCGCTTCGGCTTCCCATGCACTGGCAGGGCCAAAAAATTCATAGTGGATATCCGAAGCAGGGATATTCCACTCCTTCAACAAGCCATACACCGATTGCATGAACACCTCAGGACCGCAAAAGTAGTATTGGGCGTTACGGTCCGGCACCACGGATTGCAGCCAAGGCAGATCCAGACGGCCTTCCTTGTGAAAGGCCTGCGCCAGCCGATCCTGCTCTGTTGGTCTGCTGTAACACCACCGAACTGCGGCCTGTGCATGTGCGGCGACCAGCCTTTCCACCTCATTACGCAGAGCATGGTTATCCCCATTGACTGCTGCATGGACAAAGGTGACAGGGCGATCCGGGGCAGACTTCACCAAGGAAGCCAGCATGCTGACCATCGGGGTTAGCCCGACCCCACCGCTGATCAGCACGACAGGTCTGTGATCTGTCTGGTCCAGCGTAAAATCACCAGCTGGTGCAGATACCTGCAGCACATCGCCCTCCTGTACCTGATCATGCAGATACACGGATACTTTACCCGCTGGACGGGAAGCAACAGCATCCTCGCGTTTTACGGATATCCGGTAGTGAGGTTGGCCCGGTGCATCCGAAAGGCTATATTGACGGATGTGGGTATTATGTTCACCCGGAATATTCATCTGCAGGCTGATATATTGCCCAGGCTCGAACGTAGGCAGCACCTGTCCATCCTTAGGCACCAGATAAAAGGAGGTAATTTGGTCGCTTTCCTTGACCTTTTTCTGCACAACAAAGCCCTTAAAACCTGACCAGCCTCCCCGCTGCTGCTCCGCTGTCTTATACATGTCCGCTTCCACGTCTATAAATACATTAGCGATCACACCATAGGCCTCGGCCCATGCGGCGATGATCTCATCTGTAGCCGCATCCCCCAACACGTCCTTGATCGCGGCAAGCAGATATTTTCCGACGATAGGATAATGCTCAGGCTTAATTCCCAAACTGCGATGCTTATGTGCAATCTGGCGCACCACCGGAAGGATTTCCTCCAGACGATCAATGTGCTGCGCAGCCGCATATACAGCATTGGCCAGCGCCCCTTGTTGACGTCCTTGCTTCTGGTTAGCGTGATTGAATATATTCAACAGCTCGGGATGAGCCTCGAACATCATTTGGTAAAAGCGCTTGGTAATCGTAGTGCCATGAACCTCCAAAACAGGTACAGTCGATTTGATCGTATCAATCGTTTGCTTGCTCAGCATCTTTGTATCCCTCTTCTCTCCAAAATAAGATGAACAAAGGGTGTTTCAACATATACACCCCATTGTTAACCCTCCATTTACAGCCCAGTATACCCACATAAAGTAGCCTTTAATGTGATTGCAGTCACTTTAAATTTGAAATAATTAGAACATGTCAATGACAAAACGCACACTCGTAAACATTTCCGGTGTAAGTAATGACCTTTCCGCAAGTAGGCAAAAAGGGGAACGCCTATAGGCCGGAGCCGGTCGGACGTTCCCCTTTTCATTCACTTACAAAATATTGACTATAGCCACTTCAGCAAGTCTTCAAGTGTACTAAATACATAATTAGGTACAATGGCGCTCTTAAGCAAGCCCTCGCTCCCTGTGACTCCGGTAAGAACCAGCGCTGTGTGGACATCGCTGTTGACACCCATCATCATATCTGTCTCCAAACGATCTCCGATCATCAGGCAGCGCCCTGCATCCAGACCTGATAATTGCAATGCCCTATCTATATAATAAGTGGAGGGTTTGCCTGTCATCACTTGAATATCAAGAGTGCTCGCCGCCTCAATTGCTTTGGCGATAGGCCATGAATCGGGTATGATTCCGCCAGGTACGGGACAGAACGGATCAGGGTTTGCCACAATGAACCTGGCCCCGTTCCTGACTGCATTCATACCTGCCGTCATTTTGGCATACGAGAACTCCCGATCCAGTCCGACAACCAAATGCGTAGCTTCCATTGGATTATCCGTCAGGATAATATCCAGCACATCCAGTTCTTGCTCAAGCGCCCGCTCTCCAATAACGAACGCTCGTACATCCTCTTGCTGCTCCTTCAGATACATCCCTGATACATAGCCTGCTGTCATAATGTCGTCTACCGCAGGCTCCAATCCCATAGCCTGCAGCCTGTCACGGCACTCCTCACGGGTATATACCGTTGTGTTGGTCAAATACATGACCTTCTTACCCAACTGAATTAGACGAGAAATCACCTCATTCACTCCCGGCAATAGCTCGCTGCCTGTATAGATCGTTCCGTCAAGATCAAAAAAGTAGGCATCATACCGGGATGGGTCCATCTCCCTAATCGTCCCCTGCCCTTGTGATATGGTGTGTGAGTTCAAAGGATTATAGTGCAAGATGCTGCCGGAGCAGTTGCTTTCCTTTCACTAACTGGTTCAGGGCTGTTCCAGGAGAATATTCCAGAATCAGTTGACAGGGAGCATCCACTTCTTGTAGTGCATCATATATGGGCTGCCAGTGGATGGAGCCTTCTCCGATCGGCAAATGCTCATCACCAACACCGGAGTTATCATGAATATGAACAGAAAACAAACGTTCCTTCACACTGCGAATCATTTGCGGAATATCCCAGCCATTCAAGTGGGCATGCCCCGTATCAATCAAATAACCTGCCGTATGATCCATCTGATCCAGACAGCTCAAATACTCTTGTTCCGAATAAATGGAGGCACCGTTATAGCCTACATTTTCAACTGCCAACTTGACCCCAAGAGGCCCTGCTACCTGACAAAGCTGGTGCAGATACTCCTGTGCACGCTGCTGAGCTCCAGCCTTGTCGAAGGCTGGAGAGAAGCAAAAGCCCGGATGGATGACCACATGTTCTGCTTCAATCTCATGCGCGAATTCAATGGCTTTTTTGTACTCCTCATAAGAAGCCGTGCGGATAGCCTGGTTTTCACTCGTCAGATTCGTATCCCACGCTGGAGGGTGAACGGAAAAGGCAGAATGGTGAAGCCGCAAAGCCTTACCTATCTTCTTGATCTGCTCGTCCATGCGATCCCACTGGATACCGTCCATAAGCAGTTCGATTTTATCCGCGCCGTGGTTCACCAGTTGTTCCACGTTCTCCTCTACAGAACAGGTTAATAATGGAAGATCGGAATAGCTGATTTGTGTATTCATGCTGACGTTCCTCCTCAATGCTGTATGTTGTGCTACGTATAAATAAGCTTGTGATGCTGAAGCCGAAGCTGCACCTGATCTCCTTCGTTTAGATGAATATCATTGGGAACGTCCAGCAGCAGCTTATGTCCATTTGCATCCGCTATGACTCTATAGCGCTCCCCGAGGAAGATGCTTTCCCGGATACGAACCGGGAAACCCTGACCCGTTGACGCTTCAACCTCAATATCCTCAGGTCTGAGGAATGCCTCCACTTCCTCACCCTCGATAAAATCCCGACTGCCGTGATATGGTGTGAGGGCAAATCCGAACTGCACCGACCAGCCTTCCTTCGTATGGACGGCCTGTCCCCTTAATCGGTTGACCTGTCCGACGAATTGTGCCACAAAAGGAGATTTTGGCTGATGATATACTTCCTTGGGCGTACCGATCTGCCGAACCACTCCTTTATCCATCACCGCAATCCGGTCGGCAATCGCCATAGCCTCCACCTGATCATGCGTAACATAAATAGTCGTGATGTTCAGCTTCCGGAAGAGCTGGGCCAGTTCAATCCTCAAGTACTCCTTGAGCTTGGCATCCAGTGCTGTCAGCGGCTCGTCCATCAGCAAAATTTTGGGTTCCGTAGCCAACGCCCGCGCTACCGCCACCCTTTGCTGTTGTCCGCCGGACAGTTGAGAAGGCCTGCGATCCTTCAGTTCTTGCAGACTCATCAGTTCCAGCATCTCTTGCACTTTAACCGCAATCTCCTGCTTACTCTTCTTGCGGAGCTTCATGCCAAAAGCAATGTTCTGCGCAACGGTCATCGTCGGAAACAGGGCATACTGCTGGAACACCAGCCCAATATCCCGCTTCTCCGGCAGCAGATGATTGATCTCCACTCCATTGACGTTAATGGAGCCGTCGCTGGACTTCTCCAGACCAGCCATAATGCGAAGCAGGGTACTTTTGCCGCAGCCCGAAGGCCCGAGCAGGACCAGAACCTCACCATGCTGAACGTCCAGATTGATCGGTTCAAGTGCCGCCGTTCCGTCCGGATACGTCTTATGCACCCCACGAATGCGAATATAGGTTTCCCCCATGTTTAGCCCCCTCCTCTGGTATACGTCGAAGACTGATTCAGCTTGTGCAGAATGAACATCAATGGAACTGCAATGACCAGGAATACCACCGTGTACGCGCTCCCGATCTCGATCCGCAGTGAAGAGTAAGCTTCATACAGTCCTACAGGCAGGGTCACCTTAAGCGGTGTATACAGGAAAAATGTCATATTGAATTCTCCGAGCGACAGCAGGAATACCAGCATGGCTCCCGACAATACCGCTGATTTGATACTTGGCAGAATAACATAAAAAAAACGGTAAAAAGGACCTGCTCCCAGCGTAGCCGCGCTTTCATCAAGTGCCTTGAAGTTCTTGGTTCTGAGCGTCCCCAGCACAGTCCTGAAGATCAGAGGGAACGTAACAATGACATGCCCTAGCAAAATCAGCCACCCCGCTTCCCGAAGCGGCGCATAAGTCTGGATTAGCGCCAACGCAATCGCGACCCCCGGCACTGCAATCGGCAAAGTCAAAATTTCCTCCATGATCATCATCCAACGGCTGTTCGTTTTGGAAAACTGGTAAGCCGTCATCGTGCCCAGCAGCACATTGATGATTACGGTTGAGACAGCAATCACCAGTGTGAAGAGAATGGTGGCGCCGTAATAGTGGAACACTTCCCGGTACCATTTTAAAGTCCAGCCCGAAGCAAACAGGCTTGACCCCCAGTAGTTGGCGAACGAACCGATCACGGTGAACAAAAGGGGGATCATTATGAACAGGCTGACGATCACAATCAAAGCATACATGATGCCTTTGCCCAACTTTTGCATATTAGCGCATCCCCCTCTCCATAATGATGCGATTCGTTAGATTCATCAGCACACAAATCATTCCGATCACAACGGCTATCGCGCTGGCCACCTCAATCTTGAAGCTTAAAGTAAACTCGTTATACATCAGGATCGGCAATATGTCGAAGTCATTAGCCAGCGTAAACGCAGTACCAAAAGCACTCATCGATGTAGAGAAAGCCAGTGCACCGGAAGCTATAAAAATCGGGAATACGGTCGGTAGCACCACATAACGAATCGCCTGCCAGGGTGACGCTCCCAGCGTTCTGGCCGCCTCCTCCAAAGTCCGGTCAAAATGCTGGATTGCCCCATACAGTGATAAAATGACCCTCGGAATCTCAAAGTACAAGTAAGCCAGCAAAATGCCTGTGATCGTATAGGCAAATGCCATGGAAGGCGTACCTGTCAACCATTTGCTAAACATCGGCATTACACCCGTAGTACCAAACAAAATAATGACCATAAAGCCAACAACTACACCCGGAAGCGACATTGGAAATGTCAGCAAGGTAAAATACAGCGTTTTGCCCTTAAATTCGTTCCGTGCCAGAAAAAAGGCTAGAAGTCCTGCCAGAACCAGAGAGGATACGGTTGCGGCAAGGGAGAGCAGCAAACTGTTGACGAGTGCTTTAGAATAGTAGGGATCAGTAAGTATTTGTGTGTAGTTGTGGAGAGTCATCGCTCCGTCTCCCTCACTCCTCAGGCTCGTTAACACGAGAATAACCAGTGGATAGAGAAAAAAGAAACTGAAGATGATCATGATTGGCGTTAGAAAAAAGATTTTGTGCCTTACCATACCCATACTTCTCTCCTCTTTATCATTATCATTTGCCAGCGGTTACTTCATTCTTCCAACGTTCATTCACTTCTGTCTGCACCTTGTTCATTTGTTCATAATTTACACTTTGTACACGCGCATAGTCGCTTTCCGGCAGAAATTTATCCTTGGTTTCACGGGGAATATCTACACTACGGATTGGACGTACATAACCTTGAGCGAATAACTGTTGACCCTCATCCGATAACATAAAGTCTATATATTTCTTGCCGTTGTCCTGATTAGGACCATTTTTGACGAGGGACACGATATAAGGAACCTTCAAAGAGCCTTCCTTCGGAATCACGACTTCAATAGGAGCCTGATCGTTGTATTTCATCGTATATCCGTTAAAGTCAGCATCAATAAGGATTGGAATCTCACCTTTCATAACTTTGGCAGTTGCCGTCTGTTTCGGATGGATTGCACCATTTTGTTCCAATTGCTTTAGATATTGGATGCCCGGGTCCCAATTATCGAGCGTTCCACCCATAGCAATATTGGCTGCTGTTACCACGCTATACCCCACTGCTGCGGAAGTCGGGTCCAAGAAACCAACTTTATCTTTATAATCTGGCTTGAGCAGGTCAGCCCATGAACGAGGCACAGGCACATTCCCGAGCGCATCCTTATTCACAATGAAAGCAATCGCTCCGTAATGGACAGCCATCCATTTACCGTCAGGGTCTTTAAGGTCTGCAGGAATTTCGTCAAAATGCTCAGGTTTGTAGGCTTCAGCCACTCCTTCTTTAACCGCCTGCGGTCCAAAGGTAATGCCCAAATAGGCCACGTCTGCCACTGGCTTGTTCTTCTCTGCGATCATCGCGGTCATGGCTTGTCCGCTGTTTTTATTATCTGCCGGGACACGAATTCCTGTCTTTTCCATAAATTTGGCTTGGACAGCTTCCCAATTGGCCCACAATGGCGGGTTATTGTATGCAATGGCTACCTTGCTTGTGCTACTGCCATCTTGACCAGCCAGTCCAGCTCCACTCGTACCTGTCCCTGTAGAACATGCTGCCAGAGTTAATGCCATTACCGCACTGACTGTACCCCATACCCATTTTTTCTTCATCATTTCTTAATCACCTGTTCCTTGAGATTTTTTGTACTGCTTGAACGATTGAATGCAAAAGAGAACACAAAAAAAACACATAGGCATCCCCTTATCACATTCAGTAAAGGATAGCTATGGGTTCTCATGGTCTCCACCCAAGATATCGTATGAAATTCACGGACCTACAGATTCCATAATTCTGATCGGCTTAGCGATACGGCATCTGCACCTGCCTTCATTGCTTCTTCCACCTGTTCCGGTGTCGATATCAGCCCCGCAGCAATGATAGGCAAGCCTGTCTGTTCCTGAAAAATCGGAATAATAGATGGTGCGATACCCGGCATGATTTCAATTGCGTCAGGTCCATTCTCTTTAATACTGCGAATTGCGGTATGGAACGATCCTGTGTCAATCAGGAAAACACGCTGAATGGTTAGCAACCCTTCTTTTTTGGCCGCACGAATCGTAGCGCTCTTGGTGCTTACGATGCCCGCAGGCTGTACATGCCCGGCCAGAAAGGCTGCAGCCTCTTTATCATTGGAAAGCCCTTTGACCAGATCAGTATGCACAAACACCGGCTTTTGCTTCCTCAGTTCCTGAAATTCCGTCTCCAGCAGACTTGTAATCTTGCCATGCATCAGCAGCACCGCACACGCTTTAGAGCGAACGGCCAGCGCCACATGATCATGTTCTGCTGCCGCAATGATAGGGTGAGTCTGGAGCATTTCTCTGATGTTCATATGGCTTCCTTCTTCCTTCATAGTCGCGTCAAGCATCGTTAGCCAAATGATAAACAGCAATGGATCATAATAGCACATGCTCATCTGCCTTCGCTTATGTTCAACAATAATCAACATTTGTCATCGCAGTATCAAATCTGTTTTAAATTATAATTTCATTTGTTTTACAATTTAATCATCAAAGACTTCAATTTATCCCACTTGTAAACGCTTCCAATTAAGATAAAATCAGAAATGAGGTACCGGACAAGCCGTTCCGGCCCATTTTATCCTTATTAAAGGAGGTAGATGATACCATGAAATGGATTAATAGCAGCAAATGGTTAGGCGCATGGATTTGTATTTTGCTTGCAGTGGCCGGTGCAGGTCTTCAGCCCGATGCAGTACATGCCAATACAACAGACGTTACGCAAGCAACCTACGGGACCGAGGTAAACCAAACGCTGAATGGTTTGGACGCCGCCAATGCCGAATTATCCCTAAGCGTAGCAGCAAGCACTGCCATTACTAACGGAACGGATTGGAAAGACACCGCAGGTAACCCGATTCAGGCGAACAGCGGTAATATTTTAAAGGTAGGCTCCACTTACTATTGGTACGGCGAGCATGCTGAAAACTGGAAATTTGAAAAAGTGAACGTTTATACCTCTACCGATCTGAAAAATTGGTCCTTCCGCAGCACCATCCTCACCAAAAATTCCGCCCCTGAGCTGAATTCCAGCAAAATCGAGCGTCCCAAAGTCATTTACAACCAAACCACCGGAAAATATGTGCTATGGGCGCATTATGAAAATGGTTCAGACTATTCACTCGGTCGTGTAGCTGTCGCTACCAGCGATACACCCGACGGGAATTTTGTCTACCAAGGCAGCTTCCGCCCGCTGAATTATGAGTCCCGTGATATGACCGTGTTCACGGATACCGACGGTAGCGGCTATCTCGTTACAGCTTCTCGTAAAAATGGCGGTACCAACGATACGATGGCAATCTTCAAGCTGACAGCCGACTATACGGGCGTGCAATCATTTGTGGGTTGGATCTTCGAGAATGGCTACCGCGAAGCCCCTGCTGTTGTGAAAAAGAACAACACCTACTACCTGTTTACCTCGCAGGCATCCGGCTGGTATCCGAATCAGGGTGCTTATGCAACCGCCAGCTCCATGACCGGAAGCTGGTCTGCACTTTCACCCTTCGGTGACCCGGCAGCCTACGGCTCGCAGATTCACTCCATCGCCACCATTACAGGCAGCGCAGGAACCAGCTACATTTATATGGGCGACCGTTGGAATCCACTCAATCTGAGCGACCACAAGTTCATATGGCTACCGCTGACCCTGAACGACTCCAGTAAGACGGCAACGCTGAACTGGTACAGCAGTTGGGATCTGGATGCTACGACAGGCAACGTCATTCTGCCTTCTCTTGTGAATCACGCGCAAGGCCAAACGGCGACTGCCAATTCAGCCGCCTCCGGCTCTCCAGCTTCGCTGGCGAATGACGGTAACGCCCAAACCTCATGGAAGGCTGCATCTGCATCCTGGCCCGCTTGGTGGCAGGTTGATCTCGGCAGTACGAAGACGATCAGTGAAGTAGATATTTCCTGGTTTATGTACAAAGGATCTGAAGCGTATTATAAGTATAAAATAGAGTACAGCACGGATGGAGTTAACTATTCCACCATTGACCGCACGGGTAATACCGCGTATGGCTTTACCAGTGACAAGGTCAATTTTCAAGCACGTTACGTGCGAATCAATCTGGTAAATGCGGTGCTATTTAATAATCCGAACAACTGGTATACCCCGACAGTGCATGAAATCAGATTACTTGGTAACTCAACTTTCGCACCTGGAATATTGCCTTAACTCCTTGAGGCCGTAAGAAGAATTCACCAAAGGCTATACCATCCTGACCATCCGTACCATCTGTAATCCTTAAAAAATATCGCACAGCTCTTGCGCAATGTTGTACCCATTTGCAAGAGTTGTGCGATTTGTGTTGAACCGCTATGTTCGAGTCCTCTCTTAAACTTCCTGAAGTGTCACAGGCCAGGCAGTGATCGTGAGTCGCAGATCATCAGATATCAAGCGCTGCATGATATCCTTGATATATTGCGGTCGTGATCGTAGATGCCTTAACACAATCTCCGATTTGTGAAACATAAGGTGCACAATCAATTAACTCATCTACTACGTTTCTCCTTGGCCGTTGTCCAAGCGCACAAATGACTGAAGTACCTGGAACAAGATGTTCTTCACCATTTGGATCAGCGCAAACAACACCTTCTTGTGTAACACATAGCCCTTTGAACCCTAAATGAACTTGAATGTTATTCTTTTCGATTTCTTTTAACATAATGGGACGATGTCTAATATTAGCATCCGGAGCCAGTTCCGTTCTCATCTCTACCAGATGAACAGTCTTACCTTCCTGAGCAAGGTGAATTGCTGCTTCACAGCCAGCCAGACCGCCTCCTAATACGACTACGCTATCGCTGACCCTATCCTTCTCCAGATAGTAGTTATTAACAATGACTACGTTATCACCATTCAGTCCAGGAATTGGAGGAACAATTGCTGCGGAACCAGCTGCTATAATTAACGCATCCACATTTTCTTTCTCTGCATACTCTTTAGTAACAGGTGTATTCAAACGAATCTCAACGCCGGCGTCTTTGGCCAGTTTTCCGAGAGTAACACCTAACTCATACATCTCATATTTAAAAGGAATCGCCTGTTCTCCCCTCAAGATACCGCCTACCTCGTCAGACTTCTCACATAGAATGACTTGATGTCCTCGTTTAGCTGCAGTAAGAGCTGCATAAAGTCCGCCTGGGCCTCCACCGGCTACTAGAACCTTGCGTGGATTAGGGGAAGGATATATTTCTGTCCCATCCATTTCACGACCAATTAATGGGTTAACCGTACAGCGTCTTGTGGATGTTTCTGCACGTTCTGCCATACAGGTGAAGCATCTCAGACATTTAATAATGTCCTCATCGCGGTTGCTCATCACCTTTCTTGGAAGCTCTGGATCAGCCAGCAGTGCGCGAGCCATTTCAACAATATCCGCCTGACCGCTGGCAATAATTTCTTCCATTTGAGCCGGGTCATTTAATCCGCCAACCGTTGCAACCGGAACACTTACGTGCTTCTTGATCTCTGCTGCAAGATAAACATTACTTCCATGAGGCAAGAACATCGAAGGATGTGTGATACCAAATCCTGTCTGATAAGTTCCTGCAGATACATGGAGCAAGTCGACTCTTGATTCGATTAACTTAGCAATTTCTATACCTTCTGTCAGATCATAGCCGCCTTCAAATAACTCTGAACCACTCATTCTAAACTCGATTGGGAAACCACAACCCACAGCTTTACGGACACTGTCAAGAACCTCCTGTGCAAACCGCACCCTGTTTTCCAAAACTCCGCCATACTTGTCTGTTCTGCGGTTGAAATAAGGAGAAAAAAACTGATTAATCAACCATCCATGTCCGCCATGAACCATAATCATTTCATAACCTGCTCTCTTGGCAAGTCCAGCACATCTACCATAAGCTGCTACGATATCATCAATTAATTCTTGCGTAAGTTCCTTTACTTCTCTGCCGTCTGGACGTACTCCGGGGCTGGGGCCCCACTGAGCAAGTCCTTGTTTCTTATTTTTGTCAGTCAGATAAGTTCCTGCATACTGTCCAGAATGAGACAATTCTACACTGGCAATTGCCCCGTGACGGCGAATAGCGTCTGCAGTATAGGTAAAACTAGCAAGAGAATCTACTGTCCCCAGATCCAGATGGTACATATGGGAAGCTTCTGTCTCGGGATGAACCACGACTTCACTGACTGTAACTGACGCAGCACCGCCTTTTGCTCTTAATTCATAAAAAGCTGTAGATTTGGGTCCAATAGTGCAGTCTGCTGTAATATCCGTACCTCCCATAGGAGAGCCAAACATTCTATTTCTGAAAGTCACATTTCCAATTGTGATTGGTTTACATAGATTGGGATATTTTCTTTGCATGATCTCATGCTCCTTATCTGTATTTATTGCTATGGGTTAATTGATAGCTTTCTGATTCATATCCACAGCCAGCTTCTGATTTTTGCGGGTAGTGAACTTATATACAAATGTTAGAACAAGTCCTGTTATGCCAAGTACGGCCGCAATGACAAAGGCTCTCTGATAGCTACTGTCTGTGCTGTAAACATGACTCATAATGGATGGGCCAAAGTATCCTGCTGTTGCAAATCCAATAAACATAATTCCATAATTCACACTATTATTTCTCACACCAAACTGATCGGCTGTAAATCCAGGGAATACCCCCATCAGTGCGCCAAAGCATAAACCAATAACTGAAATACCAATATAGAATGTCAACACACTACCTTCGCCTGAAAAATAAAGCAATGTGAGTCCTATGACCGAAAAGACAGAAGAAAATGCCAGGGTATTGATTCGACCGATTTTGTCTGAAATATAGCCTGCAATGATTCGTCCGCCAGTGTTAAACAATGCCAATACGGAAACAACTGTCGTAGCGGCTGCCGCAGACATCCCAATCATTTTCTGAGCTATAGGAGAAGCTTGTGATGTACACATGAGTCCGGCAAAAGCACCACACATTAATAACAAGATCATGATATAAAACAGAGGGCTTGAGAGCATGCCTTTCCAGTCTTTGTCGTTCTGAATAGAACGGCCAACATTTACAGTCTTGGGTGTCCATCCTGCAGGGACAAAATCAGAGGGACATTTCTCAATGAAGAAAGAAGCAGCACATACAATAATAAGAAATGCTATACCGATGATAATGAATGCTGATGTCACACCAGACCTACTGATTAAACTATTGGCAATAGGAGGTATAATAACTGAGCTTATTCCATAAGCAGCCGTTGTTATACCGCCAACTAATCCCCGTTTGTCAGGGAAAAACTTAATAGAGTTGCTAATTGTGCATCCGTAAACCATTCCCGTTCCTAGGCCGAGTACGATACCGTAAGCCAATACCAGGTAACCTACAGATGTTGCAAATCCTGATAAAATCATACCGCCTCCAAACAGCAAGCCCCCTACAAAAATCACTTTCTTGGGCCCGAACCGATCATTAATCCAGCCACCTGAAATCATCGTGATAGGACCTACCGAATTTGTAATCGTAAATGCTATAGCCAAATTCCCCGGTGTTAAACTAAGTCCTGTTACGCTGCTCAAATATTCTGCCATTGGGGCAGAAAATACACTCCACGCGTAAATTGATCCAATACACAGATTAATAAAGCAGCTTGCAATCAGAATAATCCATCTCTTTTTTGTAAGTTCCACTAAGATCTTCTTCTCCCTCGTCGTTGTATTGTGAAATCATTCACATATTTCGAATTAATATTAACACGCACTTTCAAATATATCAACAGAAACATGTATGTATTTATACGATTTATCGAACGTGTTTTTGAATATATGTATCAATCTTATAGTGGACTCGCTAAATATGTTATACTTAACCAATAAACGACGAATATGTATAAGGAAGAGAGCCTTATGAGAACTTTAAAATATGCCATCCTAGGCTTGTTAAATAAAGAACCTATGACTGGTTATGATATCGGTAAAGAATTCAGTAAAGATTTAGGCGAATTTTGGTCTGCAAAGCACAGTCAGATCTATCCAGAATTAAAAAAACTGCTTAATGAGGGACTTATCGTCTACGAGATCCAAATTAGCGGGGAAATTTTAGAAAAAAAGTTGTATTCGATTACGGAGAAGGGCAAAGAAGATTTTTTACAATGGTTAAAAAAAGCAGAGCCTATTGAACCCACTCCCAAAGATGTGTTTAGGCTGAGAATGTATTTTTCTAATAATCTGGACATAACAACCCGATTATATTTGTTGGAACATCAGCTGCTTCAACATCAAGATAGGCTGGGACATTTACGCAAAAATAAAGAACGCTATGAAACTATTCCACCTCTTGATAGTGATAATTTTGGCGATTATCTTGTATTAGATGGTGCTATTTTACGCGAAACTATCACCATACAATGGCTAGAAAATTTTATTTCTTATTGTAAAAAGTAGAGCATCTCCTTTTCCCTTGAACTTATTGTTAACCAAAATAAAGCATAAGGATCCGAGAATCTGTAGCTCGGACCCTTATGCTTTATTCTTTACTTATCAACGCATCCGGTTCACTGTGGTGAACACAAATTTGTCGTACCGATGCCGCGAGAATGAGTATTCAAATGGTATACCCGTATCCAGATACCCCACCTGCTCAATTTCCAAGATTGGATCATCCGCTGCACAGTCCAAATGCTCCCGATCCAGCTCTGTCGACTTGGACGCGCGAATTGTACGATGTGAACCGACAATATTAAGGCCCAACTCTTCCTTAATATGTTTGTACACCGAGCCATACAACACCTGCTCGGTAATACCGCTAATCAGCTTCGTGGGCATGTACGTGCGCTCGATAACATATGGCTCACCCTCCACAACACGCAGACGGATAACATGATATACAGGAGAATTGGCATCAATAAATAGATGAGTCGCTACTTCCTCGGATGGAAATTGAACGTCAAAGGCTACGATTTTATTTTTGATTTCTTTCCCGCGCAGCAGATTGGTTAACCCCAGCATTTCATTTACGACAACATTAACAGGACCATTGTGAACCGATTTGACGATAAAGGTTCCGTGTCCTCGTTTACGATTCAGCAGCCCTTCCATCACCAACGTATCCAATGCCCTCTTGATCGTCATTCGGCTTACCTGAAACTCACTTGCCAGTGAAATTTCATCGGGAATCGGATCAATACCGTTATAGGTTTTATCCATAATTCGCTGTTTGACCTCTTGTGCAATCCGCTCGTATTTATTCATCTGTCTACCACCTGTACTAAAAATTGTTTTATGTCAGCATTTTACCAAAACATCGGTATCGCTGGTTCATTTTGTTCTGCAGGCGGGACGTTAAGGTGTTACGGTATAAGTAAGTATACCGAACATTACACTTTCTCACCAGCGGCATACGGCATAGTCCATTTTTCGGTAATGAAGAAAAAAAGGCGGTCCAGAGGACCACCTTAAAATCCGTTATTTTCGATCACCTGCTTGAACCAGTGCCCACTTTGTTTAACGGATCGTTTACCTCCGTCCTGCAGGTCGACAGATACAAAGCCATAGCGGTTTTTATAGGCGTTCGACCAGGACCAGTTGTCCATAAACGTCCACAGGTGATAGCCTTTCACATTAGAGCCCTCCGAGATAGCCCGTTGAACCCATTTTAGATGCTCACGGATAAAATCAATGCGATAGTCATCGCGGATCATACCCTGTTCATCCCTGAATTTCTCTTCGCCCTGAACACCCATCCCGTTTTCCGAGATAAAGCATTCAATGTTTCCGTAATTCTGTCTGACATTGGTCAGGATATCGTAAATACCCTTCTCATAGATCTCCCAGCCCCGCATCTCATTCATCTTGCGACCAGGCATGACATAATAGTCAAAGAAACGTTCCGGCACAAAAGGCGCATCCGGGTTCGGCAGACTTTCGCGGGCCTTGACTCTGCGCGGCTGATAATAGTTAATGCCCAGCAGGTCAACCGTGCCCTTGCGTATAATCTCCCGATCTCCGTCTTCCATGCTTGGGACAAATCCCTCTTGGCGTAACAGCTCCACGAGCAAAGGATTAAATTCTCCCGTCACAGATGGGTCTAAAAAGGAACGGTTAAAGAACGCATCGCATATTTCAGCAGCCTGCACGTCTGCCGGGTGCTGACTACGCGGATAGGTTGGCGTCAGGTTCAAAATAATACCAATTTTGCCCGTATAGCCTCCCTCTTTGTAAGCCTTAATGACACTTGCGCTCGATAACAGGGTATGATATCCCACCTGTACAGCTTTGCCGAAATCCACTTCATTCGGATAGTGGAAATCGTACAGATAGCCGCCTTCCACCGGGACAATTGGCTCGTTATGCGTAAACCATTTGGCTACACGATCCCCGAACAGCTCAAAGCAAGTGTTAGCGTAATCCACGTAAGCTTCGACTGTCTCCCGGTTCACCCAGCCCCCCTTTTCCTGCAAAGCCATCGGTAAATCAAAATGATACAAATTCACGAACGGCTCAATATCCGCCTGTCGCAATTCTTCAATGACAGCATTATAGAATTGAACCGCCTGCTGGTTCATAGCACCTCTTCCCGCCGGAAACAGACGCGACCAGGAAATGGAGAACCTGAAAGAGTTGTGACCAAGCTCTTTCATGAGTGCAATATCTTCTTTGTAACGGGTATAGAAACGGGACGTATCGGCAGGACCAACCCCGTCATAGAAACGGTTCGGCTCCTGCTCAAACCAATAATCCCATATGCTCGGTCCTTTGCCGTCTCCCTCCACGGTTCCTTCCGTTTGGGTAGCCGAAGCTGACGAACCCCACCAGAAGTCGGAAGGAAAACGGTATTGAATGGCTTGCTTCTCTATATCTTTCATTTCGGTATGATTCACAGCTCTACTCCTCTCTCTTTTCCAATGAACAAGCTGCTAATCCAGCAGCTCATTCATGTTACATTCCAACAGTTTGATCCTTACCTGCAACGGCTGCTTGGCCAATCTCCTCTTCCTGCTCTTTACGAACGTTCACCCGGTCGATAATTTTCAGGAATGGGAACCAGATGACAAAGACGACAGCCATATTAAACAGTTGCAGCAGTCCACCCGCCAAGGAACCCGTACCCATCATTCCGCTAAAGAACAATGGCATCGTCCAAGGGACCTGTATCCCATTTGGCGGCGGTACAATTCCAGTGGACATGGCAAAGTAAGTAATCAGCGTAACGATCATTGGAGAAATGACCCATGGAACGAAAATAAGCGGATTCATCACAATCGGCAGACCGAATATGACGGGTTCGTTGACATTAAACAGGCCCGGTCCAAGGGCCAGCTTACTGACCTGCTTCAATTGCTTGCTCTTCAGGAAGATCAGAATCGTGAGCACGACAGCCAGTGTCATACCTGTACCACCGATACCTACTGTATAAATATCTAAAAACTGCTTCGTGATAATATGCGGCAGTTCCAAACCTTTGGAGTACGCTTCATAGTTTTCAAGTGCCAGCGTATTCCAGATCGGGTCCATGACCGAGTTGATAATGATTTGACCATGAAGCCCAAAGAACCATAAGAGCTGAACAAAGAAAATAGCAATCAATGTAGGTATAATTCCACTGCCCAAATGCACCAGCGGTGCCTGAACGGCATGATAAATCAAATCATGCAGGTTATTATGAAGCGTCAGAGTAACCACAACGTTGATGATCAAAAATATGCCCAGCGTAATACACGCAGGAAGCAACGCAGCAAAAGACTTGGCAACCGCTGGCGGAACCCCTGGTGGCATTTTAATAACAATCTTCTTCTGCGTCACCTTTCGGTAAATCTCAGCCGCGATAAAAGCGACGATCATCCCGAGGAACATGCCCTTGGCCCCGATCCGGTCAACCGGAATAACACCTGCAATCGTAGCGCCACTCTCTTGAGTCAGCACGAACGGAGTCAGCATCAGGAAGCTGGCCAAAGCGATCATACCGCCAAATATCGGTTCGACCTTATAACTTCGGGATAGATAATATCCGATCCCCACGACCACGAACATGGTCATGATATTCAGTGTTGCATTGGGCGCAATATTCAGCAGATTCTGAAAAGCCGTCAGATTGCCCTCGCCCATCCACCCTTTTAGAAACGGCAGATTAATAATAACGACGATAATAGAGCCGAAAACCGTTAATGGAAATGACAACATAAATGCATCACGCAGTACAGTAAGATAGCGGTTGTTGTTCAGTTTACCGGCAATAGGTATTAAAATTTGGCTTAATTTTTCAAACAAAGCCTATTCCTCCCCCGCGAAGTAACTTGCATCAGGTTTGTTGCGAAATTCTCTTGTCCCAAATTTCACAAGCTCTTGTGTACAGATTATAAATTTCTGGATTTGAAAAGCTCCAGCAGCTCTAGAACCAAATCCTTCATGGTAACCGTGGACATCAGATGATCCTCGGCATGCATCAGAAGGAGCGAGAAAGGAGTTTGGGTTCCTCCCGCTTCCTTCTTGACCATTTGAAAATGGATATCATGCGCAGCACGCAAGTCCTGCTTCGCCTGCTTGAGCAGGTCGTCCGCACCTTCTACATTCTCATTCCGGTATTCGCTCAGCGCCTGAATTACTTTACTGCGAGCGCTTCCACTATGAAGAATAAGTTGGAAACTAATTTGTTCTTCCGTCAGTTCAGCTATATTGACTTTATCCATTTTTACGTTCCACCAGCTTCACTGCCTGCTCATAGGCTTTCTTGCCGTCAACCATTCCGTATGCCATCATGTCAATCACTTCTACATGGATACCATATTGGGCTGCTTCCTTTTCCAGCTGTCCTTTAAGAAAACTCATTTGCGGGCCAATCAATACCGCGTCAGCATTAGCCATATCTTCTGTCGCCTGATCTTGACCTACTGCCCAAATTTCAGCCTCGTCTCCAATAGATTTGGCATAATCCTGCATTTTGGTAACCAGCAAACTTGTAGACATACCTGAGCTACACGCCAGTAAAATTTTCTTCATGATTGTTCCTTCCCTTCAAGGTCTGATTGGATGCTAACTACCAGAAAACGTTTACAGCGTAATTATAAATCCACTTTTTAAATTTGTCTATACATTTAATTTATATGTATAGACTTTTGTTAAAATGACACATTTTATTTTTTTCCTCAAAATTAACGCTTTCATCTCTTCTCTTTAATCTCTCAATAACATTTGAGGCTCAGAATATTAGAATAGTGCATCATTCGTCCCTCGAAGTGCGGACCGGGGGGTCATATAGACGAGGAATACAAGCAGTTGTATGATTAGCAGAAATAACAGGTATTCATAGCTTCACTACATTACACGATACGGAGGTTCCGCCCATGAATGTAACCGATAACGACAACAATACCGCTCTTTGGCTGCGATATGCACCTTACCTGATGTTTGATCAGCGGGAACCGTTTTACCCGGATTTTGTTGGTGTTACGGTGCTGGATCAACCGGGTCCTTCCCCCTCCTTTCGTCGCACATTGGAATTTTCGGACGAACGGGTGAAGCATATTGTAGAATACGCCATCTGGTGGGACTACGAAATCGGTCACCTCTATGAGCTGGAGCATGTATGGGTCTATGTCGGGCAGGATGGTGAGGTCGTAGACTGCGAAGCCAGCTTCCACGGCAGAGTGCTCAAGGGGCTGCTCAAGGACCGCAGTAATCTACTAGACGGTACGCATGTGCGTCTGTACTCTCAACCGGGAAAGCACGCTTTCTCGCCGATCACGGACATTTTCGAATTGTTGCCTGACCTGTACACCAATGCGAACGAACGCGCCGGGGTGGACGGGCTGCTGACGAACGAGCTGTTCCACGGCCTAATTGCCACGAATGATGAAATTGATGGGCTTGTATGGCGCCATCTCCAATCATTGTCCTTCGTACCAGCCATGGAATTTGAGGAATATTACTTCGCGCCGGAGCTGTTCATGCCGTGGTCTTCACTATTTCGCATCATACCGGAACGAATTGAAGCCCGTGTACAGGAGCTGAAGCGTCAATATTTGTAGATGTTATTAGGACATGCAGAAAGGGGTACGGCAGAGTGAAGGTGAGAACAGCGGGCAGGCGTAAAGCGGCGGCGGATGAATGGGTCGAGAAAAAAGGCTACAAGCGTATACTGCTGTCTTACCTGCCGCTTGTGCTGACGATGATCTCTGCCGTTATTTTTGTGTCCTTTATTATCGTGACAGATCAAATGACGAAGGAAGCGGAAAAGGAGAATGCTGTTTCGACCGAATACATCGCAGATACGCTGGAATCCACGGTGGAGGAAACCGAAGTATCCGTGCTGCGTGAGCTGGCGGTGAACCGTTCCCTGAACCGATTCATGAACGATGCTACAGGAGACAATATGCGTGTGACCCAGTACGAATTGTCCCGTGATTTGGACAAGCTGGCGGGTGCGTACCCCGAGCTTCGTTCCATCTATGTATACCGCTCTGCCGATGCCGTAGTGCTGACGCAACGGGAAATCACCCCCTTGTCTGCTTTCCCGGACAAGGAGTTCATTGCTGCCCATTTCTCCTCGAACCGTGCTCGCAAATGGTTGCCTGCCCGCTCATTCACAGATAGTATGCTGACGCCGCCCGGACAGGTCATTTCCCTGGTTCAGCGCTTCCCGCTGCCGCTTGGCAGTCAGGGCATGGTCGTAATCAATGTAGACACCGACAAGCTCATTCGGCGGATTGACCATATGACCAGTCCCGATGTGGCGTTGCTTGATATACGGGATGCAAACGGGCTATCTCTCCAGACTGCCGTAGGAAGTGGGGACAAAGATCGCTTAACGGATACCAAAGAATATACCTTCGAGCGCCATTCCTCTTATCTCGGCTGGACCCTGCACAGCGGCCTCAAAAAAGGGCCTCTTTCCAAGTGGGTATCCGTCATTTCCTACCTGTGGATTGCGATTGGAATTGCGGTAGCGGTTCAGGAGGACTGGATACTCGGCAAGCGCCAGTTCATTCGGGACTGGCTGGAAGGCGAGCATCCCGTCACCCTCGAAGAGTGGCAGGAGAAAACACGTCTGTTCGGACTGCCAGAGCTGCGGGACACTTGCACCGTGGCTGTCGTAGAGCTGGGTAACTACAAGGAATTTACGCTGCGTAATGGAGAGCGTGACCAGCGATTTCTCAAGTTTTCGCTGGTCCATGTCATCCGCGAGCAATGGCAGATGGAAGGCAGTATGGAGACGGAATGGATTGCCCCGAATCGGCTAGTCGTGCTCTGGATGTCCGAAATAACAGATACAACCAGCCTGAGCACCGAATACGACCTGATGGAGCGGATGAGCAGGCTGACCCGCTGGGTGGAACACCATCTCAACCTGACGGTGCGTATCGGTGTCGGGTTGCCCGCTCATTCGTTGGCAGATGCTGCCGATTCGTTCAGGCAGGCGAACGCCGCCTTGCGCTACAAGCTGATTCACGATCAGCACACCGCCATTCCATACGCCGCCACTGCACAAGCGGCTCCTTACTCCGCCTATTCCTATTACCGGATGATGGCAGCATGTATGAAGGAGCTTCGCGCGATGAACGAGGGCTGGAAACAGCAGATTGACGCAATTTTCAGCCGAATGCAGGAAGAGCGATTGGCCGATGAGGAGCTGCTCGCTATCGTACAATACGGCCTGATGCTGCTGCTGGAGGAGGCCGAAAGTGTGGCCGACCCTGTCATCCGCAGCCAGCTGGAGGAAGTTGTAGCCCGGCTTCGGACACAGATGGAGCATACAGGACAGCTAAGCGAGCTGCATACCTTGTTTCATGCACAGCTCGAGCGTTATTTTGCACAATATGTGTTGTACAAGACGTCTAACAAGTATTTGGAGACGATTAATCGGGTCAAACGCTACATTGAGGAGCATTTTGCCGATCCCGATCTGTCCCTGACACATATAAGCGATAAGTTCGCCTTAAAGCCCAAATACGCCAGCCAACTGTTCAAAGAGGAATTTGGCATGAAATTCGTGGATTTTCTCGTGCAGCTCCGCATGGAGGATGCCAAAAGACGACTGGTGGAAACCACAGCTTCCGTGCAGGATATTGCGCAGCAGGTTGGCTATACAACTTCCATTGCCTTTGGCCGCATGTTCAAAAAGCTGGAAGGCATCACGCCCGGTGATTACCGTAAAATGAAAATCCGCCCATCCGTTAAACGCCTGTCAGACGCACAAGGGACCCTTTTTCCAGATCTACATAATCAACTGTAAATGCATGAGTCCGCACGTTGGCTTTCAGAAGGACACGATAGCCTCCTTTTTCCCATTCGATTTCCAACTGATCGGAATTTCCAGCTTCTACGATTTTGATTTCACCATCAAAAGCAGGATAGGAATTGCGGAATTTCATCAACTGAAACAATCGCTTCAAAACGGGTCTTTCCAGGTTTTCAATGACTTCCTCTTGGGAATAGTAATGCCGGTTAATGTTACGACCTACCTTCGTTTCTTCCAATAGCGCGATGTCATTTTCACCTGCCAGCAGCCCTACATAATAGACTTGGGGGATGCCCGGTGCAAAAAACTGAATGGCTCTAGCCAGTACATAGGCATCATCGTTGTTGCCGAGTGCTGAATAATACGTACAGTTGAGTTGATAGATATCCAGGTTATTATAGGCGGCCGTATTGTATACCCTTTTAATGTTAGCTCCCTTGGAGAACAGATTATTTTTGGTCTCTTCGATCTCTTCATCCGTCATTAAGCCCTTGGCATCAACGACTCCAATTCCATCATGCGTATCCAGCGTAGTAAACTGCTTTCTCGGACAGATGTTCAGCCAGTGAGTGAGACGCTTACTATTACCGCTATACAATGCGTGCAGCACCAACATAGGTAGGGCAAAATCGTAAACCCAATGATCCTTTTCAGCAAGCTTCAACTGAATGGAGTAATGCTCATGAATCTCCGGCAGAACATCGACGCCGTAAGGCTTCAATATCTCCTGTGCTTCACCAAGCATGTCCCAAATTTCAGGCTCCACGAAGAAACAATTGGTTCCTCTTTTTTTGGTAGCATATGCAAAAGCATCGAGTCGGATGATCGAAGCACCCTTTTCAGACAAACGAATCAGGTTTTCTCTGACAAATTGCTGGGTCACGTCCGAGTGCAGATTAAGATCCACCTGTTCCTCATCAAAGGTACACCATACCTTTTCCGTCGTACCATCCTTAAACTCGACATCAATATAAGGCGCACGTGGCTTTCTTTTATAAATCAAATCCACTTCTTCCTGAGTGGGCTCTCCATTCGGCCAAAAATCCTTGTACCGGATAAACAAGTCGGCGTACGGCGAAGCGTCTTTATGTTGGACAAAGTCCTGAAAATACGCCGAGCTGCGAGAGATATGATTAATCATAAAATCAAACATGAGGTAAAAGTCCTGAGACAGCCGTTTAATATCTTCCCAGTCACCAAAGGGTGCATCAACGTTCTCATAGGTCGTCGGAGCAAAGCCACGGTCTGCCGAAGACGGATAAAAAGGAAGCAAATGGACGCCACCGATAACCTGTTTAAAATGGTCGTTTAGCAGTTCCCCCAGCTCTTTCAAATTCTTCCCCATGCTGTCTGCATAAGTAATAAGCATAATTTCATTTTTGATGGACACGATGGTTTCTCCCCTGTTCTCCCGCTGTGGGATATCTATTATTTAGCGTTCTTTTCAAAGAAATCTAACGTATTTCTGAACAGCTCTTCCCGATGAGGTACATTACCCCATGAATGGTCGGCACCTTCAATGATCTGAATGCTAATGGGCTGTGAATAGGCTTGTTCATATTGATAGGCATATTGGATAGGCGCTATAAAGTCCTGATCTCCATGAATAATGGCGACATTTCCTTTAAAACTTGAGGCTCTGGTGTAAATATCCAAGCTGGCTACATCCTCAATGAATCCCGGTCCAAGGCGCAAACTGTTGAAATCAAAGTACCCCTGTTGATCCATAGAAGAAATCGATTGTCCCTGAATCGTTTTCTTGTTATTGATTTCATCGGTTACGGTTGCCGCAGGGGACCACATACATAAAGAGTGAATGTCTTTAGACAAATCACCAGCTACTATACTGGCAACCACGCTCCCTAAGCTCATACCCATTAGACTGACACGAGACGAATCCACAAATTCAAGCTGTCGAACATAGTTAACGATGGCCTTTCCCTCTTCCACCTCTCCGGAAATGGTCACATCGTAAAAATCACCCTCGCTTTCGCCATGCCCTCCAAAATCAAACCGCACAGCTGCAATCCCATGCTTTTCAAGAAGGCGCGAAATTTGGACAAATGAGTAAAAATATTCGATCCGGTTAGCCCCGAACCCATGAAACATAATCACAGTAGGATATTTGCCACCCTTGAGGGTCTCAGGAATATGAGCTGTTCCTCTTAGCGTCAACCCATGAACAGAAGTTTCAATATATTGTAATGACATGACGACCACCTCAATCTCAAATTTTTTGAATATGAATATGTTAAGTTACTGAGCCGCTCTTCTTTCAGTCAGCTCTGCACGCATTTGGCTTTGGACAAAGTCAATCCGGTACATATAAATGAAGAGCATACATATCGCAAATGCAATCGCAGGAATCCAGACAAAATTAGTTGTAATGGCCTGCAATGCAGACTCTGTCTGCACCATGTTAGCTACAAACCCTCCCTTAGCCAGAATTCTGGATGTTAAAGCTCCTGCAATCCCTGCGCCAAACTGAATTCCGATCGTTCCGGCTGCCGTTAACAGACCTTGGGCTCTGACACCAAACTTCCATTCTCCAAAATCGACAGTATCAGCAAACATAACAAAAACCGTACTTTGTGCAGCCCCTAAACCGAACGATCCCAGAGCAACACCAAACAGTGTAAGAGCAACAGAAGGCTCCATCGAACCCGTCCACATCACAATCTGTCCCAGAATACTGATCAGCAACCCGATCAAAACCACATTTCGGTTCTTCATTTTCTTCACAATAAATGGAACTAGCAACATACCGATGATCATGGCACCTGCATTAATCCCATTGGCAAGCGAGCTCATTCCTTCGTTTCCCATATTATATTTAAAGAAGAATATCATGGTAGATCCTTTTGCCACTACGCCGATAAAGATTACAAAATTAGTCAGTGCAAGCATCCACCATGGAAAATTGGGCAAGAGCGCCTTAATGCTATCTCGGAAAGGAACCGGTTTACCCTGATCATATTGAACACGCTCTCTTGTATGCGTAAACGTTAATAGAAACATAATTACGGATAACACGGAGAATATCCCCATAGTGAATATAAATCCCTTTTGGTTCGTTCCCCCTCCAAAAAAAATGACCAATGGAAGAGCAACCACACCTGATACCAATACACCAATCTGTCCACCGATATTACGAAACATATTGGCGGAGCTTCTTTCCAATGGATTCGCAGTGAGACTGGGTAGCATCGCCGAAATCGGTACATTGATACCCGCAAAGATAGTGTTCAGTAAAATGTAGGTAATATAGGCATACACCAGTTTATAAGAATCATCGAAATAACCTACAGCAAAAGACAGCACCGTGATAATCCCGAATGGAATTGCCAACCATAGAAACCAGGGCCGTGCTTTACCATACTTTGAATTGGTTCTATCAATGAGAATCCCGAAGATTGGACTAGCAAAAGCATCCAGTACACGGACAATTAAAAATAAGAGTCCGACAGATTCGAGGCTTAGCCCTGCAACATCGGTGTAGTAAAACATAAGATATGTTGAAACAACGGTGAATACTAAATTGTAAGCGGTATCACTCAGACCATAACTTAACTTCTCTTTGAGGCTTAACTTATTGCTCATCTTCTTCGTCCCCTTATGTGAGATTCACGTTGCAAGTAAAGCGTTTTCAGAAAACGTTCTATAATGATTTATATTATATACTAAAGGTTTAACATGTCAATCGATTGACATAAAATATTAAAAAAAATAAATGACCGTTACCCGACCAAAAATAGGGGAACGGCCATTATTTTAGGTTGTCTGCCCAAGGATCAAATGGACCGGGAGCAGCGGATTTAGGTCCCCCGTATAGTCCTGTCCATTAATTCGTTTGTTCAAAATTCCTACGGCTTGCCGGGCCATTAGCTGAATGGGCTGACGAATGGTGGTTAACTGTGGCATAAAGGCTTGGGCAGTCTCTGTCCCATCATATCCAACAACTTTCAACGTTTCCGGCACACGTCTACCTATCTTCAAGGCTTCAAAATAAACGTTTGCCGCCAAGATATCATCACTCGCAAAAATACCATCCACATCCGGATGCTCACTAAAAATCTGGTGAATGATTTGTTTATATAATTCTTGATCAAAAGACCTTGGAACTTCGTAAAAAATGGACTCCAGCCCGTGATTCTCCATCGTTTTTTGGTAGGCCTCCAAACGCAAATGTGTATCGGTTTGCAGCATGTACGGCCCATTGATATGAATGATTTTTTGACAGCCTTTATGAATTAAATGTTCCGTTGCCAGCTTCCCACCCAAATAGTTATCCGAAGAAACGACCACCGCCTCTTCAGAAATATACTGGTCCATGGAGACAATCGGGAATGAAGAGTTTACTCGCTCAAATACACCCCTGTTATGACTACCGACAATAATTCCATCCACTTGGTTCCGCAGCAGCATGCTCAAATAATTGGCTTCCTTCTCTGCACTTTTCAAACTGTTGCACAAAAAAACCTTATACCCCAGCTCCTCGCAAGCGAGTTCAATATGAAATATCAGTTCCGCATAAAAGGGATTACTTACGGTTGGAAAAATCAATCCTATAATGTTGCTTTGTTTGGATAACAGCGATCTGGCCATTTCGTTCGGTACATAATTCAGCTCTTCCATAGCGTTGTATACTAACGAACGTGTCTTTTCACTGATATATCCCCTGTTATTCATGACTCTGGAAACCGTCGTTGGAGAAACACCCGCACGCTTTGCTACATCTTCTATTTTTGGTTTCAATGGATTAGCCTCCGTAAGCATAAAAAAATTCTAAGGTTATTTTATTGTTCTCAAATATTCACATGCCATAATTCTAACGAAAGTTTGAAAATGTCTCCACTTAATTATTTTATTTACTTTCGTCTTCCATTCTCGGCTGCATCGGTTGCTTATCGGAATGCAGTTTACCGGAACCCCGTCTCTCCTAGTACGGCAAGGGCTTCCCCACGGCAAGTTTCATGGAAAAGTATCTATATCCTGATGATCGATAACCGGGGTATAACGGAATTGTGAAACACATGTTATGACCTACGATCCATACGGGAGGGATTCATCAAGTGTACAAGCAGTTCAGGCTCAGGACCAAAGGCTACGGATTAAACGGGAACTCCAGCACAAGCAAGCGAGCCACTCGCGACTGGAAAAAGGGATTGGCACTCCTGCTGACCTCGGCCTTCGCCATTGGTGCACTGGCCGGATGCGCTGGCGGAACATCGGAAAGCGAAAGCTCTGCCAATGCGCAAACGCCAGCATCTGGCACGAAGTTGAAAATCGAAGTGTTCGAGCGCGGGGAAGCTCCCGCTGGCGTAACCGTCACCGACAATCACTGGACACGCTATGCCCAGCAGCAGTTCGGCGATCCGAACGGCATTAAGCTGTCCTATGTACCTGTGCCACGCTCAGAGGACGTGCAAAAGCTGAACGTCATGATGGCCTCGGGTGAGGTACCTGATATCATTTTTACGTATGACGAAAATTTGGTGTACAAATATGCTCAGCAAGGTGGCCTGCATGAACTGGGGCAACTACTCGATGAGCACGGCCCGAACCTGAAAGCCTATCTGGGCAAGGACACACTGGCCTATGGCATGTTCGACGGCAAGCAGTACGCCATTCCGGCCAAACGGATGAACGTCGGCAAGTACGCCTCTTTTATCCGTCAGGACTGGCTGGACGAGCTAAAGCTGCCTATGCCGCAAACAACAGAGGAAGTGTACAAGACACTTAAAGCCTTTAAGGAGAAAAAGCCCGGTAACAGCGGCGATCAAGTCATCCCTCTCGGATTTTCCCTGACCCCCGCTTCCTATGAGCCTATCGTATGGGGCATGACGGATGAACTGAATGAGGAACAACGCATAACGTTGACCCATCAGCTTGGTTCGCGTGATTACCCTACCCTGCTGCCGGGTCACAAGGAAGCACTGCGTTTTATGAACAAGCTGTATTTGGAAGGGCTGATGAGCCCGGATTTTGCACTGGACAAGGAAAAAAAGAAGCTCAATCAGGATATTCAAACCGGTAAGGTCGGCATGTTCGGGGCAGATGGCGTCGAGCCGCTCCAAAATGTGTATACCAATCTGCAAGCCAATGTCCCCGGAGCCAAGCTGTCTGCACTGGACCCGTATACCAACAATGCTGGCAAGCATCACAAACCGCTCTACAAGCCTGCGGGCGAATGGAGTCGCCAAGCGATGGACAGGCAAGGGCATCCTGTAACACGTGCGCAAGCCGCATCAGGAAAGGAGTCGTAGACGTGAACACCGGAACCAAAAGCCGTCTGTTCGACGGTCTGAATACCGTACTTGTCATTGTATTATGCATTGTGTGTTTATCCCCTTTTTTACATGTATTCGCGGTGTCGCTAAGCTCCAATAACCCGATTATGTCCGGCAAAGTGCTGCTATGGCCTGTCGAGATCAGCTTTGAGGCTTATAAAAGGGTGCTTGGCGACGTCAGCATGCTGCGTTCTCTGATCTTCACCGTGCTATTAACTGCACTGTATACGGTGCTGTGCATGCTGATGACCATTGCTGCTGCCTATCCGCTGATGAAGCCCGGCCTTCAAGGGAGAAAAGCAATCATGCTGATCATCGTTTTTACGATGTTTTTCAGTGGCGGGATTATTCCCGAATACATTCTCATGAAGGAGCTGCATCTGACCAACTCGGTATGGGCACTGATTCTGCCCCATCTGATCAATCCGTTTAACCTGATTATTATGATCAGCTTTTTCCAGTCCATTCCGAGAAGCCTGGAAGAAGCGGCTGAAATTGATGGAAGCAGTCACTTCGGCATTTTGGTGCGAATTATTTTACCGTTGTCGATGCCCGTCATTGCTGCACTCAGCCTGTTCTATGCGGTGAGCCGCTGGAATGGCTTTATGGACAGCCTCTTTTACATTACCGACCCGGAGATGTACCCGCTCCAGCTCAAGCTGTACCAGCTCGTCATGAACAATATGGCAAATGACATTATGCAAATGGAAGGACTGCGGATGGTCGAGCTGCTGCCTGAAAGTCTCAAGGCCGCCAGTGTGGTCTTTTCCACCCTGCCGATCCTGCTGGTGTATCCGTGGATGCAGCGATATTTTGTATCAGGCATCATGCTGGGTGCCGTTAAGGAATGAGAAGAAGAATGCTCCACTGGAATTAAAAATCTCACGAAACGAAGGAGTGTGTTTATCATGTGGAAAAAAGGAAGCAAAGCATTAGCAGCGGTTATCATTCTGGGGGCGACATCCGGCACTCATCCCTTGGTATACAGTGCGCAAAATGACGAGTCCTTCCTCGAATCGGACGGTGATTTTGGACACGCGCTCAAGCCTTACAACGGTAAAGGCGCCAAAGGCAAATCCGGCTACGTCTTTCAGGCCGGAACTCCGGTGAATCTCAACGCTTCCGGTGGACAGCTATGGGACTCCAAGCTTGGTAATTTTGACGATAGCAAGCGTATGGGTTACGAGCTAATCCCGCTGGAAACCTCGCTGTGGCCGCTGCGGAACGATTTTACACTGGACCTGTGGAGCAGCTACGGCACGTTCAAGGGCGACAACGGCCGTGCCAACGCCGCCGATGCGCCGTGGGGCTGGAGCTTCGGGAACTACCGCGATCTGGGATCAGGTCGGATGCTGTATGATCCTGCCTATCTGGTGGACAAGCTCTTTGACGGATTGGGTGAATTTTCATTGACTTACCGGACCAATCCGTACAGCGGACAATAGGTATAATAGCCACGACAGATACACAAAAGCGATCGTGGCTTTTTTTATACCACAGGTGTAGGTGTAGTGGGAGCTGCGGTTTTTAAAACACGCTGATTAATGCAGTACACCAACCTTTCCTGATCGCTGGAACTCATTTCAGCAAACACAAGCCCATAGGTTATAAAAGGCTGGCTAATATGCGCCTCTTTTCGGATTAAATGTGCCTGCAAGACAAAAGGCTCTTTATTTAGCTCAAATTCAACCTGAATGAGAACTGGTTTTTTCAAAGGCAGATCATAATCGCAAATCAGCTTTAGCCCCTTCACGCTAATGTCTTGTATTTTACCGATCCCTTTTCTATGAGTAAGCCTTGCCAGAGTCTCATCTCCAAAATGTAAAAACTCAAACGCACAGCCCTCATCCGGAATACCCAAGCGAAAGGCTTCCCGCCGATTCAACTTGCTGTTGGCTTCCTCCAGCAACTTCTTAATTTCCTTTTTCTCCAGTTCCTTCATACCCAATTGTTTTTTTAAATCTATGAAATGAATAATTCCATTGACCAAGCATACAACGATCATCAAAATGATAAGACCTACGATGGTGGATATCATGGAACATGCCTCCCTCTGAATTATTGTCCAAGGGCACTCGACAGGTCCTCAGGCAGATGCAAAAAGCGTTCAACATATAGCAAATCAAATTGTGTTCCAATGTGACGCCAAAGCTCCTCTTTGGCCTCCTGAATGGACATGCCCCGGCGATACGGTCGATCGGAAATCATACTATCAAATGCATCCATGATGGAACACATTCGAGCCATAGGTGGAATTTTGTCACCACTTATGCCAAACGGATAGCCCTGTCCATCCCAGCGTTCATGGTGAAATCGGACGATATCTACAATATCCTGGTCGAGCATGCCCTCTCTTAAAATAAGCTGGGTACCCAACAGGGGGTGGAGCCTCATCACTTTCCACTCTTCTTCATTTAAAGGAGCTGATTTATTCAAAATGTCATCCGGCAGCAGCATTTTTCCAACATCGTGAATGCAACAACCTATGACGAATTTCCGTGTCTGCTGGTCATTAAAATCCAGGTAAGGAGCTATCCGCTTAGCCATATTGCCCACCCGTAGGCAGTGTTCATACAATTGTTTATCTTTGGATAGCAGGCGAGTTAGACAGCTCACTAAAACATTTTCCATAAATATTCCTCCAGTTTGACGCGCGGTCAGCGATTTGCCTTAATATTGAGAATAGATATCGCACAATATTCATTGTGCGAACGAACAGGAGGAATTTTTTATGTATACGTCTAAAATGACATCTTCTCAGCTACATGCCCCTTCCATGCATAACCCAGAGACGTACACGGATGACGAAATAACAGGATTATTTTTAAGTACGTGCAGTAACTCCCCGTATACCCTGCGCAACTACAAGAGGGCCATTCAGCAGTTTCGAAATTTCACATCTGGTAAACCGTTACGGAAAGTGACATGGCAGGATGTAGAGGTCTATAAAATCGGCTTATTAGAGGGTGCTTGCAGCCCTACCAAGCAAACACCTGCACCAGCGACCATTGCCAGCTTCTTGGCCCCCTTAAAATCGCTATACAAGTGGGGGAGTGATCCGAGCATTCGTATTTTTCAGCACAATCCCACCACAAGTGTGCGAACCCCCAGGATTCCAGTGAACAGTAAAAATCATTTCTTAACCAAAAATGAGCTGCGGCAGCTTTTAGCCTATTTAAAAACACAGGGGGAACGGAATTATCTGATCGCGCTCACGCTGGTTTTATTGGGGCTTCGGGTGTCTGAGATGGTGTCTATACAGTGGGATCACTTTCATACCGATCCGACGGAAATGTTCATTTGGCTGACTGTGTATAACGGAAAAGGAGGCAAACAGCGCGAGGTCAAAGTACCCGCAAGACTTTTGGAGATGTACAAGCAGTACAGAGACGCTTTCCAGCAAGAGGACCCATTAAATATGCGAGAGAGGTTGTTTCCGTTGTCAGTAAGGCAAGTGGAGACGATTATTAAGCTGGCCAGGGAAAAAGCTGGAATCGCGAAAAAGATAACCCCCCACTGGTTTCGCCACACGAATGCTACATTAGCCTTGATTCATGGTGCATCGTTACAGCAGGTGCAGGAAAATCTCGGGCACTCCCACATCAATACGACACAACGATACCTTCATACGGTTAGCCAAATGCAAAAAGCAGCCCCCGACTATGTGGAAGACTGCTTAAAAGATATATTATAGGTATTTAGTTACAAAAACAGTTGAAAAAATAGTCTAAAATAACTAAAATAGAATAAGAAATATTCTTTTTTTAGTTCATTTTACATATCGCACAATGAATATTGTACGCTATTCATTTCTAATATTTACCAATCAAAAGAGTGTCTAGATAGTTCCTGAGATATAGGATTTCTCTTTACAATTATGCCCTTTGAGCAGAACATTAGTCGATAACATAATCATACTGAATTGTCGGTACTCATATATCCGTGATAACAATACAATGATTACTTGTAAAATTGATAAGAGGGAAGCTGTGAATAGCAGCTTCCCTCTTTCTTTAATAATTAAGTTAAAATTAAGCTGCTGTTTTCTCTTGGATAAGACTGAGCATTTATAATGAAGGGAACACAAGAAGAGTAGCTGTTGAGATAAAGGGGAGTGCGAGAAGTGAAAAAATGGCGTAAAAGATTATGGAAGACGGTTATGTTCGGGTTGCTGGCCATTTTGGTTCTTCTGGCATCAGGTGTGATATATGAACAGGTAAGCACCCGGCAGGATCTGAAATCTTATACCCCCAGCGGAAAGCTATACAATGTGAATGGGCATAATATGCATTTATATACTGGAGGACAAGGGAAAGTAACGGTTGTATTCGCTTCCGGGTGGGGCACGGCCAATCCGTATGTTGATTTTTCCCCACTGTATGAGAAGCTTGCCCCACATGTTAAATTCGCAGTTTATGACCGGTTCGGCTATGGGTATAGTGATACGACGGACAAGAAGCGTGACATTGATACAATAACGAATGAAATACACGAATTGCTGCAGGAGTCCGGCCAAAAGCCACCTTACCTGTTTGCGGCACATTCGCTGGGATCCCTCGAAACGCTCCGGTTTGCACAGAAATACCCGGACGAGGTACAAGGCATCGTGATGTTGGATAGCGGAAGCCCGGAATATTACTATGCTGCTGCTGAGGAGCCAGTACGCGGCGGCTTTATCAATCAGTTGCTCATGAAAACAGGCGTGATTCGGATGCTTTTTCACTCTGACAGCTTTATCGAAGCCTCACGTGCAGCTCGCAACGGCTTGAAGTTTGTGCCGGATGATTTGAAAGAAATTGACCTGACAGCCTCATTGCTTAAGCTTGAAAATGCCAATATAGAGGACGAGCTGCGTCAATCGCGGACTAATGCAAAGATCGTATTGGATGACAAAAAACCCTTCCTTTTCCCGCTTACCGTGCTGACATCCGATTACTTAGGGGCTCCCGATGACGTCTGGAACAAATACGAAAAGGAATTTACTTCTTGGTCCGTGCAATCGAAGCAATTGGTGATTAAGGATACCGAGCATTATATTCATCAATATCGCCCTGATCTCGTTGCAGACGAAATATTGGACTTAGCCAAGCGGTAGGCTACCATCATAAATATATCAATTAAGAAGTCTTGGGTGAAATGATGTGCTCCCAAGGCTTCTTTAATTTTATTTAACTTGAAATAAAACCGTCTGGACGGTACAATAAAATAGGTGGTGATAAAAATGAATACAACTAAAAAAGAATTAAAAAAAGAATTAATTCTTAAAGCTGCTTCAATGATTGTGCATGAACAAGGAGTAGAGAAATTAACATTAGAAGCCGTTGCTAAGAAGGCGGGAATAAGTAAAGGAGGATTGCTCTACCATTTTCCTAATAAAGATGCACTGATTTTGGGTATGGTTGAGCAACTGTCGAACAGCTTTGTCACCGAATTTAATGAGAGAGCAGAAAGTGACATTCATTCCAAAGGAAAATGGACTCGCTCTTATATGGATACATCGATTTTTGGGGATAAGGATGTAAATGATCTGTATACTGCTCTCTCTGCAGCCCAATTTACTAACCCGCAGATGCTAAAACTTCTTCAGGATGATTATGCGAATATCCAAAATAAAATCGAAAACGATGAATTAGATCCGGTTCGTTCTACAATGGCCCGATTAGTTATGGACGGTTTATGGTTTGCGGAAATGTTCGGGTTAGCTCCTCCAAATGAAGAATTTAAGCAAAAGATTATTGAAGAGTTAAAGACATATGTAAAGGAGAATGAATAATGGCTTATCTTTTCCTGGCAATATCCATCGTTGGTGAGCTTGTTGGAACTTCAATGCTTAAGGCTTCAGAAGGTTTTACCAGACTGTATCCAACTCTATTGACTATTGTTGCGTTTGGTATCTCTTTCTTTTTTATCTCTTTAACTCTCAAAACGCTTCCTTTGAATATGACTTACGCAATTTGGTCAGGCGTCGGAGCGGTTGCTACAGCGCTTATCTCTGTACTCATTTGGAAAGAAAAAATCAATACAGGAAGCATTATAGGCATTGCTTTAATTGTTATTGGCGTGGTGGTACTGAACTTATTTGGTGCGGGACACGGAGAGGCGAAAGGTACAACAGAAACAGCCAGTCCAATCGTTCAAAAATGAGATAAAATATGTAATAATCCAAGTGAGCGGCCCTGTATGTCTTGGTTATCCCAAGATATACAGGGTTCTCTTTAGTTTTGGCTTCGATATCTCTCCAGCTTTGTATATCCCTAATTCACAAAAAAGTAATTAGTTGAAAAGTATATATAATACATCCATAAGATGGTATAATATTTTCCGAATTTGGAAGGGGCGGTTTACAGAATGGGCGCAGGCTAACACTCGTGAATAAGCTGTTGGCTGGAGATATAGGTGTTCTTCCTGACTATTTGGCCTACGTTACTTCCAAGAAAAACGAGGTTCTCACCGCACTGGTTAACATAATTGAAGCGGCTAACCAATATGATTTTAATGTAGATGATGTTCTCAAGCGGTTTGAATTAGAGATCCAGTCTTTAACGGAACAACAAAAAAGTGTAGGCGTGTACACTCAACAATTCATGTCAGAGCGTATCGCTCATTTTTTACAGGAATTAGCTAATTACTACTTACGTAGAGGTGAATATCAAGAGGGACAATAGTGATCATTCCAATACAGCATCTAGAAAAAGGATCTACTTACAAACCATTTGAACAACATGGTGGGGTTTGATGATTTTTGTTAAAGCATTTTATATCGTGGAGCCAGTTCTTCGAGCTGGTTTTTTCTCTTGAGGATTTGCAAAGTAAGAGAATACATTTAAACAAACACCAATCTTTAGGCTCGTCAATGAACAGTAAAATAAGCGCCTTTCAGGAAATATCCCCAGCGAAGGCGCTCTTAATATTTTAGCTTTTTCATTTAAGCTCATCTTTTGTTTTTATCGTTCTGCCAGCAACTAATACATATTGAAGAGGATCTTTTATGGTGACAAATGAAATGCTTCGAGAAACTGAGCTTCCTATTTCAATCCTTGGACGTTTTCTATCAGGAATATCTATAGAAGCCTGATCGGCATCCATACTAATCGTTTGATTAAAAACGAAGATTTCGTGTAAGTCCTCCTTGCCTTCCTTAATCGCAGAACCTGAACGATTCAAAGCACTTACAGTTAAATTGCCCTCTAGTTCTCCAGTAGAATTTATCTTGGATGTTAATTTAAAACTTTGGATATCCAAAATAGAATTGTTATCCAATAAATTGTTTCTACCCCAATCTAATTCAGTGACATGTTGAAGAACTTTACTTTGGTTAAAGGATTCATTTTGCAAAACAACCTTATTATTTTTATATTCAAATGGAATATCCATAGCTCTTAGTAATACACCAAGTGGAATGATAAAAGAATCCTGCTTCACTTCAGGATAAGTATCCATTTGCACAGACTGGCCATTCAAATCATACATATTCTTACCTTTGTGAAACACAATCTTATTTTTTCCCCAGTTAACAACAGCCTCCTGTGACTTCATATTGTATTCCACTTTTGCGCCAAGAAGTTCAGAAACAGAACGGAGGGGAGCCATTAAACGATTTCCCTCGTTTGTATATGGACCAACGGGAGCGCAGTACAGGACATCATAATCATTTACCTTAAGTAAGGACGTTCCACTAAAGTTCAAAGAATGATCAGTCTGAGCTGCATTAACTACAGAAGATGTACTGAACAGAGCAACTGCAAGTAAAGCGGAGGATAACATGGTTATCCTACACAAAGCATACACATAGAATATAGGGTTCAAGTTTAACCTCCTTCTTTAATCGCTTAATCACTTGTTACCAGTTGACTAAAGATTGATATAAAAATCAAAATGTATAATTGATTTATCCATAGGATTCGCGGGCACTCTCATTATTATTGTATACTCGTGGGCAAGGGGCAGTGGAACATACACGATAGTAAAACTGATGCCTTAGTTACTTTTGAAGATTGTTAATGTGTAGATCTTTAGATTAAAAGCAGTCTAAACCCCTTATATTTGAGGTTTAATATATCATAAAATCCTTTTTGTGTCATTGACTATAAAACTATGAAAATCCCAAAATTTATGGCATGTTTATGTGCCCTTTATTACGCTCTATCCTCCGTCTGAACGAATTCAGGTACCTCCATCCAAGCTTGATGAAACAGGCATTTATAATAATTTGACTTTGAAAGAGTATTTGGATTTTGGGCGATAGCCAGTAATCTTTAAAAATATTAACTCAAAAAAAGCTGAATGTTCTTTTCAGTGATTTGTGGGTTTGGTAAGTCCGAATCATCGGTTCCAACTAGATATTTTTCATAATCAAATAGGATAAAATCTTCCCGTATATTCGATGCATAAAGTTGCAATAAACAAGATTTTTTTAGGAAATATCCTCATTTTGTTGACTTCATATCCGGCATACTAAAGTTTTTTCACTCATCACAAGTGACCCTAATAGGGATAAAGTGATTGATTGACAAGTATATACCATAGACCTAAAAGATGATATAATATTTCCCAGAAATGCTACTATTGATCGGTATCTAACGGACTACATAATACATTATGTTAAAGGGGTTGTTACACTTGGAACCTACAACCACGATACGCACAGAACTGGAAAACTTCATGAAACAGAATGCGTTAAACATTACCCAATTCGGTCTGGTGGCAGGCATAAATCCAGGCACGGTAAGCGGGATCGTCACAGGCAACCGTACACTCTCCGTTCACCAGTTAGATCGCATTACAGATACGTTGGGACACCCCAAGGGACACTTTTACAAGAACTATATTGAGGAATTTTTGAATACAGCAACGCCTAACATACGTAGAGTCAGACCCCTTTTGTATCATTGTGCAGAGTTGAACATGTTGGATTGCATTGAGCAGGTCGTCAACTTACTCATGGAGAAGCTGGCATACGCCGAGGCCCTATTTGTAATAGCTGAGGACTTTTTCAAACAAGGAAAATTCGCAGCGTCCATCATCCTTTATGGAAGCGTAGCCGTCAGTGAGAATAAGCAACACTCGGAACGACTGGCCTTTTGTCAGTACCGCATTTTTATGGCGAAGCAAGGGGACGATCAGGCACTCAATCTCGAAGCTGCTAATCAGCTCGAGCCTTATATTGAGCGACTAAATGAAGGGGATCAGTTGGAGGCGTTAAGAAATCTAGCAAATACATATCTTTCATTACGCCAATGGGACAAGCTAGATAGATGGGCATTTGTAATGGACTATAAGGCTCAAATTCAGTATCGTTTGGCTTACCGTCAGGAGCGAAAGAGAAAGCGAACTCCAAAGAGACCTAATAGGCCGCTATTTTTCTACGTAGCCTATGGATCGGCTACACTCTTCTAGACAGAAAAATTGCGGTCTACTATAGTAGACTACAGATGAACACTAGAAGGAGCGAACGGACGATGACTAAAAAAGAAAGACGTACCTTTAGTACCGAATTTAAGATGCAGATGGTTCAGCTCTATCAAAGTGGTAAACCCCGAAAGGATATCATTCAAGAATATGATTTGAATCCTTCATCACTAGATAAGTGGGTGAAACAGAATTCCACATCTGGATCCTTCAAAGAGAAAGACAACCGAACTCCAGAAGAGCTAGAACTCATCGAACTTCGAAAACAGAACAAGCAACTGCTCATGGAGAATGACATTTTAAAGCAAGCCGCGCTGATCATGGGACGAAAGTAAATGTCATTCGCCAGAATAAACATAAATACTCGGTATCAGCAATGTGCGACGTCCTAAAAATCTCTAGAAGCACCTATTATTATGAAGAGAGCAAGGTCGAGGCTACATCGGAGGATGAGCTTCCCTCCATGATTATGGATATTTTTCAAAGCAGCCGTCAAAACTACGGTACGCGTAAAATTAAAAAAGAGCTGTACCAGCAAGGCTTTACAGTATCCAGACGGAGAATTGGACGAATCATGAAGGAACTCGGGCTGGTCTCCTCGTATACGATCGCTCAATATAAACCTCATTCCACGAGCTGCAATGAAGCCAAGCAAGCGAATGTATTGAACCGGAAATTTGAGCAAGAACAGGCGTTATCTGTCGTCGTAAGCGACCTGACGTACGTTAGAGTGGGTTCATATTGGAACTACGTATGCTTCTTTGTCGATCTGTTTAACCGCGAGATTATTGGCTACAGTGCGGGGCTACACAAGGATGCCAAGCTAGTTTACCGTGCCTTGGCTTCGATAAAGGGCAACCTGAATGACATTCGGCTCTTTCACACCGACCGAGGAAATGAATTCAAGAATAAGCTCATCGACGATGCTCTGGAGGCTTTTCAGATTGAGCGCTCCTTGAGCATGAAAGGCTGTCCCTATGATAACGCCGTTGCAGAAGCCACGTTTAAAATTTTCAAAACAGAGTTTGTGAAGAAACGTCATTTTGAAAGCCTGACTGAACTAACCACAGAGTTACATGACTATGTGCACTGGTTTAACCATATTCGGATTCATGGATCTCTGGATTACTTAAGTCCGGCTGAATTCAAACAGAGACACCACAAAAAAGTTGTCTAGTTTAGTGTTGACAATCCACTATCAAATTTGCTCCATGCATGTGTTTGTGAAGCGAAAGGTGACTATGAGAGAACACTACAATATATTCGTACTTATGGAGATGTAAGTTGGGTAAAGGATACAAGCGAGGATGCTCAGCATTGGATGCGACTGTTTCAAGAATGGGCGCATGCTAACCTTTATTCAGTTAAGCTCTTATCTGGGGATGCAAGCGTAATTCCAGATTATGTAGCATATATTGAATCAAAGAAAGATGAAACTCTCGTAGCCTTGTGTAACATCTTTGAAGCCGCTAACCGATATCAAATTAATGTAGATTATGTGATTCAACGCTTTGAATCAAGTATCAACGAATTTATGAAGCAGGAACCAAAAAGCCTGTATGCCGCACAAAATATTTCTGATCAACTAATTCGTCTATTGTACGAATTAGCCCACTATAGTTTAAATAGGGCTATGCATTCCCACGGTTTTATATACTTATTAAACTGTTTAAGAAAATCCGCTTTATTAAATAATGAAGTATTCTTCATCAAATGTATGAATTTATTTGAAAAGTTTAGGAATTTTGCAAGCGATCAAACAGATTCAGAATACTACAATTTAATTAACGAAGTGAGAAAAGAGAGGCTATTTTATTTCTAATACTACTCGATGCTCAAGTACCAGCAAAAGTATAATTGTCATTCTTTTATTTAAGAATTTCAATGCGACACCCTCACTTAGTTATTTTTTATAAATCACTTTACCTTGACCATCTCGAATGGTTTAAAACGTGTATCAGAACTATCACTTATGAAGATGTATGCTGTTTCTTTAACGTTCATTTTTTTTGTCTGTGTACGCTGATTTGGAAAGGTAATAGATATAGTTTTGCCAAACATAAGAATTTCCTCACTGTTAATGAAGAGTGCCAAATACGGAGAGCCACTTTTGCGTCCAATGGTTTGCACTACCTGCTTTTTATCTTCCTGAATCTCTAATTCACTTACAAATTCCTCTTGTCCATTTACTATAGTTAACATTCCGACTCCGATACGCTTATGATCTTTGTAAGCAATTAGAGAAAATGGCTTGTCTACAGTATTTACTATTTTGTAGTTTAGTAGTTCAAACTTTTCTTTGCTTGCAACTTTTTTGATTGTATCCTCATTAGTGACGGTGTATTTATCTCTTGTGAAGTAATTTGAAACCACGACAATTAGGATTAAACTTATTAAAATAAAAATTAATTTCCATTTGTCTTTAAGCATTTTTACCTCCCTAAGATCAAATCCAAAATGCAATGTATACATTTCCATATATGTAAAATATCAACCTATTCATCCCTATTATAGTGTGAAAAAATTATCTTGTCATTGACTAGATGACTATACAAATACCAATATAAACCAAGTAAAATCCCTCTTTTCTAATACTTTACCACTTGTTTATCCCATTCAATTACCTTGCTTTAAACTTGATATAGTCGGCTTCTTGTAATATTCGAACTCTGTACAAACATCAAGTTTCAAAATAATATTTAATTCTTTAGAAATATTCGTGAAAAACTTTATGGGAGCATAATCCCCTTTGTTCATTGACTTAATCAATCGAAATAACCTCTTGATTCAAACAACAACTTAGCTGGATAACCCCTTCGAGCTGTTTTATTCTCTAGAAAAGATATTCCTCATGCACTTTCACTTTTCCCAAAAATACACATGGCATCCTAAAATGAGTATCACCAAAGGAGGGATGTATCATGGGAAGTGAAAAAGCTTTGCAGCAGCGATTGGAGAAAAATCGACAGCGGCTCTATGATTTGCAAGCGAAATACGGACTAGATCATATGTATGTACTCCGGCAATCTATGGTTTTGGACGAGCTGATTAATCAATATAATCGGATGTACTATACAAAATTAAAAAAGCCGATCGCTTAAAGGCAATCGACTGGGCGAGAAACTTGTGGTGGGTCGCTCGCCCTTTTATTGTAACATACAATGCCGAATCATCTGATTGCCAGCTTTATCGTTTATTTTTCAGTTCATTCATACAGCAGATACAAATCCAAGCATTTTTAAAATATGTAAGATGTTGAAGCTCGCCACATAAGGTACAGACTTTCCCCGTGCATTGCCGCATGATCAAACCACTCTCCGTCATCCAAAATTCCATGGCTGTATGCTTGCCAATCCCAAGACGCCTCCTTATATCTACGGGGATGACAATCCGACCTAAGCTATCTAGGTCCCTGACCATTCCTACGCGATCCAAGATAAAACCTCCTTATTTCAAAAATATCAGTAGATCAAAAATAGGCATAAATGCTTTGAATAAGGAAATATTTATCTTGACATGGCGCGAACTGGAAAAAGCCTGCGTTCGACTTGGAAAAATATAAAGCGCCTTGCCGGGAAAGAAACTCCCAGCAAAGCGCTTTAGCCACTCGAACCTGATCTGAACCGGTTGTTGATCGTATCCACTACACCCCGGAACCTTTGCCAAAAATAGCTCCTTCACCTCGTCTATCGAATACTTACTTTTTCCAACGATATAAGCAGAGGAAAGAGCCATAGTCCTCTTGTTCAACATCACTTGTCTGCATCATTCACTAACGTATCATCGAATAAATGAAGGCTTTCTTCACTGATTATAGTTGGAACGATAAGCTCATCAGTAGCCCGTTTAGCTTGTGTAAAATAGTCCGCAACTCCCGCCATCAGAGCGACGCCGATAAATAGCACAATCCAATTACGATGCTTTTTCATCTGTACCTCTCATTCTTCACTCCGCCCGTTCAACCATTTGAACCAATGCAGCAGATGGCTGAACCGGTATTCATGCTGCGAAGCGTACGTCCATACTTCTGGCTCTTCACCAGGCTCCTTCCAGACCAGCATGGAAAAGTGGCCTTCCTCCTCATTGGCGACAGACAGGAGCGAAAGGCGGTCATCCCCAAATCGGTACGGGGCCGATTCCACCCAATAATTCCGCATATCGCTGATCCAACTGCGAAACCGCTCTGTGCCTGAGATCCGCAGCACATCATCCGGCAAGAGCATATGCTCTCCCATGTCCTGCCAGTACCCGGCATAACGGTAGCGTGCTTCCAGCATCGGACTGAGCGGCCGGGTTTTGCCAGGAGCCAGCGTGGGCATACACGTAACGGGAACGACCGGACCGATGCTCTGGACAGCATAAGAGCGGGTCTCCCCCTCACTCAAGCCGAGGCACATCGCCTCCGCGAGAAAAGCGTTCCGTCTTACAACAAACTGATGCCGATACTGTGACATTTCATTTTGTAGCTCCAAAACCATACCCTGTACTGCATCTGTTCCGATCATTCCCAAGCACCTCTCATTCCAAAATATAGTCGTGCAGCTTGCGCTGTGCCCGATATTCGGCCCAATTGAACGCAGGCCATGCCGTTTCTTCCCTCGTCATGCTCATCAGACGACCTTGTAGAAACTCATCCATCGCTCCGTGTTCCTTACGGCTAAATTCAATCAGCAGCGGAATAGCATCCGCCGATAGCCCACTCAAATATTCCTTATCTATCACCGATGTAGTGCGATACCGTTCGAGATTATTTTCAGCAATCCGTACATCAATGCCCACATAATTCACAACAACATACGCCACCAAAGCGAGTACAACATAATATTTCGCCAACGGAAGCTGACGGACATGAATGCGCACTGCCGCAATGAGTAGCAGCAAGCCCAGAAAAATCATAAACGCGTGTACCAGATAACGGGTGTACGTATATCCATAGGCCTCTTCGTACATGACCAACCGGGTATAGCCCGAATACAGCATCACACCCGAGCAGCCCACAAGTACATACAGCAAGCCGTTGTTCATTTTTTGCAATATATTTGAGCCGAATTCGGTCCACTTTAGCACACTGATCATGAGCACAAAGTTGATACCTGTCACCATAACCAGCTCCCCGAAGCCCCTTCTCGCATATTCTGCATACGAGGTTCCTTCTGGCAAGGTACCTTCCCATGCACCAAACAGATACCCGAACTGCAATACGACGAACACAACATACACCAGATTCATAACCATCAGCACCGTAGCTGTAATCACAGGATCAAACTTGATCGCTACCGGCTCGTGATAAGGTATCCTTGATCTGTCGATGATCACCGAGGAATGACCATCATACTCGGTGGTTTGACCATTCGCCCCCTCGCTTAACCCGTGCCGCGACTGCTCCTCTTGGCCCGGATCACGCAAAGCAGGCTGTACGAATCCCCACAAATAGCAGAAAAAACAGAAGGTAAAGAAGCAGGTCCAGATCAGCCGCAGCATTCCGCTACCAAATGACAGCGTTCCGATCCATGAAGGTATGCCGGATAACAGTTCCTCGAACATCCCATCCGCTGATGCCAGCAAAGATATAATGATGAACAGCAGCGGCAGGGCGATCAGCAAACCGACCATCACTTTCCCCAATACACGCTTGCGCTCATCCTTTACATTCCGAAAGGCTGCTGTCTTGAACATCCGAAACGGAGTCACGACATGTCGCAGATTTTGATAAAACAAATGGCTTAACGCCTGACCAATGATACCGGGTTCCGACCAGCTATGCCTCTTCTCTCCGAGCAGCATCACCATATGTACACTAATCAGAGCAGGTATAGCCAATGCATTTAACACATATAAAACCGGATTATCGAACAGTGCATACGTCAGCGACAGCAGCACAATCACGGCAAACAGCAATCGCCCCATCCATGAGTCAAGCCGGATACGATCCCGATTATAGACATACATATAGGTGTAGAACAGAATGACAAAAATCGGCAGAGACACGCCTAGCGCATGCCCGTAAAACAGATATTGATGAACCAGCGCCAACACAATCGCAGCAGCAAAGGCGGACAGGAACGACGGTTTCGGCAAAGAAGTTCCACTCAACTTGTCATGCATGGTAAATACCTCCACAAATATGCTTTATAACCCTTATTGTAGATGATAAAATAAGAAGATAAAGAGAAATTAATCGACGTAAAATTTCCTATTTTATATAAACGACTGTACTTTAATCATCCATAGGGGAAACGGAGCAACCATTTTATGAAACTTCATGCCCAATTTTTGCGGCTTCACTCGCACACCGCTGACGACAGGGACGAGAACCATACAATAGAGACTACGCTGGATGAGTTGGCGGCTATTTTTGACTGCACCCACCGTAATGCCCTGATGATCATTCAGAAAATGGAAAAGCATGACTGGATACAGTGGACTCCCCGCCGAGGCAGGGGCCGCCGCTCCAGCCTGCACTTCCTGATTCAGCCGGAGGACATTGCGGTGCAGTCCATGATGCAGGCCATCGACCGCCACGACATCAAACGCGCACTGGATGAAATCCGGGCCCATTCGCGTTCATCCACGATGCAGGAGCATTTGCAAGGCTGGCTGCTGAACTACTTTGGGCATCATGCAGAGGTTCGCAGCGATCAGCAGCAGATTGATACGTTGCGTCTGCCCATTCGCCAGCAGCTATACACGCTGGACCCGCTGTATATGAACTGGCTCGCGGAGTCCTTCGTATCCAGCCACGTCTTTGACGGGCTGGCCCGCCGGGCGAACGAGAGCGGTGAGATTTTGCCGGGACTGGCGCACGCTTGGGAGGTGGACGCTACCCGTACGCAATGGACCTTTTTCTTACGTAAGGAAGTACTGTTCCATAACGGCAAAATACTGACCGCCGAGGATGTGGTTTATACCTTTGAGCGGCTGAGCCGTGCGCCGGGACGGAGGCTGTACCATTTTATCGTTCGGCAAATCGAGCACGTACAGGCGCTCAGTCCGACGATAGTACGCTTCGAGCTGAAGGAGCCAAATGAGCTATTTCTGTCCTTCCTGTGTACCAGTCGTGCCGCCATCGTGCCTCGTGAGCTGAATCAGGCGGGTGAAGCGGCCTTTGGCATCCGCCCTGTGGGCACAGGGGCTTTCAAGGTCACGGAGATGAACGAGAGCTTATGCATACTGGAGGCATTCGCTCCTTATTTTCAAGGCCGCGCCCATCTCGACCGGGTGGAAATTGTTCAGCTCCCGTGGGCGGCCAAGCCGGAATCGGCGGCGGATACCGCAGATACAGCTTCGCCTTTTCATATCATCCACAATCCCGTATTGGCCGGGAACACGGATACTGCATGGAGTCAGATTCACTCGGCAGCCTCGGTGCGTAAATTTATTACATGCAATACGCACAAGGACGGGCCGTTACGTAACCCGGAAGTACGTGACCGTATCGTGGCGTGTCTGGATCATCGCAGCCTCCCTCCGATGGTGGATGCATCCGACGAGTCGTATGAACCCCCGGCAACGCTGCAAATTGCGACCATTCCCGAGTATAGAGCCGATGCGGACCGGGTCGCGGCTCAGCTGGAATCGTGCGGATATACTTGTAATATCGTGGCTGCGTCCATGAATGAATTCAAAAGCTCCTCCATCCGTATGGAATCAGACCTGATCATCTTTTCTTTGTTTCGTGACCGTGATGAGCAATTGCGCCTGTTCGATCTGTATCTCAACGTGTCCGGCCATGTGGAGCCGCATAGCCGTGTGGATATCGAAAGACTGCTGCGCGATATTACACGGGAAGCAGATCATACGGTCAGAGCGCGTCAATTCGAGCATATCGAAGCCCGGCTTATTCAGGAGCACCAGCTCCATATTTTATATGAAAAGCCCGTCCAGACAGCATATCTCCCTTCTGTACGCGGCGTTTCCTTCAACAGCCAGGGGTGGGTGGATCTGCGTCATGTCTGGTTCCCGCCTGCTCAACTGCAAATATCCAAGCCTTAATGGAAAAAGAGTTCATTCGCGAGTGTTCCGCCACAATAAAAAAGGTATCCTCTTTTACAAGAGAATACCTTTCATGTCGATATCCCAGCCTAATTTAAGCAGAAGTATCCTGGGATGAAAATGACCAGCCACCCATCCCATGACTGTGAGCTCCACTAGGATCCTCTACAGGGGGAGCAATGGGTGAAGAATTTAGTATGATAAAAAAATTAAACGCGAGCAGAAAAATAACGATCTTTTTTATCATTAAAATGATCTACCTCTCTAAGTAAATTTTTATATTCCTCCGTCGCCTCCGGCGAGGCAGTATGCCGGAATTTCTCAAATAAACCTACACATTTAATCGTTACAGGATTACCATTCAGCACCACGGAATAGGACAGGCTTTCCAACAGAAATTTCATGCCTTTTGCATAGCGCTTTTTATCGAGATCGTAGCAAGCCCGCTCGGCTAGGAATCGTGCATAGAGATCCGCTGACACTTGCTCCGTATAGGTGCCTACCTTGGTATGGTGATCCGCAAATGCAGCAATCTCTTTTTCGAAACGTTGCAGTACATCGTCCACATTAAAATCATAACGGTTTGCGGCCAGCATGATTTTGAACAATCCCATCAGAATCTCGCCTTCGTTTCTTTCCAGATAGGCCACATACTGTGGAATGACGTCCAGTTTACCGGACATAAGCTGATACAGATATCCGTTAGCCTCAGCCCAGTTACTACACTGTTCCTTCAAGCGGCGTGCTTCTTCCGTATCCTCCTGCACCCAGCTTAGATCCGCATACAGGGAGACATATTCCAAAGCCTTTTTGTAATCCCCTCGTTCGTCACAAATACCGGCACGCAGCACGTAAGAGTATACAATATACATAAACAAAGGACCCTTTGTTTCCTTGTCACGCTCTGCTCTTCTAGTTTTTCCATATTTTTGCTCATACTGCACTTTAGCCCTGCGACACATTTTATCAGCTAACGCGTCTACTTTATCCCACCGACGCAGCGAAACATAAGTATTGGCCAAATCCTTTAATGCATCCAGTTGATCCACTTCACCCAATCGATCTACAAAGCTTTCAAAGTGAGTAGCGGCCCACAAATTTTCGTCCTGATCATCACCGACAGCGATTGTAAATAACCGATACTGGCAGAGAGCCAGACGTTCGGAATGCTGATACTTCTCGCTTTCCGAGACATTTTTATAGATAATAGCCGCTGCCGCAAATCTGCCTTCTCTGAACAATTCTTCTGCCGTTTCAAACAAGGCCGGAGCGTAAATCAGATAGTCCATCATAAATTCCACGACTTGTTCAATACAGTCCAGCTTGTTCAGCTCTGCACAGCGGTACAAAAATGGGCGAACCCGCCGCCAATTCGGTGCTGCATTCCGTATAAATTCTTCAATGTACAGCTCATAGAGACTTCCTTCTTCAAGCCCCATGCCTGCCGCAATCCGATCCAATAGCAACATCGCAATCGGCCGATTACCGTTGATAATGGCACTGATCGTGCCCGCATTAATACCCGTGTTCTCCCCAAACTTACTAATCGTGATTCCTTCACGTCTGATATACTGTTCCAGCTCTGCACGAATCGTGGTTGTTTCCTTCAAATCAGGCACCCCCAGGGATTACTTGTATGTTTTCAATTCAAAAAAAGAAAATTCCCGTGAATATTCCCTTTATTATACAAAACAAAACCCACTTCGCCAACTGTATAAATTCGTTTACTTAAAATTTATCTGGACAGAGTCAATCTTTTCTTGAAATCACACGAATCACTAGCTTAGCGATATGGATAGGTCACGTATTCTTAGAGTAAGGTCCCTTGCTTCCTCTTACGCGCCTCTTGTAACAGATAATTACAATAAAGCGCAACAATGATTATTCTAAAATATAAAAAACTAAAAACATATAGTTCATAGTATTTATTTCATAGATGTATAAATATGAATAATGAGTTGCGTATTTACAAACTACTCAAAATCAATTCACAACTAGGGGCTGCTACCGACAGATTTGGTAATTTCGTAGTTTGCGTATACTATATGAAGAGTGAATTGAAAAACACTTATCTTACCATAGGTCAATTAGCTATAATCTGATGTATTATGGAACAAAGGAAAGGATATGACAAATGAATAATACCCTTACAACAGAACAGCAAATTGCAGCATGGATGGTCGCACAAATTCGTGAAGTGGGAACCTTAAAACAAGAAGACGCGATTGCATATGTACGCTCTGAGTATGGAGAGCAGTATGTGTTTATAAGTGAGCATGGTCATGTATCTCTCGAAAAGGAAATCAAAAAAGCGTTTCGCAAGCTTCATGGCGGTAAAATCGCCTGGGATCGTGACGGATTCCTCTGGGCCTGGACGTAACAAGCAAAAGCATCTGCCATTGGCAGGTGTTTTTTGATGATTTATATATATTTTTTCTGGAGTTGGCTGATTTGCCCCTTCACAAAATGCCGGAGGGCTGCAGGCTCTACGATTTCAACTCGGCCAATCCAATCCATTGTATCACGACAGGCCGCTTCATAGCTGTACATGTTTACGGTCAGAAGCAACTGGCTTCCTTCCTGTGCGGGACTGGAGAATTTCCAGTCTTTTCGCTACGATTCCAGCTTGCGCCTCATTCGTCCGGATCACAACCGGGGAAGAACGGGTTCCATCCGCTTTACGGTACTGAATGGTTATTTTATAAGACCCCCATACCGCAGCTCTCACGACCTCAAGGCAGGGAATCGCTACGCCCTCCGTCCACCAGGGCGTATCATCAAAATAAAACCGCGCTTTGGCCTTCCGAATATCTGACTGATAAGAGTCCGGCATGGTCTGTTCCAGTTTGAGCAGTGCATTTTTTAGCTTCAAGCCCGATTCTGTTGGCCCGCCCGTATAAATGCCCATACCCGTTAAGTACAACTGAATGACATCACCGCTATTTAACTGTTTAAGGTTCGCCGTATAGCCCTCCATCAAGTGAATTCCGCCCTTCGGGCCCGTTGCAGTAACAATCGGAATTCCCTTACAGGGGGGCTGTATCCGTAGGCAAGGAAACCTCGTCCGCATAGTTCGTGGCCATAATTTTTGCTACTCCGGCAGGGTCAGTGGTCTGGCCCAACGCCCACATCATTTTAGTCACAAGTGCCTCCGTCGTCATGTCATAACCCGGAATAACACCCTTTTCCAGCACCTTCTGCCCTACCTCATAAATCGTCAGATCGCCGCCCTCATAAGGACATTGGGTGGTCACGACGATGCTCATGCCATCCTTCATTAATTCCTCAATTTTGCTGATCAGGCTTCTTTCCTTGAAGGGCACGCCACCCATGCCAAAGCCCTCAATCACGATCCCTTTATAGCCCAAACCCTGAATGGCATCGAAAATTGCCGGATTCGTACCGGGAATCAGTCTGAGCAGAAATACCTCCGAAGCATACCCGTCATTGTACGGATGGCGAACTGTACCGCGATTCGCAAATACGCCCTCTGTATAGACCACCTTCCCATCTTCCACGAGGCCGATATACGGATAGTTAATACTCTCAAAAGCGTTATAGCTGCGCGTTCTGATTTTGGAGCTGCGGCTGCCGTTGATGATTTTGCCGTTAAATACGACAAATACCCCTGCCACCTCCCCACATGCGGTCAGGAACGAGTCGATTACATTTTTTTTGGAATCACTGTGCTCAGCCAGAATGGACACCTGCGACCCCGTCACCACGACCGGCTTGTCTACGGTTCCCAACATGAAGCTCAAAGCAGAGGCTGTATAAGCCATCGTATCCGTGCCATGGGCAATGACGATACCGTCGTACTGGTCGAGGGAACGATGTACCATTCGGGCGATGGAAGCCCAGTCCTCCGGTTGTGTATTCGTGCTATCAATGCTCATCAGATTATGGGCATCAATTTCACAGATTTCCTTCAACTCTGGAATTTCCGCCAAGATATTTTCAGCCGATTGGGTCGGCGTCAGACCATTTTCCTGATAGGAGGAAGAGATCGTCCCTCCGGTATTAATAAATAGAACCTTTTTCATGTACCCATGTTCCTTCCCGATTACATCTTAGGATATGTCCTGATTCGGTATCGTTTGCAAATAAATAGTAACGAACAACACAATAGAAAGTAAAAAAATCAGGCCGATTCCGATGACCTTGCGATAATACCCCCTTTTAATACATAGCTCCCCCTCGGAATTCATTTCAACACTTTTCATTCTATACATTACGTACTTCACAAAAAATCACAAGACTGATTTAAGTGACATTGGAAATAAGCATGGGTGAGTACACAATTTATTTTACAGACTCTATGTGTACAAGCACGGATGGCTCAGTCATCTTTGAGGCTCAGCATGTAAAAGAAAAAGCAACCATCACAGAGGAAAGTCTGCGACAACTGCTTTCTTGCTTTCAGGACCACATCTCCAGCCGAAATCTTTCTGAGATCAAGAATTCATCGGCAGCTATGTAGAAAAGCTGGCAAAAAGTCCTCTGCTCCATTACTCCCTGCATTCATCAACACTACTGGTTTTGAAACAGTTGACAAAGCAACTACTGAATCATGGTCATATTGGAATGCAGAAGGATCTATAGTCTCTAACATCAATGGTAAGTACACAAAGATGAGCAGAGTTATTATTGATATTTTTAAAGACCTCAATGTGAATATAGGCTAAACCATCTTAAACATAGCTGTCAATCAAAAGAGAATTAGAAATACCCTTAACTATTCTTGCTCAAGCCTTTGATTTCCTGTTCCGTTAATCCAGTGGCCTTCACAATGGTCGTTATATCCAGATTCATTTCGAGCATATTCTTGGCCACTTTCTTAACACCTTCCATTTCTGCACTTTCCAGCATAGAAGCCTCATCATGCAGATACTTCTGTCTGGCCTCATACAATCGTCTGGCATCCGAATCCTGACTCAAATATTGCAGGGTGTCCATCGCCTTCTCCAAACCTGGCTCATTCATCTTCAGCACCTCCCAATATGATGTATCGGCACTTTTTAGAAACAACAGCCAATTGATCAATCCGCCTTCAGACGGAACGCTATGCTCATCCAGCTTAGGCAATTCCAAGAAATGAACCTCAATGTCATCAATCAAGGATATCCCTGTCCGGTCTTCCCGCAAATGAAATATGTTGTGATATTGCTCATTCTTCAAGAACGAATAGTTTAAAATACACGAGGGTCAAGTAAATCCATCGTTACCAGCTCCATTCGTTATTATTATATCATTTTTCAAGGGTTTTGAGCCTTACAAAGGTGAGTAAAACCGCTCAGCTTGAATCAGCTTGCCGTGTTGGAATATATTAGGCATAAGTGAGCAGTTTAGTAAAAGAAAACTAAGAAGCTTTGGAGGTTTTAGAGAAGTAGTTTTAACGAATCGAAGTACGGATGAGGAGATATGGAAGGCGGCTATATTTAACACTGGTTACGTGACGGCCAAACTTGCCCATCTTCGCATAGCATCAGTGAAGCTCACTGTATTCATTAACCGTAAGCCCCAGAAATCGTGTCATAGCAAGCTTTCTAGCCGCCATGTGTATAGCCCAAAACAGCCACTGAAATGAAAAAAGACACCATTTAAGGTGTCTTCACTGGTACTGCATATGGAGACGAACCTTGTTGTACCCCATTCTGCGTACTCTTACGGAAATACCAATTACTCCTGTGGCGCTCTCTGTACCAACGCTTTGCCCAGGAACTGCCGTGTTCGTTCTTCCTTCGGATTGGTGAAAAACTGCTCTACCGGGCCTTGCTCCACGATCACACCATGCTCCATCAGTACGACCCGATCCGCTACATCTCTCGCAAAGCCAAGCTCATGCGTGACGATAATCATCGTATTGCCTTCACTTGCCACTTTTTGAATGACTGACAGCACTTCATCCACCAGCTCAGGGTCGAGTGAGGACGTTGGTTCGTCGAACAGCAACACCTGCGGATTCAGTGCCAAAGCGCGGGCAATTGCAACACGCTGCTGCTGTCCACCCGAAAGCTGGGCAGGGTAGTAGGTCATGCGATCCTTCAACCCGACCTTTTCCAGAATGCCTTCACTGATCTCCCTCGCCTGCTTGCGGTCCAGCTTTTTGACACTGGTCAGGCCGATCATGACATTGTGGAGGGCATTCAGGTTTTTGAACAGTTGATATTGCTGAAATACCATTGCCGTTGCCGTGCGCAGTCCGAGAATGTCCTTTTTCCCCGCCTTGGCTGCATCCACCTTCACACCGTCAATCTCAATGACACCGCTGGTCGGCTGCTCCAAAAAATTAATGCTGCGCAGCAATGTGGACTTGCCTGATCCGCTTGGCCCCAGAATAACCACGACTTCTCCTTTGCCTACGGTCAGGTCTATACCCTTCAACACATGATGCTGTCCAAAATGCTTATGAATTTGATGAAGCTGAATCATGTCCTTACTCACTTCTTTCGTAAATTCGAATACGCTTCTCCAGCACGACAAGCCCACGCTCAATAATGATGCACACCAGCCAGTAGATCAGGGACACCGCAACGTATACCTCAAAAAAGGCCAGCGCACGAGCGCCCATAATTTTGGCCTGTCCCATCATATCAACAACACCAATCATAAAGATAAAAGACGTATCCTTCACCGTACTAATCAGCGTGTTCCCCAGATTGGGCAAGGCCACCGTCAACGCTTGTGGCAGCACAATTTTAAGCATAATCTGTGTCTGACTCATCCCGATGGAATTCGCAGCCTCAAATTGCCCCCGATCCACCGAATTAATCGCCGCCCGGAACGTTTCCGACAGATACCCCCCGAGATTCAGCGAAAATGACAACAACGCGAAAATCTCGGGCGGAATCACATAGATATTTAATTGCTGCAAGAAACCGTATTCGCTCTGAAAATAATATAGAAACTTGGGTATTCCATAATATACGAGAAATAACTGCACAATGAGCGGCGTTCCCCGAATGTACGAGACATACAACGTAGACAATTGCGCCAATACAGGCACCTTGTATATCCGAATTAAAGCCGTCCCCAACCCGATGATCGAACCCAGCAGCATGGACAATAGCGCAATCCATAGCGTAACGGGCAGATACTCCACGATCCGAGGAAGGCTTTTCAGCATATAATCCAGATCAAACAGCTTTTCCATAGGAACCTCACTTTACCCATTACATTGTTGTTACTGCGGGATATATTCCCCTCCTGTCCATTGTTCAGACAGTTTTTTCAGCGTTCCGTCCGTTTTAAGCTCTTTAATAATCGGGTCGATTTTAGCTTTCAGCTCTTCGCCCTGCTTATCCTTTTTGAACACCAGATTGATATCATCCGTTTGCACAGGATCACCTATCGCTTCGACCTGCAAGCCTTCCTTCTTGATCGTAGCAGCCGTCATGACTGGATCATTCACATAAGCGTCCACCCGGCCATTTTGCACGTCCTGAAGGTTGTCGGATGAGGTACCCGTGTCATTGTATTTCAAAATAATTTTGTTGCCGTTCTTCGCATTGTACTGTTCCAGCAATTGTGTGTAGGAATCGCCTACCGAAGCGGCTACCTTCTTGCCTTCCAAATCCTTGAGGGAATGAATATCGGTTCTACCCTTTTTCACAACTATGACGGATTGTGCCTGAAAGTAGGATTCACCTGAGAACAAATATTTTTGCTCACGCTCGGGATTTTTGGCGACTTCATCTGCTACGACCTGAATCTTGTTCGATTCCAGCGCCAGGAAAATTCCGTCCCAGCCGGAAGGTACAAACTCAAACTTATAGCCGTCCAGCTTCTTGTCAATCTCCTTGACCACTTCCACATCGTACCCGGTCAGCTCATTTTTATCATTCGTGAAAGCGAACGGCGGGTAGTCATTTTGTGTGCCCACATAAATAACCTTATCCCCCGATGCTGCTTCCTTCGAGGAACATCCGCTCAAGGCTCCCGTCAATAACACGAGCGATAGGCCAATCGCTGCAACAAACGCAGATTTCTTCATATGTGATTCTCCCTTTTAATCCAAGTGATTTAGTATGATTTTATATTATAACGGGTTCCTGAAATAATACAACAGATAAATTTAATTTAGATCACTTATCCATATGTTGCACAAAAAAGGACCCTTGCGGGTCCGACTACATCATCCATGGAGAGAGAGACGGTCTGCGGGATGCTCTGGTAAAATGGACGAGATCAACCGTTGCACAGCGGGATGCGCCGATTCAAAAATCCGGTCCTTGTCATCGCAGCGTTCGATCAATTTCCCCTGCTCCATCACGGCAATACCATCACAGACGGCGTAAGCCGCCCGAATATCATGCGTGATGAACAGATACGACAATCCGAACGAGGATTTCAGCTCTCCCAGCAGGGATAAAATATGCATCTGGTGAACCATATCCAGGCTGCTGACAGACTCATCCAGTACGATGAGCTTGGGCTTGAGGGCAATCGCCCGTGCAATGTTGATCCGCTGCAATTGTCCGCCGCTGAATTGATGCGGATATTTATTCCGATCCTCCGGCTTGAGACCAACTCGTTCCAGCAGGTTTTCGACCGTTCTCTTTTGCTCCTGTACCGATAAACGTTCGTAATTGTCCAGAGGCTCCCCGATAATCTGCCCGGCGGTCATTCGGGGATTTACAGCAGAATAGCAATCCTGAAATACGACCTGCATATCCCGTCGCAGTCCCCTGCGGACTTGTTGACTTCCATTATAAATGTCCTGACCCTGGAACAGCACCTGACCCTCCTGCGGCTTCTCCAGCCCCAGAATGACCTTGCCCAGCGTGCTTTTCCCCGCTCCGCTGGTTCCAAGCAAGCCCAGGCAAAATCCACTCTCTATGGTAAGCGAAACGTCCGCCAGCACAGGGGGGCGTGGTTCGGAGCGGCCCAACCATTTGCGCCTTCCATAGCTATGAGTTACTTCCTTCACTTGTAGCACGCGCATTCGCTCCCCTTTTGAAAGTGTAACCGTCTACAGGCCACTAACCTCCTACCTGATTCACGCCCCGTAGGGACAACTTGGGCCTGGCATGCAGCAGCATTTTCGTATAATCATGCTGTGGCTGATCGAACAACTGATGAACCTCCGCCTGCTCAACGATACGTCCCCGCTGCATGACAGCCACTTCATCCGCCATTTGGGATATGACGCCCAGATCATGCGAGATCAGCAAAATGGAAGTGTCGTATTCCGTACGCAAGCGATCCAGCTCTCTTAGCACCTGTAGCTGATTAACCACATCGAGCGCCGTCGTCGGTTCATCCGCAATAACCACTGCTGGCCGCAGGCACATCGAAATGGCAATCATGACCCGTTGTAGCATCCCCCCGCTCAACTGAAACGGATAACGCTTCATCAGCTTGGCCGGGTCGGGCAGATTCATGTTTTCCAAAGCCGATATGGCAAGGTCGCGGGCCTGTCGTGTGGTCAATCCGGTGTGAGTGCGGATCGTTTCCATAAACTGAGACCCAATCGTATACACCGGCGTAAAAGCGCTCATTGGATTTTGCATAATAAACGCGATTTCTTTGCCCCGAATGCGCCGCATCTCCTCGGCCGCCATTCCGTTCAGCTCGCGCCCGTTCAGACGGACACTGCCTTCTACGTCCATCGTCTGGCGATCCAGCAACTGGAGCAGCGCGTTACAAGTTACCGTTTTGCCGCTTCCACTCTCGCCGACAAGACCAAGAACCTGTCCCTTTTTCAGCTCAAAATGGATCGGCTCCAGCAGAGACACCGCCCCTGCATCGGTTTTGAGCTTTACCTGCAAGCCGCTGACCTCCAGCACCTTCGACTTCGCCCCGTCGTCCATCGTTGTTCTCACTCCTGTTTTTACTGACGTTTGGCAATTCCGTATCGGTCGGACAGCGCCTCTCCCAATATATTGAAGGCCATGACCACCACCAGAATCATGACGCCCGGATAGATCATTAATTCCGGATGACTGCGGATGTATCCCGTTCCTTCATGAATCATGGCTCCCCATTCGGGGGTCGGCGGCTGGATGCCCAGACCGAGGAAAGACAACGCCGAAATATCCATGATCGCCCAGCCCATCTCCAGCGTACCCATGACCACAATCGGCCGCAGTACATTCGGAATGATATGCCGCCGGATAATGGCTCCTGAAGAGGACCCGCTAATCCTTGCGGCAGCTATGAAATTCCGCTCTTTCAGACTGACGACCATATTGCGGCACATTCTGGCATAATACACCCACTGCACCATCATCAAGGCGAGCAGCACCTGCATGAGACCCGGCCCAAAAATACCGACAATACCCAGCACAAGTACCAGATTCGGAAACGCCATAATACCTTCGCAAAACCGCATCAGCACACTATCGACCCAGCCACCCAAATAACCTGCAACTGATCCGATCACGACGCCGATGCTAAGCGAGGACAGGAAAATTAATGTCGCAAAACCGAGTGAAATCCGCGCTCCATACAGCAGCCGGGACAGATTGTCCCGACCCAAATGATCGGTTCCCAGCCAATATTCCTTCGAAGGGCCTTCCAGCTTATGCAGTAAATTGACTTTAACCGGATCATGGGGAGCCAGCCACGGGGCCAGCACCATAATCATAAAAAGAATCAAAAGCACTACAGAGCAGACCACGATCACCTTTTGACCCTTGAACATTGTACGCAACCTTATCATCACTGCTCTGTTCGTCCCTTCGATGAAATTCGGGGATCCATATACAAATGCACCAGATCAACGAGCAAATTGCATACGATGAACAGGCATGCCGCCAGAAACACATAGCATTGTATGACGGGAATATCCCGGTTAAAAATCGCTTCCACAAAATAACGGCCAAACCCGGGCCATGAAAACACCTGCTCCACAATAATCGTTCCGGTCAGCAGCTTGCCCAGATTCATGCCCATACCGGTAATCAGCGGGGCAATGGCAATTTTGAGCACATGCTTGAGCATGATCACCCGCTCACGAATCCCTCTGGTTCTGGCATACTGCACATACGTTTCCTGAAGCTGCTCCAATACACTGGAGCGCAGCAGACGCGTATATAGAGCAATCAGAACCAGCGACAGGGTCAACGTAGGCAACACCAGATGCTGCCACGTTCCCCGGCCCTCTACAGGCAGCCAATCCAGCTTCACGGAGAAAAAGAAGATCAACAGATATCCCAGCCAGAATTGAGGAATAGACGCTCCAAAATAAGAAAGCCCTCGACTGAGCATGTCGATCCAGCCATTTTTACGTATCGCCGCCAGCACGCCCAGCGGGATACTCACCACGATGGATAGCAGCATGCTGCTCAAGGCCAGCTCGACAGTGGCAGGCAGCCGAACCTTCACCTCATCCCACACCGGCTTGTTCGTCAGATATGAGATACCAAAGTCCAGCCGACTGATTCTTTGCAGCGTCTGTATATACTGGGTCAGCAAAGGCTGATCCAGCCCAAACTCATGTCTTTTCTGCTCCAGAATTTCTGGAGTTGGATAGATATGAGCTGCCGTCAAATAGGCCTCGGCCGGATCAACTGGTGAAATATGAATGAGTGCAAAGGTAACAAGGGTGGCAAAGAGAACAATAGGAATGACCGCTACCATTCGCTTCCCAATATAGCTGATCATGAGTTGTCCTCCTATCCTGTAAACTATCGTTACCCTTCGGTTTCAACTACTTCCCGATTTCAATTCCCTCAAACGGATTTTCATCCCGATTGGCCGGGAATACAAAATTGGTAATCTTTTTCTGATATACTGCGGTTTTCTTAATATACGAAATAGGCACAATTGCAGATTGCTCCTGAAGGGTTTTCAGAATCGAAGCATACAGCTCTTGACGCTTGGTTTCGTCTGTCGATGAGAGCGCTTCGTGTACTTGCTGGTCCAGATCCTTCTTCATCGGAAGAGCGCTCAGTACCTCGGAAATCCCAAAGCTCTTCTTGGCAATGACATTAATAAAGGAATGCGGATCATAAGGCGCACCATAGTTGTACCAGAAGTACAGATCAAACTGATTGGATCTAAGCCGCTTGATTTGAACCGTCAACTCCAGTCCGGTCAGGTTCACCTTGACACCCAGCTCTCCCCATTCCGCCTGAATGGTTTCAGCCATCGCCTTTTGGATCGGATCGGTTTTATCAAAAATCAGCTCAAAATCGAGCTGTTGTCCGTCCTTCTCCCGCACCGTGCCGCCTGCGGGCAGCTTCCAGCCAGCCTCATCCAGCAGCGCTTTGGATTTTTCCACATCATAGTCGACGGGCTGTAAGTCCACATTTGTATACGGATAGTTTTTGGATAAAACCGTATCCGCTTTTTCCTCCAGTCCCGAGGTCACACCTTCCACCATCGCCTGCTTGTTAAAGCCATGCTGGAGCGCCAGACGTACCCGAAGGTCTGCCAGCTTGGGATTGGACGAGTTAAGCAACAAGCTTCTTGTGCCGACGGGCTCAGACAGCTTGGTCACATAATTATTCGTGTCGCGAAGCTGCTTGAAAGCATCCAGACTGATGACGCCCTCTCCATAAATCAGGTCCAGATCGCCTTTCTCAAAGGCCATTACACGTGTTTCGCCATCTGGAATGGTTTTTACGATAATTTTATCGATCTTCGGTGCGGTTCCCCAATAATTCGGGTTACGCTTGAAGGTCGCATATTCGTCTTGCTTGTATTCATCCAGCATCCAAGGTCCGGTACCTACCGGTTTCTTGATGCCTTTGGACGTATCTCCATCATCCGGGAACCCGGCTTCACCCAGAAAACGGAACGGACGAACGACGGACAAGTCCTGAAGCACCGGATAGTACGGCTCTTTCAGCGTCATGCGGAAGGTGCTGTCATCTACAGCTTCTGTTTTGTCGAGAACGCCTACCACACCAAGCCAGCTATGCGTTTTTTCATTTTTCATCACAGCGTCAAAGTTCTTTTTGACTATAGCCGCATTAAATGGCGTTCCATCTGAAAATTTCACGCCTTTACGCAGCTTGAACGTATATGTTTTGCCGTCCTTGGAAATGGTCCAGGATTCAGCCAAAGCAGGCTCCAGCTTGCCACCTTGCTTGTAACTGACTAACGGCTCATAAATCATGGATTGTGCAAAAAGTTGGGAAGGATTGTATACGTGAGGATTCATCGTGCCAATGTCGCGCGGCCACGATAGCGTGATCGTCTTCTCATTGGCAGCTCCGTCGGTTGAGGAGGACGCAGGCGTGTTATCCTGCTTCGCGCAGCCTAAAATAACGGATAATAAAAGGATTGCTACCAGCGTAAGGGTGGCAGTCTTGCGGTGTCGAACGGACATCAATGTGTTTCCCCTTTTCTATATATGTGATAATGATTATCATAATCATATTTAGAATAGGTATCACCTCTTATTTTGTCAACAGTATTCGACAAAGAAAGCTCATATTTATTTTAAATTTGTAAAATATGGTATATATAGCTTATTCCGCCAACGCTTGAAACAGGGTACGCGTGTATTCATGCTGTAACAGGTCTTCATCCCACTCCTGAAATATCTCCACGATCTCCCCCTGGACCATGACGGCAATCCGATCACAAAACGGACGGGTGGATTGAAGATCATGGGTGATAAAAAGATAGGATAGCTGACGTTCTACCTGTGCTTTCTTGAGCATGTCCAGCACGGAAGCCTGCGTTGCCGTATCGAGATTAGCGACGGATTCGTCGAACAAGATGATTTCCGGCTCCACCGCCAGCGCACGGGCGATGCATACCCGCTGCTTTTGTCCACCGCTTAGCTGTGATGGGTATTTATCCAGACTGTCAGCCTTCAATCCTACCGATTCCAGTAGGGACAGACAGATCTCCAGCACTTGCGCTTTTCGCTCAGGAAAATAATTTCGGATCGGTTCCTCCAAAATATCTCGGATCGTCATGCGGGGATGCAGCGAGGAAGATGAGTCCTGTGCGACCAGTTGGATTCGTTTGTATAGATGAACATCCTTCATCCTTCCAGTATGAATGGGCTGATGATCCAGCCAAATCTCCCCCGAGGTCAACGATTCCAGCCTTAGGATACATTGTGCCAGCGTGCTTTTGCCGCTTCCGCTTTCGCCAACCAGTCCGAGGCATTCTCCCCGTTGCAGCTCCAGACTCACCTGCTTCACGGCAGCCTGTTCGGTATCCTGCTTGTTGAACCAGCCTTTTCTCCGTCTGCGGACAGGATAGGCTTTGGTCACTTGCTTTAATTCCAGTATCATTCGCGTATCCTTCCTTCCGGGCTCATCTCCAGTACACGATCCGCCACACGACTCACACCCTGACGATCATGAGAAATTAGCAAAATGGTGAGATCGAAGTCCTCTCTCAACTGTTGGAACAACGCCAGAACCTTTTCCCGGTTGATAACATCCAGCGCCGTGGTAGGCTCATCGGCAATAAAAAGGCGCGGACCGGAGCTTAGTATCGTAGCCAACAGTACCCTTTGGCACATCCCTCCGCTTAATTCAAAAGGGTACGAGGACAAAATATGCTCAGGGTCTGCAAACCCGACCTTGCTCAATAAAGAGCACAGATAATCCTCCTGCGCTTGAGTAGCCCAGCCCCCGGTCATTTGTGCAATCCCGCTCAGCATCTGCCGCATCCGGGGCAGCACACCCTGTGGGGCGGCCTGCTGCGGTACAGGGCGGGGTAGGTTGCCCTGCTCCTTCTGTTCGGGCGGCATCCAGCGCCGCCCGTGCAGTCTAAGCGTGTCCGTCAGTTGTGCGCGGACGGTACGGATCGGATTCAACCCGCTCAGCGATTGTTGAATGAGCAGGGCAATGTCCTTGCGGCGCAGCCTTTGCCAGCGCCGTTCATCGAACGGGACGATATCCTCCCCGTTGTAGTACATATGCCCCTGCGTAACGCCGATCCCTGGCTCCAGCATGCCCGAGATTGCGTGCGCGGTCAGACTCTTGCCGCATCCGCTCGGCCCGGTTAAGGCCACAATTTCCCCCGGATACACGGAAAAGCTGACATCCCGGAGCAGCGGTTGATTACCGCTTATCCGCATTATTTTCCCATTCGCGCCCGGTTTCCTACCTGCTTCCGCACCTGTTGCTGTGTCAATACGTGTACCCGCTCCTGTGCCTATGCGACATATCTCCAGATGTTCCACGTGCAACATTGGCTTGCGCCCTGCCATATTCCCTTTCATCTGTCCTGTCCCATCCTTCATTCTGCCGCCCCCTTGTCTGAGAATCGGTCTCCCAGAAGCTGGCACGCAAGCACAAACAGCATAATCGCCAAACCCGGAAAAATCATGACATGCGGCGCCACCTGAAAATACGACGTCGCATCATGCAGCATCACGCCCCACTCCGGCTTAGGCGGCTGTACACCCAGCCCAAGAAAGGAAAGTCCGGCAACCATAAGCACCACTCGCCCAATGTCCCAGACCGCGTACACAAATAGTTGGGGCAGCACCTGTGGCAGCACATAGCGTCTCAGTATGCGCACATGCGAATTACCGGATAAACGGGCGTATCGGACATAGTCCTCCTGACAGGCTTTTTGAACAAGGGTGCGAATATACCGAACATATCCCGCCCACCGTACCGCAATAATCGCTAAGGTCATGTTTACAAAACCCGGACCCAAGGTACCCACAATCGCCACCGTCAAAATGATATCGGGAAAAGCCAGCACGCCGTCAATGACCCGCATGACTAGCTGATCCACACGCCCGCGCACATAGCCAATGAGCAAGCCTATCGGCAAACTGATGCAGAGCGTAGCTGCTGTAATCGCACAGGCAATCAGTACGCTTGTCCGAATCCCGTAAATCAGCCGTGACAGTACATCCCGACCCAAATGATCCGTACCGAAGGGATATTCCCGGCTGGGCGGCTCCAGGCGCTTCTGGAGATCGACATTGAGAGGATCATGTGGGGCAACCCATGGAGCCAGCAAACCGAGCAGTACGATCAGGCCAAGCAGTACGCCTCCTGTCAGCAAGCTCCCTTTGAAGGACAGCCGCATGTTTTTCATTTTCAACTTCCTCCCCTAACGCAAACGCAACCTTGGATCTACAGCCACCTGGACCACATCTACCAAACACTGAACACCTACGATTAAAAATGCAGCAAAAATAACATACCCCTGAATCACCGGATAATCCCGCTGCGTAATCGCATCTATAAAATACTTGCCCAAACCCGGCCATGAAAAAATCGTCTCTACAATGACATTGCCCGCCAGCATAAATGACAGATTCGTGCCTAGCAGCGTGATGATCGGCAAAATCGCATGCTTGAATATCTCAAAAAACAGAATATGCGTGCGGGAAAAGCCTCTGGCCTTCGCCGCCTTCACAAAATTCCGGTCACCCAGCTCCAGCATTTGGGCACGCAGCACACGGGCTTGCACGGCCCCCAAACCTGCTCCAAGGGTCAGCGCTGGCAGTACCAAATGAGTCCAATCTTCCCGGCCCATGGACGGGAGCCAGCCCAAACGGACGGAGAACAGGTAAATCAGCAGAAAGCCAAGCCAAAAAGAAGGGATGGACGATCCGAGCAGTGCAAACAGCCTTCCCAGACGATCCAGCCAACCGCTGGATTGTACCGAGGCAGCCAGCCCCATCCCAAGAGTCAGCAACGTCATGACGGCAAAGCCCGCCGAGGCCAGCTCCACGGTAGCAGGCAGTCTGTTCCACAGTTCGGTTAGCACCGACTCCT